>CAZVVA010000146.1:0-8907 GCA_964630455.1 uncultured Candidatus Sumerlaeota bacterium
TTGCTCCGTAAATCCAAGGTTCTCGTGAGCGTGATAGAGCAAGACCCGCACCTCCTGTACGGCTCGGCTCGTCGCTGGCAGCAAAACGAGCAAGCAACACACAAACCCCAAAATTCGGAGACCGCGAGCGAATATATCTACCAACAGCCGGTTCTGTACATTCTTTGGCAAAAAAACAGCCTCCCTTTACGAGACAAGGCCGATGATCTTCTAATCATTGCAAGATGGGCGCACATATTCCAGTAAGTTGTACGTCTACTTGACACCAAACAGCCGCTTCAACCACGATGGGCGCTTACCCTGAAACGCATAGAGCTGACCATCATAGGTGCCTACAAAGAGCATGTTCCCACTAATGGCAGGCGTAGAGAGTACCGGTACTCCAAAATCATGCGCCCAGAGACGTCTTCCGGTCTTGATATCCAGTGCGTAGAGATGCCCGTCGCTGCTGCCAATATATACCCTACGTCCAGCAATTGTCGGCGACGAGAGCAGGGCGCTGAAATCCTTCTTGTACGGCGACAGGCGATACACCGATGCCTCGGATTCAAACTGCCAGAGCAGCTTCTGCGTCTTTGTGTCAAAGCAATAGACTGTTCCCGTGCCTGAGCCTGTGACAATACGCCTCCCGGAGATCGCAGGCGTCACAGGCGACCACGCGGATTCCATTTGATAGTCCCACAGAGTATGGCCATCTTCGAGCGCAACAGCTGCGAAATTACCTTTTGTATCCGTATAATATACACAAGCATTCGCAATTGTTGGTGAACCCTGCATTCCCAGCACCTCGTGGCTCCACTCGCGTGTGCCGGTTTCTGCATTCATAGCGTAGAGGCTTCCGTATTTTCTGTCAAATCGCAGCCAGACCGCGCCTATCAACACCTTTCCACCGCCAACAGCAGGTGAAGCATACGAGGAAATCCAATCGTAGCCATCCGTGTTTATCCACACCGTGTCGCCAGTCTTTGCGTCGAGCGCCGCAAAATGCGCTGAGCTGCCAACATAGAGAATCCCATCTTTCAGCGTTGGGGCAGAAAATATCCAGCGTGCGGGGTAATCGCCCAGATCGTGCGACCAGATGAGCTGGCCGCTGCCTGCATCAAGTGCGTAGACGCGACCACCAATGTCAACCCCATAGACCAGGCCTTCGTGGTAGACCACCGTATGCGCGATTGCCAAAGACGTTGGAAAAAACCAGATCCGCTGGCCCGTATGGCCGTCAACTGCGACGATGCCGTTCCGTTCGGATGCAGAAGGTTCTAATGAGGACAACCGGACGTCTGACCGCGCCGATCCATGGCGGTCTCGCACGCCGATAAAGACCTTGCCTTCTCCAACTATAGGCGAGGAGAAATCAATCGTGCCACCAGTCGTGTGGACCCACGCAAGCGAAAACGGAGGACTCAGCGACGTTAGACTGGTCCCATGATGAGCCGAACTCCGCATAAACATCGGCCATTCGTTGTCCAGCCTCCTTGTGCCAGGGCGTCGCCTGATCAATCTTATCCCCTGCATGGCGTTCCAATGTTCACCGGCATCGTTCTCCGCTATGACTTCTACAACGTAGTTTCCTGGCTTAAAGATGGAGGGATCAACATCCGCACGCCAGGTCATTTCACCTATGCGCTCGGAGCGCAATCCACCAAACCGGCGCATCTCGCCGCTGGCAATCAGCTCTGAGCGCCAGCGGATAGCGTAGCTCACCCGGCGAATTTCTGACGATGTGTCGTAGACATTGGCGAGCAGGCCCTCGAAATCCTCTGCTTCGATTCGCAGATCATCGCTCGGATACACAATCGTAAGCCGCTTGGATTGTCCGTTCACCCGGTACTCCGCTGTAACGTTCCCCCCGTCAATGTTCACCAGCAGAAATCCCGAGGGACTGTTGTCAATGCCGCCCATAACAAAGGGTGGGGTGTTGAAAAACTCAATGGTCTCTAGCGAGAATATCTTGCTCGTATGCCAGTGGCCCGTAAAAAGAAATTCCATGCCAAGAGATTCCATCCAGCGCAACCGCTCAAGATTGGGTGCGTAGTGCTCAAATGCCAGAATGGTCTTTCCTTTGCCCAGCTTGGCCAGGTCTTCAGTGAGCCAATGCTCCTGGCGCTCGGTTTTAATAACTGAATTGAGAATTACGAAGTGATATGTGCCAACGTCGAAGGAATAATAGTCCGGCCCAAGCAGCTTATTGTAGGCCAGCGCGCGATCCTCATCATCGCTCCGATCATGATTGCCAAACACGTTGAAAACCGGCACCACCGACGTCTTAAGCCCCTGCTGATATGCGTGGAACTGATAAGCATAGCTGCCGCGATTGACCAGGTCGCCTGTCGCGACAATGAATAGTGGTGGATCAGTCAGCGTATTGACCTCCTGAAGGCCGTCAACAAAGTTCATGATGTCTTCCGGCCCGTTAATGTGGACGTCGGTAATCTTGACAAAGCGAAACGTGTCAGTCTCAGCAACCGCAGTTCGACGAAGTGGAAAATTGAAATCGTGCGCCGCTGTCTCGTCAACCAGCAAATGCCAGAAGTCAGCGGTCTTCTCATACTGTGCTGGCTGAGAAACAAAAATGTACTTCGCCTGCTTTGACAAATTCGGTAACAGGTAATTCCCATCAGCATCGCTCAGCACAACCTGGTACCCATCTGACACTCCGATTCCAGGAATGCCGAGTTCGTTTTCGTTCATGACTCCGTCGTCATTTGCATCTTCAAAAACCGTGCCGCGAATTGCAAATGCGTAAAAAGTAGAGACGGTTGCTTTGGAGACTTCGATTGGGGGAAGCTTCTTGGCCTGCGTCGCTTGACCGTAGGCGATAATGTTCTGGATCATTCGCACGACGACCTGCCTGGCTGCTTCGTTACCCAATTGGACGGCCTTGTCTGGCGCCATTGCAAACAGTAACACGCGGCCCGAGCCCCATCCGCACTCGATGATTGCAGGCAGATGGCCCTCAGCATCTCGTGCACCAAGAATCGCACAGCCTTCAACTTGCGAAAAACTCTCCCACACCGTTGACCACTGGAGTATCTCCCATCCGCCCAGATCGCCTTCGCTGATCGGATTGGGAGTAGTGAACAGCAAGTGCTCTGGCCGCAGAAGTTTCACTGCTTCGTAGTCCGTATCGCACCGCGCAACTGAAACCCCCTGGGGAAGCCATGCGACCGAGCGCTCATTCTGATCCGCCTGCGTGAACTCAACAATAACGCCACCGCGCTCTACAAAATCACGAAGCGCCTTCGCCTGCAGATTTAGATTTTCCCGCAGCTCGCTGCTGTTCGTAAAAAACGACCCAATGATCAGAATATCGTAACCCGCAAGATCCAGCTGCCGGCGCTCAAGCATAGGTGTCAGATCTGCATAGCTCACCCTTGCTGCGTCCAGCAGAGGCCCAACACCTGTGGTCTTTGTCCACTCATCCGCGTAATCCAGAATTGCTATCTGCGCACCGTCGCGCGCAAAGCATGAAGCACAGACCAAAGCCCATAGCATTACTCCAAGGCAGACCAGAACCCAGTGTTTTCGCATTCGCTTATCCATCTTATCCATTTGCTCCTCTCGTAAGAAATGTCTTTCAGCGATCTAATGAAGCCATTACATCAGGCAGACCCGTACTCATTGCGTCGGACGATTAGTAGTCCAGATAGAGTTCAACCATAAAAGGTCAGATTTTGTCCGGCTTCATTACGATGCAAGCAACGGGGGAGGGAACTGTCAATTCCTAAGTCGCGGGATTAGCCTCTAAGATGTCCAGTCACATGCTCGTGGGGATAAAAACTCGTGGCAGACGTAATTCTATTATCATCCCGACACTTTCATTTGCGAAGATACCCTGGCCAGTGGTGTTGTGTAAGTCGTGCGAGCTTTTGAAACAAGAAAAAGATATACTCTTGGGGCTACATGGCTTAGAGCCATCCCCGAATTTCCTCTACCGATGGCACTTTCCCCGAACATTTCACTTCCTCATCAATAGCCACTGCTGGTGTCATCAGAATCTTGCATCTCGCGATCTCTTCAAACTTCTCCACCTTGACAACCTCAGCCTCAGCCGCTCTGCCGGCCTCCGCCAGCGCCTTGTTAACATTCTCTACCGTCTTTTTACATTTCGGACATCCCGGCCCAAACACCTCGATCTTCATCGCCACATCCTCCTAAAAGATAAAATTCCCTGCAACGAATCCTGCTATCGTGCCCAGCACGACCAGCGTCACGATATAGACAAGTGCTTTTTTGAATCCAAACACCCGAATGATGGCCAACATATTAGGAAGGCTCAGACCCGGGCCGGTTAATAGCAATGCCAGTGCCGGCCCCTTTCCCATGCCAAGCTTCATAAGGGTATCCACAAATGGCGCCTCCGTCATCGTGGCGAAGTAACTAATCGAGCCAATCAGCGTGGCGAAAAAAGACGCCGAGAGGCTAGAACCCCCGAGCCACTTCTTGATCAAAGGCTCGGGCAGGATCGCGCCAACAACCCCAACAATAAATACCCCCATCAGCAACAGCGGAAAAATAATCCGCACAAACCACCACGTCTCCTTCAGCCATTGCGTCAAGGCCACACGCGTCTTTACCTTGACAGCATACCCAATCGTAATAACCGTTCCCAAGCCCCAGACTATCAGTTTCTGCCAGTACGGCCCTTTCTGAATAAGATAATTCGGCGCCAGGAGCGTCGCCACTATCAAACCCAATAAGACGATATCTTCCAGGGCAAGTAACTTGCCGGTGGTCGGAGTCCCGTCGCCTTGCGCATCGCGCTGCCGCTCCTCCTTTGCAAACACTACCGTCAGGACTGTGCCAACAATAAATGCCATCAGCAGCGCCGCCAGCAGCCGCACTCCCGCGATGTCGTACCCAAGAATCGCACCCGTATAGACCAACGCCAGAATATTTGCCGCCGGTGCCACCCAGAGCAAAATAAACGCCGGCCCTACACCGCTCCCTCGATAGTACAGGCCGCTGGCCACCGGAATTACCGTGCACGAACAGGCAGCAATAAAAAAACTTCCCCCTGCAGCCAGGGCAAACGACTGAATCTTTTTTGCCGCAATGCCAAGATAGTAGATAATCACTTCCTTGGAGACAAAGCTGACCATGGCCCCGGCTAGAAAAAACGCGGGGATCAGACACGTTACCGTATGCAGTGCGATATAGTCCCATAGCGATTCAATACCAGCATTTACGAGCTTAGCGATCATAATTCTTTCCTTAGAACCTCTCTATTACATAGATTGCTACCCGTGCATTTTCTTACTCTGACATTAGGTAAAGCATACTGCGCCCTGCACCTGCACATGAGGGCCTGCGTCGTCTTACACCCGGCAACTCAATTGCTCCCGGCTAATTTTGCGAATGTGCTGCCGGTCGCGCACCACCCGAGAATCATCATTGACCCACCGCGCTAGATTCGCCAGCAGCCTGGCCGCATATGCATTCGCTGGCTTTTTACACAGCCGGTAGATGATCCATTGGCCGTCGCGCACATCCTCAACCAGGCCGGCGTCCTTTAGCAACCTGAGATGCCGCGACACGCACGACTGCGCTATACCCAGTATGTCGGTTACCTCACATACGCAGAGGGGACGCTGCTGGAGCATCTTCACGATGCGCAGGCGGTTCTCATCACCCAGGGCCTTGAATATCCGCACCAAGTCTCGCATAGAGAAAACTCCGAAAATTAAATCTATATATCTATATATATAGATATACTTAAGATGCTATTCGCGTGCATGTCAAGAAAATTGTTTTGATAATAAGGAAGAAAATTCGATAAGGAGATGGCGGAGATTCACCAAGAGCAAATCCAGGATTCTGAGCTCCGTCTGGGCCGTTTACAGTTTCGCACAACTTCCACCGCACCCCATGCTTCCCCATATCTCTGCTCGCTGATAACTTCGCTCCAAGCACACTACCCAAAGACTCATATCCCCTTCAGAGTGTGACCATCCCCACTATTCAGCGCCTGAGGCACAACGGTCCTCCACCCGGCAATAGAACATCTGCGCACTTAACCCACAATCTTGCCACCCAACTGCTCATAAGCAGCCAGACCAGCAATATCATGCCAATTGCTATACATATTGTACCATTTGGCCTTGGGCCGTCAATATCGTGTAGAGGGCCAAAAAAAAATCAAAATGCCTCACTTTTTTTATTGACACAGGGAAAAGGGATAGGTAGCAAAGTGGGTAGTTGTGGTAGATCGTGGGTAAATTTCCCACTACTAGGATAATGTGATGGCATCATCCTCTGGGTTTATAGGTAACTTCCCGCTGACCATTGACAACAAGTTGCGCGTTAACATCCCCGCAAAATTTCGTGACGTCTTGACTCGCGAGTACGGCGACGAAGGTCTGGAAGTCGTCATCACCATTTCCCTCGATAAGAGTATCGCTGTATTTCCCAATCGTAACTACAGGAAATTCCTTCAAGAGCTGGATTCTGACCTTGCCAACAGCTCCAATCTTGAAAAGCGACAATTCAAGAAAACCTTCACAGGCTGTGCGGTCATAGAAATCTTGGACAAGCAGAATCGGATCAGACTCAATACGTTTCTCGCGAATTACGCCGAGCTCGACCGCGAAGTCTACGTCATTGGCTTCAACGACTATATGGAAATCTGGGATCGTAAGAAGTGGGACGAGTTTATTGCTCGTCAGATACCAAAGCTGGCTGAGACCTTAGAGCAGTCGTCGAAGCCAAGCACTATTTAGGTGTCCGGCACCGACCCCGGCGACGTGGGAGCCATGGGCTATACGCATACGCCGGTGATGGTCGCGGAAGTAGTCAGCTTTCTGGACCCCAAACCGGGCGAAGTCATAGTTGATGCAACAATTGGCACAGGCGGCCATAGCAAAGCCATTCTGGAGCATCTGGGTCCACAGGGGCTGCTCATCGGGATAGATCGCGATCCCGCTATGGTAGAATTGGCTGCCAATCATCTGCGTCAAAGCGGAATCAGCGAAGGCCGTTTTCAGATTCTTGTGGCAAACTTCTCGGATATTGACCGTGAGATCACAAGACTTAAGATTACAAAGATTGACGGTGTCCTTTTTGATTGCGGCATTGCGTCCGCACAACTTGACGATCCAGAGCGTGGATTCAGCTTTACCAAAGACGGGCCGCTCGACTGCCGATTTGATCAGCGTGGCCCCATCACGGCAGAGACGCTGGTAAATACGCTCTCGGCCGAGGAGCTCGAACGGCTTTTCAGGGAGTACGGAGAAGAGCGCTGGGCCGCGCAGATTGCCCGGCGAATTACCCAGGAGCGCAAGAAAATGCGCATCACGCAGACAGGCCAACTAGCTGAAATCGTCAAGGCGGCCATTCACAGAGCCAGGTGGCCACGGCATCATCACCCGGCAACGCGTGTATTCCAGGCGCTTCGGATTGCTGTGAATAGTGAGCTAGAGCTGCTTGAGCAAGCCATTATCCAGGTGCTTCCATTACTGAAACGGAGCGCTCGTGCGGTTGTTATCACGTATCATTCGCTGGAGGATCGGATTGTCAAACAGCAGTTTGCCACTGCCGCGCGTCAGTGCCAGTGTCCTCCGCTTCAGCTGCGGTGCACTTGCGGCGGAAAAGCCCGTTTACGAATTCTGACACCAAAGCCTGTGACACCATCTCAGGACGAAATCGCCGAGAATCCGCGGGCGCGTAGTGCCAAACTCCGCGCCATTGAACGAGTCGCAGACTAAAGGACGGTGAAGAGTCTTATGGCATCGCTCTCGTACTGTAACGAAGTAATTCCGCGAAAAGATTCCCTCAGCAAGCGGACCATCGTCAAACATCTGATTTGGCTACTGATTTTTACTACCCTGGCGCTCTCTCATGTCTATCTACGATTTAAAATACGAGACTTTCAAATTGAGACCCGCAAGCTCCAGGATCGAAAGAGCCAACTTACGGATTTCAAGAAGTCTCTTGAATCAACAATCGAGAATCTCAAAAACGGTGATCGCTTACACGAGTATGCTATTGCGCAGCTGCAAATGATTGATTACGACCCGAAGGAGATAGAATACCTGACTGTCCCCAAGAAGGTGATTGCTAAGTATCAGGGGACAGAGCGCTACGTGCCTGACCAGGAGCGACACTGGCCACGTATTGAAGAGCCTGAAAATGTTATTAGCCTGCTGGCATCAATCGTTAAGGTAAGTCAGAATTCCAGTGCCCAAGAGAAATCGAGAGATACACGGCTCTTTGGTAAATGATGCAGTACGATCCTGACCGAATGGGGGTATTGACAGAGAGGAAGAGAAGAAACAACAAGGCAAAAAAAACTTGACCAGACTGACCTCTCGTTCACGTTCCAGCATTATGCTGATGCTGATTGTTGACCGTTCCCCGCTACCTGTTCCCGTAACTGCCCTTGTGCTGATTGCCCGCTCTCGCTCCTGATCTGTGCCTCGACCCGATCCTGTACGCTGCTGAATCTGTTGCGCTTCGTCTGCCTGTTCCAATTCCCGGCGACAGCTCCCGTTCCTGCTGAGATAATTCCTCCTGGAAGCAGTACCAGACAGTTGGGCTCTTCCAGATCCCGCGGTTCTTAAGGATAGAGGAGCAAATGCGTTTTCTATCCTGGGGGTCAGTCTGGTCTTTTTTTAAATTCTTCCTGGGCGCTTTTCTCTTTCTGAAATTAGGTTGGGTAGTTCCTGCACGCAATCGAGAGACCCTTACCCTACATGCCTCAGTTATGTCAACAATTATGTGAGAGCATAATGCGGCAGCCGACCAAACTGAGGGGTTACGCATGATTAAAAAAACCTACAGACTGCGAATCTTCCTTCTGCTTTTCTGTTTCGCTCTTCTTTTCTGCATAGTCGAAGCACGCCTCTACATACTCCAGATCCGCCAGCACACGCAGTATCAGAGCAAGGCCAATGCTCAGCAGGATAAAAC
>CAZVVA010000146.1:8917-10023 GCA_964630455.1 uncultured Candidatus Sumerlaeota bacterium
GAGGCGCGGCGAGATCCTTGACCGCAATCTCAAAACGTTGGCCACAAGCACCCGCAGGTACTCAGTCTACGCCACCCCTTCTCTCATTACCAAGAACCATGTAAGCCTGGCCAATGATCTTGCGCAAATTCTATCACGTCCTCACAAGAAAATCTGCGAAATCCTTCAAAAAACGACCGATCGTCCCTCTCTCCTAGCCCGCAAAATCTCACGGGCAAAGATGAACCAAATTCATACCATGGCCCAATCCTATGGCCTACCCAGATTTGCTGTTTACTTTCACAAGGAGAGCAAACGTCTCTACCCTAAAAACCGTCTATGCGCCAGTGTCATTGGCTTCACTACCATTGATGATCATGGGGATAACAAAGGCATCGCAGGGCTTGAGTATCTCTACAACGACCAAATCAAGGGGGAATATAAACGGCTGAAGACGCGCCAGAGCGCCATTCGCCAGTATCTTGATCCATTTCTGGAAGAAGATCTGGCACCCTCCTTCGGCAACACCCTGGTGCTCACCATTAACGAAGCAATTCAATACGACGCCGAGAAGGAGCTCCGTGCGGCTGTAACTCAGCACGAGGCAGATGGTGGTGTAGCTATCGTCATGGCCACAAAAACAGGCGAGATTCTGGCCATGGCAAACTGTCCTTCCTTTGATCCCAACGAATTTTCAAAATATCCGGACAAGTATCGCGGCAATCGTTGCATCACGGATCCGATTGAGCCCGGTTCAGTCCTGAAAATCTTTACTCTTGCAGCACTGCTGGATGAGAACCTGACCACGGTTGATGAAATGCTGGATTGCGAAAATGGCGTAACGAACATCAACGGCCGGCACATTTCGGACAGTGGTGGCCATACCTTAGGACTCGTCCCGGTCCGGGATGCCTTTGTATGGTCGAGCAACGTAGGCATCTGCAAACTTGCAAGCCGTCTTGAACCAGAAGTATTTTACCCGCACCTCCGGCAATTTGGATTTGGCGATAAAACAGGCATTGATCTACCAGGCGAAGAGAGCGGGAAAGTTTATCCCCCCTCAAAGTGGACCGTTCTGTCGCGAACCTCGGTTCCGATTGGATATGAAATTGCAACAACGGCGCTCC
>CAZVVA010000147.1:0-9972 GCA_964630455.1 uncultured Candidatus Sumerlaeota bacterium
CCCTCAATCCCGATAAATCCCATTGATCCTGCAAATCTTGTAAATCTTGTAAATCCTGTCCAAATTCTTAACTTAAAAAAGAAGAAATTCTTCTTTAACACAAAATCTGGGATAAATGCGACGCGCTAAACTCTGTGCCTCTGTGGTGTTATTCTATTGATTTTCAATGGTAAATTCATTAGGGATCAGGCGAGTTATCTGACTGTGAGGCGGGATAATCACGAAAGGGAAAAATTGCAGTTCGCGGTGCCGTGGAAGAAGACATATTGAGAGAGCGAGATGAGAGATGAGAATTGCTCTTTTTAAACCCGATGCAAACACCACACGGCGGTGCATTGGCGTGGTGCAGGGTGAGTGCGTTATTGATTTTAGTCTAGCCAGCTCGCTCTACGTAGAAAAAAGACGCGATGCTGAGATCCCTGAGCTGGGGACATGGCCGCAGTTCTTGCAGCTCTTAATGGAGCGGAGAAAGACGGTTGAGGAGCTGATAGAATTCGGAGCAGGATGCTCGCGAGAGACCGGAGTAATCAGGGCGCTGAGCGACGTACAGTTATGTGCGCCGGTTGAACAGCCGCGGAATATTATTTGCGTAGGTCGAAACTATCTGGCGCATGCGCGCGAAACCGGGCATGAGGCACCCACCGAGCCGATTCTCTTTGCCAAGTCTTCCTCGGCAGTGATTGATCCCGGCGAACCGATTATATACCGCTCCTATCTCACGCGGGTAGACCCTGAGGCGGAGCTTGCGGTGATTATCGGGCGGCGTGCACAGCAGGTAATGGCGTCTGATGCAGCACGCTATATTGCCGGCTACACGGCGTTGAACGACGTGACGGCACGCGACCTCCAAAAGCATGACATCGGGCAGGGCCATCCCTGGTTTCGTTCAAAGAGCATGGATACGTTTTGCCCAATCGGCCCGGTTATGCTGACCGTGGATGAATGTCCTGAGCCAGTGGCCCTGGATGTCAGCTGTCGGGTGAATGGCGAGCTACGGCAGCATGCGAATACGCGGCAATTTCTATTCTCAATTCCGCAGCTGATAGAGGCGATCACGCGGTTTATCACCCTGGAGGTGGGTGACGTGATTGCCACCGGAACACCTGAGGGGATACAGCCAATCTTTCCGGGCGACGTGGTAGAAGTGGAGGTTGAACGAATTGGCATTTTGCGCAACCCTGTAAAAGGGCCACAGAGCCACAGAGGCACAAAGCGGTGAATTGTAAATTGCAAATTGAAAATTTAAAAGTGTAAATTTGCATTTTGATATTTGCAATTTTCATTTTGAATTTCCCCTGGGATCTCCGTGTCTCTAAGTCTCCGGGGCATTCTTTAATCAAACGCGTAACAAGGAAGGAGCAGAGGATGGGCGACAAGAGAATCCATCGGCCAACGGTTGCGGTGATACATCTGGATGCAATCAGCAAAAACATTCAGGCGATTCAAAGGAAGATTGGTAAGAAGCGCCACGTGATGGCCGTAGTGAAGGCACGTGGGTATGGGCATGGCATCGTAGAAGCGGCGCGAGCTGCGATTGAGGGTGGCGCAGCGGAGATCGGCGTGGCAACCGTGGACGAAGCAGTAGCGCTGCGGTCACAGGGAATTCGACTGCCAGTTGTGATGCTCGGGCCGGTGTTTCGAAGCGATGCGGAAGTTGTGGTGCGCAAGCGGATTTCAGTGGCTCTGGGTTCACTGGACGTGGCGCGGTCGCTGGATCGCGCAGCACAGCGTCAGCGGCGGAGGGCCAGCGTGCATGTGAAGATTGATACGGGGATGGGGCGATTTGGATTCTGGCATGAGGAGTGGAAGAAAGTGCTGCCCGAGCTTGTACGATATGCACATCTCCGATTTGACGGGCTGTTTACCCATTTCTCAGATTCAGATGGCAAGTCGCCGAGCTACACGAAGTGGCAGTTAAGGAATTTTCGATCCGTTTTGGAGCAGTGCCAGCGTTTTGACTTCAGGCCGGCCAAGATTCATGCAGCTAACAGCGGGGCAATTCTCCAGCATCCAGAGGCTCACCTTGATCTGGTACGACCTGGAATTATGGTGTTTGGTTTATACCCCACTCCGATTGTAGAGCGCACAGTGGTGCTTCATCCTGCGATGACGCTGCTGAGCCGGATTGTGATGATACGCAACGTAGGCAAAGGGCGATATGTCAGCTATGGCCGTACGTTTAAGACCCCGCGGCGCGTGCGCGTAGCAACCGTCCCAATTGGCTATGGAGATGGCTATCCACGGAATCTGTCAAACCGTGGTGTTATGATTGTGCGTGGGCGTCGGGTGCCAATAGTTGGCCGCGTTTGTATGGATCAGGTTTTGCTGGATGTTACCAGAGTTCCAGGCGCAGAGGTAGGTGACGAAGTGCTCGTCTATGGAAAGAAAGGCAAATCTCATCTGCCAATTGAAGAGATTGCCGAGACGATCGGAACCATCCCCAACGAGATTGTATGTGAAGTTGGAGAGCGCGTGCCGCGCGTTTATTGCAATTAGAAAATTTAAGAAATATAAAGCACGGACAGTAAGGCTATAGACTGGAGAAAATTGGCCTTTTCAGGAGAGGAAAATAATTTTGTAGATGCCTGAGAATGGTAGACTTTGTTAAAAATGATGACGATTTATTAAATTGTGCCCATCCTATTATTTGGGTCTCATGACGAGCTCGTAAGCAAAGGGTCTGGCATATTCAGGGTAGGACTTCTCTAGGGATCCTTGAAAGGAAACCGGTACAGGATGATGCGAATAAAGATTGGTGAGGCGCTGATTAAGGACAGTAAGATCAATGAGAACCAGCTCCAGCACGCCCTGCAGGTTCAGAAGGAGTTGATTAAGAAGAAGCGGCTTGGAGAGATACTGATTGATCTTGGATACGTGAGCAAGCGGGACCTGCGCGAGGTAACGAAGAAGTATGAGCACAAGGTGCAGATTGGAGTGATCCTGATTGAGAATCGTGCGATCACGCCCGAGGTGCTTGAAGAAGCGCTGGAGATTCAGAAGGAGAAGAAGAAACCGATAGGGAATATTCTGATTGATCTTGGTGCGATTACGGAGGAGGAATTTGCCAAGGCATTCAGCATCCAGATGGATCTCCCGTACGTGTTACCTGACAAGCGGCTGATTGACATGAAGCTGTTCAGTCGGCTGCCGGAAAAGTTCATGCGTGAGTATGGCGCGCTGCCGATGTGGGAGAATGAAGGCGCGGTAACGGTGCTGGTTCACGATCCGACAGATGGATTCGTGCAGAAGTTTCTGCGCAACACCTACGGTGAGAAGTACGAGATGGCAGTGGCACCGAAGTCGGCCATCAAGAAGGTGCTCGAGGAGATCGTCAAGGAGAAGGAGTTGGTAAGTAGCAGTATGGTGAGCCCGCTGGACGAAACACAACAGGCGGCCTTTCGGCGTTATCCTATGGATGATGATACACCGGCGCGAGGCGGAACAGGCCAGATCGTCAATATCGTCAATTACATTCTGAGCAATGCGATCAAGGAGCGAGCCAGTGATATTCATATAGAGTCGCAGGTAGATCGGCTGCGCGTTCGCTACCGGATTGATGGCAAATTGATCTACAGGACGGATTTGCCGAAGTATCTGATGGATCCGATTATCCGGCGCTTGAAGGTCATGGCGCGGATGGACATTACAGAGATACGCGAGACCCAGGAGGGGCGGATTTTTATTTCTTATAATAAGCAGGAGATTGACCTGCGTGTCTCCATCTTCACAACGGTACTGGGTGGAGCGGTGACGATTCGCTTATTGACCAAGGAATTGGGACTGCGCGATCTGGAAGACCTGGGCATGCTGCCGCGCGTGCTCAAGACGTTGAAATTGATTCTGGATTCGCCCAGTGGGCTGATACTATTCACAGGGCCAACGGGATGTGGGAAAACAACGTCACTCTATGCTTGCCTGAATTATCTCAATACCTGGAACGTCAAGATCGTGACGCTGGAAGACCCGGTGGAGTATAGCATCGAAGGGATATCTCAATGCCAGGTCAAGTCAATGCAAGAGGGGATTATAGCTGAGCGGGTAAAGTCCATGATGCATCAGGATCCAGATGTGATGGTGATAGGCGAGATTAGCAACGAGTCAACTGCGTACGGGGCGATTCAGACGGCGTTAACAGGGCATATGGTGTGTTCAACCATTCACACGGACGATTCGATCGGAGCGGTCCTGCGGCTCATGGATGCGGGTCTGCGGACGTTTCTGTTGTCGAGTACCAGTATGGCGATACTTTCGCAACGGCTCGTTCGCAAGATTTGTCCGCAGTGCCGGGAGCGCTATTCTCCGTCTGTGGAGATCGTTAAGGAGTTTCATATCAAGGATTTCGACCCGGATCGGTTTGAATTCTACAGGGGAAAAGGGTGTGCGGAGTGTAACTATACTGGATATTTTGGGCGCTCGGGGGCATTTGAGCTATTGGCTATGAACGATGAGATTCGTAGCGCCTTTTTGCTGAATAAGAATGCCGCGGAGATACGGCGGCTGGCATACAAGACGGGGAATTACATTTCGTTGCGTGAGTCCGGCTTTATCAAAGCACTGCAGCACATTACTACGCTGGAGGAGGGGATTGGCGTTTTGTCGTACAGCGAGAGGGAGAGCTTTGCAACCATTGATCTGACGTTCCAGGAGATTCAGCGGTGGAGCGGGATTGAGATCGAGAAAGAAGAGGTTTCAACACCCGAACGGGCCGAAGTCAAGCAGCCAACAAGTACGAGCTAGCACAGAGATGGATAGCGGCGACTGTAAAGAGATCTCGTTGCGGAGAGTATTGCAAGAATGGGCATGTTCAGCCGAATTCTGGAGTCGCGGGCCAGCAAGCATTGTGACCGTGGAGATCTGGAGAGGGCAATTCGTTGGTATGCGCGCGCGAGGAACTTCAGGCGCGTGGCAGAGCTCTACGAAGAGCAGGGCCAGTTTGCGCCAGCCATAGAGGCGTGGGTACAAAGCGGGAATCGGCGCAAAGCAACGGCCATGTGCATTCGGAGAGGCGAGTTTTTGCGGGCAGCCGAGTTGTTGCGCGAGGAGCAGCTGATGCTCCAGGCTGCCCGTTGTTATTTTCTGGGGGGAGAATTGCAGAAGGCAGTTGATCTTTACCTCGATCTCGGTGAGAGACGTCGGGCCGCGCAGATCTGCGAGCAGAGCGGAAAGCGCGAGAAGGCAGCGCAGTACTACGCAATGGGAGGGCATCTGGACGATGCTATTCGGCTGTACAAGCGGCTTGGGCACCACGATATTGTGCTGCAGATGTACGAAAAGAAGGGGCATAGTGCAGAAGATGCACAGACGTGCGAAGCGAACGGAGAACACCTTTATGCAGCGGCGCTCTGGGAACGGACGGGCCAGCTGGACCGCGCGGCGACGCTTTATGTGCTGATCGGTGATGTGGAGAAGGCAGTAGCGCTGTATGTGAAAAACCAGAACTTCGAGAAGGCGGGCGAGATATACGAGCAGCGCAATCAACTTCAGCGTGCTGCAGAATATTATGAGCAAGGTGCAGGCACTGTACTGCGGGCAGCAGCGCTATATGAGGTTTTGCTGCTTTGTGAGGAAGTGCAACGGATTGAGGAACGTGGCGAGGTGATTTGTACGGCCCACGCCCTGAAATCCGGGCATCTCGTTGCAGGGCTGGATACTCGTGAGGTCCTTCTGTTTAATGAGAAATTCGAGCGAGTTTGGCAATTCAAGATTCCCGGTGCAGCCTTCCCAGTGTCGCTGAGCATTGATGAGAAGGCGAGCCGCATTATCGTTGGGGCGGACGATGGGCAGCTCTACTGTCTGGATGACAAACATACGGTGGTCTGGCAAAAGGAATACCCCGAGGTGGTGCGCGGGGTGTCGGTGTCTCCAGAAGGCGAGAGTGTGGTGATCGCCACGGGGGACATAATTCAGTGTCTGGATGCCACGGGGAACGTCAAGTGGGAGATAGAGACGTCGTTCAAGGCATGGAGTGTCTGTCATGCGCCGGATCGGCAGACATTGTATGCTGGAACGCTGGCTGGGGATTTGTATTGTCTTGACGCGAGTGGTGTGGTGCGGAAGCGCCGTTCGCTTGGGGGTCGCGTTTATCGGTTGCGGTGCGGAGGCCAGACTGACCATGTACTGGCAGGCATAGGAGAGAATCGGATCGGGGTTTTCACCAGAGCCCTGGAGGAAGTGTGGTGTCATACGCATGGTGAGGCGATTGAAGATTTCTTGTATCTATCCAATGAGCCGCTTGTAGTTGTGGCTGATGCACATGATGTGCTGGTGTTTGACGTTGAGGGGAGATGTCATGGGCAATGGCACTATAAAGATAAAATCCGAGTGGTAAGTCTGGATCGGCGTCCGGGCCATTTTACGCTGGCGCTGGAGAACCGCGTCATGCTGTCTCTGCAACTGCTTGATTGTAAACGGCGGGCCGCAGCGTGCTATGAAGCGGGCAAGGACTTGCGCAAGGCGGCGGAGATTTATGAATCAATTGCCGACCATAAGGAGGCGTTTCGGCTCTATAGAGAAGTGGGCGACTTCGAGAAGGCAGCGCAGAATATCCACCTTATTGGCGATATTCTGACAGCGGCGAACCACTTTGAGAAGGCGGGAAATTTCGGAAAGGCCGCGGGACTGTATGAGGAAATGCAGGAGTTCGCTAAGGCTGCGTACTGTTATGGAAAAGCAGGTAATTTCGAGAAAGCGGCTGAACTCTACGAAGGGCTTTCGGACAAGTTGCTCTCGGCCAGCTTTTACGAACGAGCGGGATTGTACAGCAAGGCGGCTAAGCTCTACCGGGACGCGAATCAGAACCAGCAGGCCATTTTAAACTATGAGAAGCATCTGGATGAGTATGGCGAGGACAATCAGATCGCCTACGCGCTTGGAGTCTTGTACTTGCGGGAGGAGCGCACAGAAGAGGCGATTAAAATCTTTCAGAAGCTGGTTCCAGCAGAGGAATACCACCGGGATGCCCTGATGAGCCTGGCCGAGTGCTTTGTGCAGGAGCAGCTCTATGATATTGCGATTGACCGCTACATGGAGTGCTTGGGTGGGGAAACAAAGGTGACATTTGAGAACCGGCCAGCGTTCTACGGTCTGGGGCTGGCCTACGAGTTTGCGGGCCGGTTTCCGAACGCGAAGGACATTTACGAAAAGATTCTTGCGGTGGATTTCTACTATCGCGACGTGCGGGATCGGCTGAAACGGGTTGAGGAGCTGAGTGCGGTATTTTCCGATGCCAGTGGTTCATCCCAAGCTTCGCAGTCCTCAATGACGCGACGGATTCACGATATGAGCGACGACATGAGACGGCGCTACCAGATTATGTCGCGCCTGGGAGAGGGAGGAATGGGTGTTGTTTACCTGGCACTTGACCGCAAGCTGAACCGTGAGGTGGCGTGGAAGGTGCTGCCTACGCACCTGAGCCACAACGAGGTGTTGCGCCAGCGCCTGGTACGAGAGGCGCGAGCCACTGCGCGGCTGAGCCACCAGCACATTGTGGCCATATACGATGTGGGTGCGGAAAAGAACGAATGCTTTATTTCCATGGAGTACATCAAGGGTACGAATTTGCGCAAAATCCTACAGAACCAGGAGAACTTAACAGTTATGCTGGCGTTGCGCTATTCACTGCAGATTGCTGATGCGCTCAGCCAGGCGCACAAGGAGAACATTATTCACCGTGATATCAAGCCAGAAAACATCATGATAACCGCGGATGGCGATAATGTCAAAGTGATGGACTTTGGCCTGGCCCGGCTGGCCGATGAGGTCAGCCTTACGCGGGAGGGCAGCCTTATGGGCTCCCTACCCTATATGGCGCCCGAACAGATCAAGGGCAAGGAGGTTGATTCGCGCGCGGACATTTATGCCCTGGGGATTATGATGTACGAGCTGCTGGCTGGACAAACACCATTTGTCGGTGGCAATGTGCTTGCTCAGCATCTTAATAGCGAGCCGCCACCGTTGGAGAAATTGCGTGCGGACGTGCCGGAAAACTTTCGTGAGGTGATCTTTCGCTGTCTGGAAAAGGATCGAGAGCAACGCCCCAAGGACGGGAACGAGCTTTACGAGATGCTGAGGACTATTTCGCCGGAGACTATTCATCAAGGCGATATAAAATGAGTGCAAAACTAAAACTCTGTGTGGAAGGAAAGGATTCGCAGACTTGCGAGATTGCGCAGGGCGAGGTGCGCATCGGCCGGAGTCCGGAAGTTGATATTGTGCTGTCCTCACCTGCGATCTCGCGCTACCAGTGTGTGGTGCGATTTCGCGACGGCCAGTATGTGGTCACGGATCTGCAGAGTACGAATGGGACATTCGTGAATGGCCGGCGTATCGTTGAGCAGTTCCTGGATAACAATGCGGTGATCACGTTTGGTAAGGAATCTCGCTATCAGCTGATTTTTCTGCGCACCTCAGATCTGGATGAATGTAGCACTGCGGAAGTGCGCGCCGCGATCGAGGAGGAGGCGATTGAGGAATATCGCGACATCATTAGCTCGAAGATCAAGGCGAGTGAGGCGAAGACCGCTATGGAGCTCTCGGTCGCGAGTCTGGAGAAGGTGCAAAATGTTGATCCGAAGATGGTGAATCAGATTCGGCGTAATTTGCGTGTGCTATACGAAGTGGGTGAAATTATCAATGAGACCCGCGACGCAAGGATAATGTTAGAGAAGGTGATTGAATGTCTGGGTGGAGCGACCGATGCAGATCGCGTGCTGGTGATTTACCGGCATGATTTGCACGTGGAAGGGGGAGAGGCGTCGGAATTCGAGGTGAAAACGTCGTGGTTTCGGCCAGAATTGGCGGTGTCGCGTGATGACAATATGGGCTTCAGCACGGCGATTGTCCGCCGTGTTGTGAGCGAAAAGATAGCCGTTCTGTTTACCCCACAGCAGCCGTATAGTTCGAGTAGTATTCTGAGGGGGCAAGTCCAGAATTCGCTGTGTGCGCCACTTGTAGGGGGCAAACGGGTGCTGGGAGCCGTGTATCTGGACTCCTTCACGCCGAAGAGGACGTTTACGGAGAGCGATCTTTCGCTGCTGGCGTGTATTGCTAATCAGGTTGCGCTGGCGCTTGAGTACGGCTCGCTGCATCGCGAGCAGGTACGACGTGACCGGTCTGCTGCAACTGGCGACACGATTGCCAGCATGGGTCAGTTTCTTCAGACCGTACCTTCGGAAAGTTTAGATCGCCTGAAACAGATGTATCGCGCGCTGCGCAGGCAGGATTCGCAAGGCGCCGAGCAGGCGTGGAGGGAGTTGAAAGCAAGCTACGAGCAGATGCTTAACCTCCTGCAGGGAATAACGGCTTATTCCAATGAGCGTAAGCTCGAGCTGGTCATCGTGAGCGTCAATGAGTTTGTTAAGCGTATTAGCGATTCATACCGGTCAGCAGTGATGAAGCAGTCTATTGATCTGGCTGTGACTCTGGACCCGAAGGTGAAACTCGCGTGGATGGACGAGAAAGCGATTGAAGAAGCCCTGCGGAACCTGATGGCGAATGCATTTGAGGCTATTGAGGACAAGCCGGAGAAGCCTGATGACGAACGCCGAATCGAGATTCGCACTGAAATGTTACCCGACGGCGATTACTTTGTCATCTCGGTCCGAGACTCAGGCCTGGGTATTAGCGATGAGGTGCTACCGAGAATCTGGAGTGTGTTTTTCGGCACCAAGGGCTCTGAAGGATCAGGACTTGGACTGGCTATTGCCAGGAAGATCGTTGAGCGGCATAAAGGAACTATCCGGGTGGAAACCCACATTGGTCGTGGCACCAAATTTATAATGATCCTTCCTACCAGTCGGCAGCTGATTACCAGCTAGGACATCCAGAAATCCATCCAATATACTCACCGAATGTCTTCCTGCTCCCGCTGCAAATACCTGCCGGTCGTACGCATTTAAACAGTCCATACCTTCCCACTTCCCACTTCTCACTTCCATCTTCCCCCATTCCTTCCCACTTCTCACTTCTCACTTC
>CAZVVA010000148.1:0-926 GCA_964630455.1 uncultured Candidatus Sumerlaeota bacterium
GATCAAGGAGGAGAATACGCTGGCGGCGAAATGCCTTAAGAATTTCGGCATTGATTTCGCCAAGGTGCAGCGCGAAGTTCTTAACCTCATTGAAGGTAGTAGTGGCATGGGTGCTAAGTCGAAAGGCGACTTTGAGAAATCGCGCACCCCGGCACTGGATACCTTCGGACGCGACCTGACTCAGCTGGCGCGCGAAGGAAAACTCGATCCGGTGATTGGTCGGGAAGACGAGATCGAGCGGATTCTTCAGGTACTGTGCCGGCGCACCAAGAATAATCCGATTCTTCTGGGTGAACCAGGAGTCGGCAAAACCGCGATTGTTGAAGGCCTCGCTCAGAAGATTGTGGCTGGCGACATCCCGGAGCTCTTGGCTGGCAAACGCCTGCTGTCGCTTGACCTGGCGGCTATTGTGGCAGGCACGAAGTACCGCGGCCAATTCGAGGAACGCTTGAAAGCTATCATGCAAGAGATACGTCGGTCACAAGACGTGGTGATCTTTATTGACGAGCTGCACACCTTGGTGGGGGCAGGCGCCGCGGAAGGTGCTATTGATGCGTCGAACATGCTGAAGCCCGCACTCTCAAGAGGTGAGCTCCAGTGCATTGGCGCAACAACCCAGGAGGAATACCGCAAATATATCGAGAAGGATGGCGCACTGGAGCGCCGCTTCCAGACGATCACTATTAATCCACCAACGATTGAAGAAACCGTGGATATTCTCAAGGGCTTGCGCAGCCGCTATGAG
Source organism: uncultured Candidatus Sumerlaeota bacterium (assembly GCA_964630455.1). GTDB lineage: Bacteria > Sumerlaeota > Sumerlaeia > MWCT01 > JAUWMI01 > JAUWMI01. The sequence continues at coordinate 746 of CAZVVA010000148.1, forward strand.
CAGCACCACGGCGTGATTATCTCGGACGAGGCAATCCACGCGGCAGTTCATCTGACAGATCGCTACGTGACCGACCGTTTTCTTCCCGACAAAGCCATTGACGTGATGGACGAGGCAGGATCGCGCGCACGACTCCAGGCTAACATCAAACCCCAGGAACTCGAAGACATCGAGAAGCAGA
>CAZVVA010000148.1:936-9880 GCA_964630455.1 uncultured Candidatus Sumerlaeota bacterium
TTGGCCCAGAAGATATTGCCTATATTGTCTCCAAATGGACGGGGATTCCGATTCTGAAGCTCGAAGAGGGAGAGACGCAGAGGCTTCTGAAGATGGAAGCCGAGGTTTCCAAACGGGTAGTCAGTCAGCACGAAGCGCTTGGTATCATCGCGAAAGCCATTCGCAGGGCTCGCGCAGGCCTGAAGGATCCAGTACGTCCCACAGGGTCGTTCGTCTTCCTCGGCCCAACCGGCGTTGGGAAAACCGAGTTGGCTAAAGCACTGGCAGAGTTCCTGTTTGGTGATGAAGATGCCCTGGTGCGGATTGATATGTCAGAGTATATGGAGAAGTACTCAGTCTCACGTCTACTCGGAGCACCGCCAGGTTACGTAGGCTATGAAGAGGGAGGGCAGCTGACCGAGAAGGTACGGCGGAAACCGTATTCCGTGGTACTCCTGGATGAGATCGAAAAGGCTCATCCAGACGTCTTTAGCATTCTGCTGCAGGTTTTTGACGATGGCCGTCTGACAGACAGCTGGGGACACGTGGTGGATTTCCGCAATACCGTGGTCATTTTGACCTCCAATATCGGGACGAAGCGCATCAGAAAGGCCAGTGGGATGGGATTCCACTTGCAGGATGAGGAGGCGAGCTATGAAGCCATGAAAGAGAAGATCATGGCTGAGGTCAAGAAGACCTTCAATCCTGAATTTCTGAACCGGATTGACGAAATTATTGTATTTCGCCCCCTCAGTATTGAAGCTATTAAAACGATCGTTGACATTATGATGCGGAAGGTGAATGAGCGGCTGGTTGATAAAAATATCACTATTCGTATCAGTGAAGAGGTAAGGGATTTTCTGGTAGAAAAAGGCTATGATCCAGAGTATGGTGCGCGCCCCCTCCGGCGGACCATCCAGCGGTGTATCGAAGATCCTCTCTCACAACTGATTATTGATGGCACTATACAGGAGAACACTGACGTCGAAACCTATCTGGAGAATGAGGAGATTCGGTTCCGCGCTACTGAGCGGAGCAAGGTCCTCGTAGACACGCCAGTGGATTAACAGCAAAAACGCAGGTAGATGCGAATTAAAAAAAGAGGGGTTAGTAATTGACCCCTCTTTTTTCTATGCCTTGCCGCCAGGATTTTCCTTCAGGGTTGGTCTTCACCTTTAGTCGCTATCCCGCCCATCTCCTTTTCCGAGGTGTCTGTGTCAGACGGCTTTTTTTCGCGTCGATCCTCGACACGGCAGCTCTTGGACAGTCAGGTGCTGATGCCAAACTTGGGCAGGATGAATTTTTGCAGGGCGATCCAGAGAAGGATAATAACGGCCAGAATCAAAATGTCTTTCATGAGATTTTCTTCCCGATTCGTGTGAAGTTTTCCGGCAAACAATACAATTTTGAATATCGCTCTGGCATGCGCTGCTATCTGTAAGCAATATTACAAACCACAAGAAATTCTCATGCGGCATCTTTCACCAGCGTTATGCATTGCCCTGTTCCTCTGTATCTCTGGATTCCAGGTCTGCCAGCTTGATTGGCATGACGAGGTACAGGGCGTTCTGTCCGTCCGCCTCGTTAAAAATAACAGGGGCGCTGGGTGATTTCACTTTCATGATGGCTTCCTTCGTATCAACCACCCTTAGGACGTCCAGCAGGTACTTGTAGTTGAAGGCGATGTCGAAACCACTTCCATCGTAGCTCAGAGGCACGGAACCTTCGAACGAGCCAATGTCAAAAGTCATTGCAGAGATAAATGCCTCGTTGGGCCGGAATTTGACAAGAATCGAATTATTTTTCTCCTCCGAGATAATGGCGGCCCGGCGAATGCCCTGGATGAACACCTCCTTGTTGAGCGTTATCTGGTGCACAAAATCTTTCGGGATCACCATCTCATAGTTAGGGTAGGTTCCTTCGATCTTGTTGGAGACGTAAAGGACGTTGTGCAAATCGAAGGCAACTTGGCGCTGTCCGAATGTGACGCGAAGGGTTCCTTCATCGCGCAGGCTTTTCTGCAGCTCCGACAGAATTTTCTGCGGCACAATGGCCGACGCCGTTGTGCCCCCTTCGCAGCGCTCAAGCTCGACCTGAATAAAGCCCAGCTTTTTGCCATCAGTGGCCACGCACTTCAGCAGCTTATCCTTAATGTCCATGTAGGCCCCTAAGAGCACACGGCGCGGGTCCTTTTGCGGCACCGCAAATAGCGTCTTATTGATAACCTGTTTGAAAGTCTTCTGGGGCATCTCAAATGAGAGTAGCGGCTCGACATCAGGCCAGCGAGGGAAATCCTCCGTTGGCATTGTTGTGAGCGAGTAGTTATTTGTTTCGCAGCTAATCTTCACCAGCTTGTCTTCCAGGCTAATAGTGATACTGGCATCCGGGAGTTCCCGTACAATTTCGGCAAAGGTTGCCGCCGGAATCGTCGTCTCCCCTTTCGCTGCAGTCTCTGCGGCAATCTCGCACTTCACGCACGACTCCATGTCACTGGCAATAAATGTGGCGGTTTTTCCCGACGCCCGGACGAGAATGTTGCCGAGGATTGGCAGAGGGCTCTGCGCAATGACAAGGTGGTGCACTACGCTGGTCGCATAGGCCAGATCCTCCTTCTTAAAAACCACTTTCATAGCAGCCGCTCCTTTTTATCCGCCCAGGCGGATTCTAAAATGGAGAATTTTACCTTACCAACTCCTGCAAACAACCGGTGCTTGGGCATGCAAAACCAGCCAGTGTGAAGGGTTTGTTTTCCTGGCCTCCCAGTATATCCACTAAGAGATACCACACACTCGCGGGGTGCATGGTCATGCGGTACTTTTGCGGTAACAAGAAACCGCACGTTAGCCCCTGCATCATGCAAACCAAAATTTCTCTATCAGACCCCTTGGGTGCTTTCAAGTAGATTTTTTCCCCTGCGTCTCCTTTATCATACGGTTGAGGATCGCAGCTTTGATCTCCATGAGACCTGCTGCAAGGAAGAGAGCGAAGAAGGGCAAGATGGGATAGAAATAACGCGCCTGTAGGGGCAGTAGGCCTGGTCGCAAGGCATCCACCACCGTTGGCACAAGAAATGGTAACAGCATCGAGCTCAGTACAAGCCCGTCAGATGTACTCAGGCCTCTTCGATAACGCCATATTCCGAAGCCAATTGCTATGGCGAAAAGGAGAAACACCACATGGTATAAGATTGGCGAGGTGCTGGCATTGAGCACCATCCACGGTGCATAGGAGAATAGCAAAGGCCAGAAGAGCGAGATGCAGAGAGCCGCGTTGTGAAGGAGCTCCGGCAAAAAGGAGGTTAGCGACAGCGCTCCAGCAGAGGGCCCAAGCCCTAGCTGGTAGGCCATGCGATCTCCCCAGAAAAGTAGAAAGACCGCAACACTGAGTAGAATAGAGGTCACGTACCAGGCCCACCGGCGGCGTGGCGTTGCCTGCAGCACGGTCATAACTACATAAGCTGGAAGAAAGAAAAGCGCAATATAGCTACTCAAGTAACTCAGGAGAAGCAATATAGCGAGGGCTGTGCAGAACAACATACGCCTGGTCTGGGAACTCGGCATTAGTGGCCACAGGACGTGGAGGGCTAGAATGAATACCGTCACAAACGAGTAGCTTCGAATCACCGTATCCCAGAAAATGGCATAGCCAGAACAGGCGAAGATCAAACAACCGTAGCCTGCAATACCCGGCTTGTCAGGGTAAAGACGTGTGGCCAGAATCCATAGGAGCCAGATACTGACAAGTGCCCCCAGCACATTGAGCAGTCGAAGAAACCAGAGCGGGGCCAGCATGTACTTTTCCCACAAGGCTGGATGAATCCCATCAGCCAGTGTGGCAGGCTCGCGTCCTTGTTCGCTAACGACAAATTCGGCTGGCGCATACCGCTTGCCAAGCCGGTAGTCAATAAGGTGTATAGTTGTAGCTGCGGGTGAGGTGCCGAACAGCTGGAGCCCGAGCACGTTCCATAACCGGAGCGTCCAGAAATAGAGGGGTGGGTGTACGTCTTTCGCACTTAGGCGCGCAATTGTTCTAAAATCCTGCGTGACGAGTGCTGCGGAGAAACTCTCGTCTATCCAGAAGAAATGGCGCAGGTGGCCCACTCGTAAGCCAGTGGCCAGCAGAAGAATTGCGCACAGAACATAGCGGCCTCTCTTCATCGCCGTGTCCGCTCACGCACAGTGGTGGCTCCCGATGCTGCCTTGTCGTTCTCTCTGAATGAGATGGTACGAAACGGCCGGGCATCGCAACGCTACCCGTACGCTGCAAGCAAATAATGTTTGACTCATATCTCACCTCTCCATATATTGCAAAGCAAAACTACGCGATCTCGTTTTCTTAGATATTGAAGCCGGATGGTTTGGCTCGGGGAGAACTCTACACACAACGGAGACAGCGCCGTGCTCAATTTCCTGGCTACCCAACAATTGGTTCTCAAAGGCGATAGGCTGGCTGCAAAAGGGCGACATGAGAAGGCAATCGCGCTCTATCGCGAGGCTCTGAAGCGGCGCCCTGGGGAGCACCAACTCTACTTGCAAATCGCACGCCTGTCTGCAGAGGCAGGAGAGTTTCATCAAGCCGAAGAGGCCTTGAAGACCGCTATACAGTTCTCGCCCGAAAACCCTCCCTATTATCTCTTTCTCGGGCAGGTCTATTTTGATTGGGGCCGCTACGACCATGCTGTGCAGGTGCTGGAGCGTTGTTTAGCGCTTCAACCCGAGAACCAGCTCGCGCAGAATTATCAGGCCCTTGCCCTCTATAAGCAAGGCCACACCAGCGAGGCGCTCGAGCGCCTCAGCCGCGATGGCATCAGTCACAATGTGGATTTTCTCTGTCGCCTATCCCTGATGTTTGAGGAGGAACTCCTCAGACATCCGGATCGGTTCCCACCACCGGGACCGGAAGAAACGATGTCGCGCCGGCTGTTGCTTCGGCGTTGGTACGAAGGCACGGCGCATCTGACCCTCCTCAATCGGGTGATACGCTTTTTTCTAATCCGAAGGTATTTTCGTCGCAGCTCCCGGCTGCTTTACTACGGTAATCCGCAAGGTGCACTCGAGGTCTTTCGGCTCATTCTCCAGCTTGATCCCCACAACAAAGAGGCCCACTTTGGCCAGGGCGTTGCCTATATGGAGATGCATGACCATCGCAAAGCCAAGCGTAAATTCCTCGAATTGACTTCGCTCTATCCCGATGATCCCTTGTTTTCCGCCTACCTGGGCTTGTGCTATTATCACCTGGGAAACTACCATACCGCTGAGACATTGCTCAAGCGCACCTCAATCGAAGGGCCGGAGGACTATTCGGCGAATTACTATCTGGGGCTCAGCTATCTTGCACTCGGGCAAAAACAGGAGGCCCGGAAGTACATGAAGATTGCCTACGAAAAATATCACGTAGATACCCGCGAAGAATGCCTCAAGCGGCTCCTGGAGCGCATGTTGTCGTCTTCCTGATGGATGTTATCCGTGGTAGGAATACTGGAAACGCGCAGGCCACTCGGCCAGCACAACACTATGGTGGCACCCAAAAGGTTCAAGCGTCTGATCAGACATGCTACTGGCTAATTTGAGTACGGCGGCTACGACCTGGTTGACCACTTCAGGATTAACCGTTAAGGTTTCGGAAGAAACGCCGGTTAAGCAAAAAATGATTGACATGTAGGCTGCCTAATGACATATAGGAAGCAAATAGTGAGTGTATCAATACGTGCCAGCGGAAAGTTATCGTTCCCTTGGCATATTTGATGTGGGTTAGCTGAAACGTTTCAACAACTTGAAAGAGGAGGTGAAATTGTATATGCGCCGTACATGGTTTCGAGGGTTTACTTTGATTGAACTCCTGATTGTCGTGGCTATTATTGCTATCCTTGCCGCCATCGCAATTCCCAATTTCCTCGAAGCGCAGGTTCGAGCCAAGGTTAGTGCTGTCAGAGCGGATATGCGTACAACCGCTACCGGCCTTGAGTGCTATTGCGTCGATAATAACAACAAGTATCCTCCTGTTTTGAATCCCCCGGCGGTAAGTTTCTTGAACCGATTGCGGCCTATTACAACCCCCATTGCGTATTTAACAAGTATTTTCCCTGATCCGTTTAATAAAGCGCAAGGCGAGGCCCCCGGGGTGAATTCTGTACAGGACCCAACCGGCCGGCTGATTCCTGCAGCGGAGCGACGCGTGCTGATTTACTGGGCACCGCCGTGGCTGATTGGTGGGTCTGGCGCGGACATCTTGCATGCCACTTTATCACAGGCAACGCGTGACATCCTGTTTCGCGAAATGCCAGGGGAGTCAACGATGAATCCCAACTGGGTCTTGATTAGTTTAAGTCCGGATCAAGACTTTGATGCCACAGATTTCGACGATGGGACCCCATGGCCGAATGCCATTCAGCTCTACGATCCTACAAATGGCACGATTAGCGACGGCGATATTGTGCGCACGCGGCAATAGACGGAGATTTACAATCGTAAGGTTCGCACTGGCGTCAATTTGCAGAGGCGTTTAATTGAACGCCCATTCTTCAGGACTTGCTCTGGCTGGAAGCCGGACGGCTTCCGTACTGGAGCTTCACTACTGAGCGTGCAATTGGTGGCTACGGGTGCGTAGAAGCTACATGAAATGCTTCTGCCTAATTGAAAGGCAGTGAGGCAAGACGTTGGAGTTCGCTACTTTTATCTTTTAAGAATCTGAAAAACTTTGGGTGATATCTTATGACATTGTCGGAAGGGGGTGAGACACGCTCAGGCAGTTGCGACGATGGTGTTTCCCAGCTTTCACGTGGTTGTAACTGTTAGAGTGCCACGTTATTGTTATGTGTTCGACAAATTTCATGAGATCCCGTAGAAAGAAGGTGTAAGAGATGTTGCGAAAATCACTGGGTTTACTTTGTGCGATCATGGTTCTGGGCAGCATAGCGTTTGGCCAGCCGTTTGTATTCCAACAGGAGTTTACCACGGACCCCGACAATTCGCCCTACGCCATTGCGGCTGATAGCTCTGGCGGAATCTATTACGCCACCTTTGAGGATGCGAGCTCTCGGGTCGTATATGTGGCTGACCCGATAAATAATCCAAGCAGCCAGGTTGTTGTCACTACAGCAATTGGCTTTCCTCTTTGGCGTGGCTTACAGGGCATTGCTGTGGACTCGTCCGGCAACGTGTACGTCTCAGGTGATACAGGAAGTGCTACGTGGGTCGAGAAGTTTGGGCCTGCACCAACATTTACGCCTGATGCAGGGTTCACCATTGGCTCAACGAGTAGACTAGGCGGCTGCGATTTGCTGAGCGACAGCGTTCTGGGATGCGTGTCCTGGGATGGGATTCAATTCTTTAACACCTCGAATGGAACTCAGATTGCAGCTATCACTGGCGGGACGAATTACCAGCGCGATCTGGCCTTCAATTCCAGCAACAACGATCTGTATGCGGCCTATAACACTGCCCCCCCTGACACTAACTCCTGCTCGCTTTGGAGCGGTGGAACTCCCGCTAGCCCGGCAAGCTATTCCTTTATTAAAAATGATCTGGTCACCATCGGTAGCATAGCTTCCTTGGGCTCGCAGGGCATCGAGTACGACGCGAGGAATGGGCGCTTGCTAATTGCAAACAAGTTAAGCCAGGGTTTGGATATTTACACCATCAGTGGCTCAGGGGCTGGCACGTTGGTCAGCCTGTTTCAGTCTATTGACGGCGCGGACTCGACCGGCGGCGCCATCGGTTCTATCGGAGACAGTGTAACTATTGACAAAGGAACTTATGCTTTGCTATTCATTACAGACATGGTCGGTACAGACGATCCCGGTCGAATTCTAGTGTATTCCGATGAGATCCCCGAAATCGGCACCAACGTGAGCCAGGGACAATGGTCCCTCTACTACTAGCGCTCCCAGCTATATAACGAATTCTAGGGGAGATGATCCGATCATCTCCCCTTTCCTTTTCGTATCCTGCAAAACGCTCATAATCTTCGGGTGTCCAGGCTTACGGCGGGGCTTCTAACCCAAGGTCTTCCATCATTTGCTTGACCACTGTGTCCCAGGAGGCTCGGCGCGCAACATCCACGCCGCGTTTCACCCGCTCACCCTCCTGCTTGTCTTCACTCACTGCCAGGACAAGATTACGTAAAAACCCCCCGCTATCAGACGCAATGTAGGCAATATCTCGATAGTATTCCTGGATATCCGGAATAAATGTAGTCACCACCGGTTTCCCCGCGGCAAAATACTCCAGTACCTTTGTGGGATTGATGTGTGTAGTCAGTTTGTCACCAACAAAGGGGATGATGCAGACGTCAAAGGCTTTCGTATATGCTGGCAGGGATTGATAGCTCCGCTGGCCGAGGAAATAGACATTGGGCTGGCGTTCAAGCTGGTCGAATGCACCCACACGCGGCCCGATCAGCACAATGGCCCACTTCGGATGCGCCCGTGCAATCGCCGCGAGCAGCCCTTGATCAATCCGCATATCCACCATGCCGTAGTAGCCGAGAACCACTTCGGCGTGCTCGCGAATTCCCCTGATGTCCTCTGGAATTTGGGTTGCGGAGCGTGTTGCCTGGTGAAAATGCTCAAACTCCACAGCAGAGAGCAGGCAGCGAATTTTCCTGGCAAACTGGCGCTTTGCGTCGTAGAGAGCCTTTGTCCCGGCAAAGACTACGTCAGCCTGTTCCAGGAGCTTCCGCTCTTCAGCCTCGACGTTCGGAGGCGACCAGGGAAACCCTGCGTACTCATCCATTATGTCGTATACCAACGTTCGATGAGGCACCGTGTCAGCCAGGTGCGACTCATGCGGGTTGTAAATCCAGAGCACGATCTGGTCTGTCTTATACTGCGAGGCAATACGCTGAAACGTTGCTGCAAGGTGCCGCTTGTTGTGAGTACGGATAAGTTTGAAGCGCTCGCCGTTGAGCAAAAGAGTCGTTTGAATCTCAAGATTCTGATGAACCCGGATGCGTCGCTCCCGCAGCA
>CAZVVA010000149.1:0-3852 GCA_964630455.1 uncultured Candidatus Sumerlaeota bacterium
AGTGCGTCCGCCTCAGGCGGAAAAGCGGTAGCTCCACTGCGTTGCGCTACCGCACTCCAAGTTTGTAGTACTTAGGGTTAAACCCGAATTGTGCGAATACTGGGGCTATGCGCATCAGAAATTTTCGGGCACTTCGAGTTAATAAGCAAAAGCAGGTGGATTAATCCCTGATGTCCTAGATGTTCGCAGCCATTTTCGCCGCGGCGAATCACAAGGAGAATTTACATGCGCGGATTGCATATCGTTGTCTGGCAACTTCTTTTCACGCTCTGGATTGTTACGCCACTAGCCCACGCCGGCGAAGACCCAGACCCTCTGGTGCCTCAGGCTGGGCCGGATTGGACCATCGAACCCGCTGACGAAGTGATCGTCAAAGGCTCCGCATCCGGAGGAGTCGAACCCTACTCATACTCCTGGCAGAAAATCTCAGGTCCCGGTTCAATCACTGCTCAGGGTGCGCACGTCATCTACCGCAATGACCCAGCGCAGACTGGTTCCGTCTCTTTGCAATTTACCGTAACTGATGCCAATGCCACGGTCGTTAGCGATTCTTCAGTGCTCACGGTAACCGATTGTCACCCGCCGAATCTAAGTCCCATTCATACCGTCGAATCAGGCGTCAACACGCGCTGTGTCACAGTACAAGCCGCCACAACGTCCGACCAGTCTACCCGATGGGTGGCCTACCTCGCATATCCACCTGGCGATGCAGACGGTGAAATCTTCGTTCGCGTCAATAGCGGCGGTGGGTGGAGTGAATACCAGCTCACCAGTAATGGATACTACGACTACGCCCCTACCATCGCCCTGAATCCCGCGGATGGCAACAATCCCTGGGTGATCTGGTATCGCTACGTCAATTCCCAGTACGTGCTTCTTCTTCGTAAATACACAGGCTCCAGCTGGACAAGCGAGACCCAGCTCTTTAGCATGCCCACAACCACTGCGCCAAATCCCCGCCTTCGTATCGGCTCCAATGGTACGGCCTGGCTCATCTGGAATGCTTATAACTCCAGCTATAATCGCTACGACATCATGGCTGCCTCGTGCCAGAGTGGCTCGTGGAGCGAGGCTACGCGTATAACCACAAGCGACCGATGTTACAATCCCGAGCTCGCACTTGATTGCAACGATCAGCCATGGGTGGTCTGGGAATCCTATGAAACATATAACAGCGTGTACGTTTATCATCTTTACTATAGCACCTACGTTGACGCGACGTGGAGCTGGCCCGAGCGCCTGACCAATCTCCCCAATTACTATTACAATCGCTATCCCTGCATCGCCATTGATGCTCAGAACCGCAAATGGATCGCCCATCAGCGCAATACGTCACCTCTTACTATTGTCCTTCAGAAAATTGATGATCAAGGAGTCTCACCGGATATTCTCCCACCATCGAGCGGCGGCTCACGCACACGTCCGGCCATTACCATTGATGAAAAGAATCGCGTCATGGTCGGATGGCTTGAAAACGCAGGGCTATATCTCAACGCCTATACGGACGGCCAGTGGCTCACTTCGTCCTTTCCCATTATCACCTCCACCGGCACTCACGCAAACCTCGCGTTCAGCACAACCCGTTCGAAAAACCCTTATTTCTACTACACCCATTACCTCAATGACTCCAATTCAGCGCAGCTCAAAGAAAAACTCTACTGCCAGGAGCTGGCGCTCAGCTCTGCGGCTGGCGAGCCTGGCATTTCCTATATCCGCTCCATCTCGGTGCAGCCCTTCAAGGCGGACTCCGCAGTCACCACACTTATGTGGCTGGATGGCGACGTCGAGTCCGGCTCGAACATCCGCCAGTGGATCACCTTTTGCGACAGCGTTGACGTGACCTTGACCCCTCTTGATGGAACGAAAGACATTACTCTCAGGCTGCGTGATTCGGTGGGCAATCAGAGCTGGACGGTAAGCGATCAGATCACTCTCAATACCCCGTCGAGCTGTGTCCTCGACCCACTTCCCGCCGGTTCAGAGGACGAAATTGGTGGCAGCATCTCGCTCTCTTTCACCCTATACGACGAAGGCACTGACCCGATCACCATCGTTCCCCGATACAGTACCAATGGCTCTGACTTCGTGACCATGCAATCCCTCACAGGCAGCACCACAAACCTTGCCTCTTCGAACGCTGGTGAGCCGCACACCATCACCTGGCATTCAGATACTGATCTTGCTGGACAGGATATCGAGCAGCTCTGGATACGCATTACGCCCTATGACCCTGACCCGGGAACCGCAAGTCAGATTGGCCCCTATCATCTCGATAACAATGCCCCTTCATCAGCCACTATCCTCAGCTCTGGAAAACTCGGCGGCCTTGCGCTGATTGAATACTCGCTCGAAGATGCGGAGAGCGACCCGGTCAGCATCCAGGTCGAGTATTCCGCAGATAGCGGATCTGCATACGTACCGGCAATCCGAGCCGGCAATCAGGGCGATGGCACCACAGGCCTTAGCAGCAGCCCCTCTCCTGGAACCTCCCACACGTTTGCCTGGGATGCCAAACAGCAGCTTGGGATCGGCGAGTTTAAGAACATCTCCATACGCATTTCTCCGGCGGATAATGATCCTGGCACTCCAGATACAAAGAGCCTCAACGTTGACGCCCTGGCGCCTGTGTTCAACGGCTTGCTAGTGCTCACCACGATTAACAACTACACCCAGGTTCGCCTATTCTGGCATGCGGCACAAAATTTCGGTGATACGACCACCTACCAGATCTATCGCGCTCAAAGCTCCGGCGCCCAAGACCTCGATGCTCCACCCTTCGCTACAAGCTCCGAGTGCGAAATCATCCTCGCCAAGGAATCAACACCCTATTACTACCTCGTCCGTGCATCCGACTCGCTCGGCAATCAGGACTCGAACTGGCGCGAATTACCCGATGATATAGACATTGACACTGATCACGACGGCCTTACCGATGCGGTTGAACGCGAGCAGACTGGCACCAATCCCATGAGCCTGGATACCGACGCCGATGAACTATTCGACGGCTTTGAAGCTACCTACGAGTTCAACCTCGACTACATTCAGACCCTGAATCCTCTCAATCCAGACACCGACCAGAACGGCACCCTGGATGCTGTTGAAGATTTTGACCAGGATCAACTGCAGAATTGGACAGAACAGGAGTATCAGACCAATCCCTATCGCGCGGATACCGACAATGACGGCCTGACGGACTATGAAGAAATCTATACCTACGGCACTGATCCTACAAATCCTGACACGGATGGCGATGGCATCCTCGACAGCGACGACACCTCTCCTGCAACCGAAGACCAGGATGGCGATACCCTGAGCAACGCGTTCGAGCGCACCTACCGGATGCTCTATGAGGGAGATAATGCCACTACCGTTATGCTCTATTTTGTCGCGGATACTGACAGTGATGGACTCAGAGACGATCAGGAAGACCCGGACACTGATACTCTGACCAATGCTCAGGAACAAACTTACCAGACCAATCCGCTCGCTGCGGACACTGACGGCGACGGTCTCACCGACGCTGCGGAAATTAACACCCACGCAACAAATCCAACACTCGCAGACTCCGATGGCGATACACTCTCTGACAGCGATGAGCTCGCGCTCAGTACTGATCCCCTTAACCCGGATACCGACGGCGATGGTCTCACCGACGGATTTGAGCACCTCTTCTCAGCGCCCTCTATGCCCCTTGATCCGACACTTACCGACTCGAACACAAATGGCATCCCGGATGCCCAGGAAGATTACGACACCGACGGCGCTTCAACCCTGGAGGAACAGACCGCTGAATCAGATCCCACGAATCCTGATACCGATGCTGACGGCCTTACCGACGGACAGGAGCTCCAC
>CAZVVA010000149.1:3862-9814 GCA_964630455.1 uncultured Candidatus Sumerlaeota bacterium
AGCGATGCGGATGGCCTCAGCGACTCGGACGAAGTCAACGTGTATGGAACTAATCCCCTCTCTGCCGACAGTGACGGCGACTCACTGCCTGATGCCTATGAGATCGCCTACGAACTCGATCCGTTGAACGCCCTGGATGCAGCTCGAGATCCTGATGGCGACGGACTCACCACCCTCCAGGAGTTCATCAATCTGCTCAATCCCCTGAATCCTGATACCGACGCTGATGGAATCAATGATGGCGACGAGTTTGGAACGTCTTCTCCCCCGCCAGATTCAGATTCCGACGGACTGATTGATGCTCGCGAATCAAATTGCAGTGATGCTGATGGCGACGGCGTACCCGATTACCTGGACCCCGACCAGAACCCGTCTCCCTCTCCAAATACCCCGAACCCGCTATTATTCACCACCTCGCTCGTCTTCACCGACTACATTGGCACGACCAGGCTCATCCCGAAAAATAACTCCCAGGAAAGCGTAACCCTGAATGACGGAACCCGCCTGCCTGTGAACTTCTTTGATCCCGAAGGTGTTCGCTTCTACGTTGATGTGAACAGCGATGGCAATTGGATCGAAGACTCGACGGTTGACGACGCCCGAGCGATCTTCCGTGTATGGCAAAATGGCGACAGTCCAACTGCCGCCCTTATGCTCCCTTACGCAGCCGGATTGAATAATAAATCCTATTACGATCCCGCTCTCTTTATCCAGTTCGTCAAGCAGCAAGACTCAACAATACAGCCAGCAACGGTAAGCTGCACAGGCCTTACGATTGATACGCACAGCGAACCCATCATCCTTGCGTGCTACGACGCAGGCGGCCAGCTCCTTGGCACTCTAGTTGCCGATCCTCAATCCAATCCAACAGTCGGAATTGAGTTCCCGGGCCGCCGCATTGGCAGTCTGAGCATCCACTCACCCGCCCTTCTTGATCAGACCCAGACCATAGGCATTACCGCTCTCTATTTCGAGAACCTAACTGTGGGGATAGACCCATCCGACACGCTGCTCACAGTTGACAACAAGTCAAACAGCAACGAGGCGATCAAGATCTATGGCTCAGTGGTACAGCGTGCCGTCTGGAATACGATGGATGATACCCTGCAACTTGATCCAATTTTTCTCGGCTCACTTGCACTCGCCAACGCCTCTGGCCTGAAGTGGCTGCGACCGGATCGCATCGCCATCTCTCCGGATGGAGAGCACGCCATTGCCGGGCGATCGTTTGACCGAATTGCCAGCACCGGCTCCGGGGCGCCGCTCGGCAATCCTTCGCTATATGTGGGCGCCGAAAAACTCTATCTCCTCCAGGGAATGTCGGGCAATCCCGCCAACATCCAGGTGAAATCGCGCGTCAGCTTTCCCGCACTCTTCCACGGACGCTACTACGTTCGCTCCACTGGCGGCACGAAGCATTTCTGGCCCCACGTCCTGGCCATTGCCTTTAGTGCCGACGGTGACCGTGCGGCAGTGGCCTTCTATTTCCACCATAACATTGACATCTATGGCGACAACGATTACCACTGGTTTCAATCAAATCTTGGCTTGCTCTTCATTGATGGCATTCAGGCATCGCAACAACAGCTCGCCTATTATATTTTCAAACACGAAGACTCTGCCTCGCGCTTCAAAAGCACCGAGAATCTCTCAGCTCTGATCTCGGATCTTGCTTTCAATCCTCTCGACCGCGATATGCTCTTCGTCTCATTTGCTTCAGGAGACGCGCTTAACTGCTCACACGCGCGTTACATACGTGGCAATGTCGCCCGCATCACCAGCATCTCTGACTACATTGCATGTTTCCCAAGCTCCAGCGTCAACCGCTACAGCCCATATTTCAACACGCTTCAGCTCGACTTCTTTCGCATCTACAATCAGTATGAAGACCCTGGTATCGCCACACCGGATGCTGAATTGCGCGCTCTGACGCGCCTTCGCAGTATCCACTCGCTGGCTGTAAATCCCTACGATGCGCGCACCCTCGTTATTGCAGGCCAGCAATGCCCACGCCGCATCTCTCCTCCACCACCTAATACCCTGGAAACTCGCTTCCTGCGAAACGCTGAGCATTACTTCGTATCGCTCTTCCCTTTGCCAACCGATGATACACTCTACCCGCCATTACGGGCGGGCAACTCCATCCCGGACAACCACCGTCTAGATAATGCAGAGATCGTCGTACTCAACGGCCGTGCCAACTGCCTGGGTGAAACCAGCCCCTACGGCATCGCCTACGCACCTTGCCAGGTACGATTTCTCAACGATGTTCGCTCCATTGCCATGACTACCAACATACGCCACGGCTGGTACACCTTCGACAGCACCAACTCCTACGCCATTACGATTATTAACAATTTCCCTTCAGCGCACCAGGGCACGGAATCCCAGGCGCCACACCTCGCTCCGCAACTCGATCCCGGCCCTGAAACTACAATTGTCAATCTGCGCTCTCTGCCGGTCGGAGGCAGCCAAGCTGAACTGAGCTGCCTCAACACTGGCCCAGTGCCCAGCACGTTGGCTGTCATGCCAAACGGTAGCATCGCGGTGGCAAACGCTGCGCTTGGGCAACCACTAATCAAAATTGGCGGTAAGATAAGTGTGGTGAAAGACCCGCTTAACTGCACCAGTCTGCCGCTTGAGCGGATTGTTCAGGAAAGCGTCCCTGACCAGGGAACAGTATATGGGGTGTTTGTAACTCGCGAGGAGGAGAAGCGTCACCGCAGCTTTTTCCCGCTTGGAGAAGTTTCCGACGTTGTACCAGCGTCTTACTTCACCTATCCTTTACATCACCATTACGCATCGTATGGGGAGGACGTGGTTGACGATGCTGCCTGGCACGGGCTGGACGGCACAAGCCTGGAGACCGGGTTTCGCAGCGCGCAGTTCATCGCCGCTTACTCTCCACTTTATACGCGCCCACCACGCGTTCAATCCACACTGCCCGTCCCTAACTCCGTCAATGAGGTTGTTGAGCGCGTGTCAATTCGCCTCGATTCACTTATTAACCCCGTAACCCTGAATACCACGGATTCCGTGGTTCTCTACCGCGTAGATACGCCAACTTCTATCTGCGTTAACACCTCGCGTGCCGTCTCCATTACATTCGACACAGAAGCCGGACATCGCGACATCATCTATACAATTCCCGATAGCCTTCCTGAAGGCCGCTACCGCCTTGTCCTCAGCAGCACGGCAATCGCAAACTGTTGCGACCAGCATCTTGACGGCGAGCCCGAGCCGCTGATTCAGCACCAGATGCTCTCTGGCGACGGACGCGCTGGCGGTGATTTCGTCTATGATTTTTACGTACACCACGAGAGTAACGTCCACTTCGAGGACGCCGCAACAACCATGGGAGTAGCTGACCTCGGGTTTGGCTGTGGCATTGCCTGGGGTGATTACGACGGCGATGGATGGCAAGATCTCTACGTCACCAATTTCGGCGATCCAGATAACCCTTCTCTCTATGGCGACACCTCTACTTCTGCGGTCATCAACAAACTTTTTCACAACTGCCAGGGCACGCACTTTGAGAACGTCACTACGGCCTTGAATGTGCAAGGTCCAATGGGCCTGAACACCACGCTCGCACCCGTATGGGCCGATTGCGATAACGACGGTGACCTCGACCTCTTTGTTTCCAACAATGGCGGCGTTGATTATCTCTACGTGAATCAACTCGCGCAAACCGGCAGCGTGAGCTTTGCGCTCCAGACATTCAATCTTCCGCTGCAGACCATGCTATGGGGAGAGCTCCATGACGGTATCGGCTCTCGCGTAAGTGTCTGGGCAGATTATGACCGCGATGGTCGCCTGGATCTCTACGTCGAAAATAACGGCCTCTGCGTCAGCGAGGAAGATCTCTCAGGCGATTATGCGGAGTATCCCTTTGCTGGACATCTCTATGCAAACGATGGCTCAACGCCTCTCGTGTTCCAGCGCTGGTTGAATGCTGGAATCCGTGGCTCTGGCGCAACCTGGGTAGACATTGATCTCGACAGTTTCCCTGATCTCTTCTGCGCGAACGACGACGCCGAATTCGTCAACTACCAGCGCATCGCCTACACTGGCGGCCCGAATCTCATCTACCACAATCTCGGTTCGCAGGAGTTTGACGCTGAGCTGCTGGCATCTGGCACCCTCGGTTTCACAGACAATGAAAATTCCCGGGGCGGCGTATGGGGCGATTATGATAACGACGGCGACCTTGACCTCTTTGTCGTAAATAGCAGCGAGGACATTGATGCCCCTGGTCTCTGCAAGCTTTACGAGAATCTCTGGTTCGACCCCGTTACCCCACACTATCAGACAGCCTCATTTGCAGGGATGTTTCAAGACGTGACTGACTATGCCGGCGTTGAAGCCGACCGAGGGACGTTCTCCGCCTCATGGGGCGACTACGACAACGACGGCTGGCTTGATCTCTACGTCAGCTCTCAGCTTGGTCATAATTATCTCTACAAGAATGTGGCGGGCCAGCCCGACCCGCTAACTGGCAAGCTGCGCCGCACCTTTGTAACCGTCGAAACACAAACCGCCACAACTAATGGTGGCATGGCCTTCGCCGTGGCCTGGGCCGACGTTGACAATGACGGTGACCTTGACCTCTACGTGGTCAACCAGTCGCTTCCCGATACAAACCCTGACGATGACATCCAGTCGGATGCGGCCAATCGCTTACTCATCAACTCGGCCCGAGATCATACTGGCCCTCGCGATGCGCGCAATAGCGTCCTCGCCCTCACTCTGCTTGGAGGTGGTGCTCCACCTGCCTATGGAAATCGCTGCGCCATTGGCGCACGCGTCACGGTAAAATGCGACCTGAACCAGGATGACCACATCGAACGTGAAATCAATAACGGCGTCGCTAACACCGACTTCGGGTTCGGCGAAATGCTCACACGTGCAGTCCAGGGAGGAAACGGATGCTTCGGCCAGGAACCTTTCTTGCTCCACTTCGGCCTCAATACCGTACCCATGATCTCTGAGCTGAAGATCGAGTGGCCCAGCCCTGTAGGCACCGCCAACACTCACACGTTCACCAACATCCCGATCCCGAGCGACGGCTTCTTGCAAATTAATGTGAAAGAAGACGAATTCCCGTTGCTTGGAATCAGCGCGTCGGACACCTACGATTTCACTCAAGTCGCCATTGGCACGCTCTCCTCCACAGTATATGACGGTGGAACATCGAGCGTTGCCACACTCATCATCCGCAATG
This sequence comes from uncultured Candidatus Sumerlaeota bacterium, assembly GCA_964630455.1. Taxonomy (GTDB): domain Bacteria; phylum Sumerlaeota; class Sumerlaeia; order MWCT01; family JAUWMI01; genus JAUWMI01. The sequence continues at coordinate 9,087 of CAZVVA010000149.1, forward strand.
ACGCTCCCAGCCAGTCGCTTACCCCTTGCACGCTCACTGTGGCGCTTGATACGCAGCACGACGAATTCTGGCTGAGTCCGGGTTCCGAGAATCAGCTTGCACGTTCCACGTCCTTCGTCCTCGGCAAAGGCGAGATGCAGGATGTCCAGCTGTATTTTGCTCCGCTTGCCGCTGGCCTCAAACAGACTACCCTCCTCATCACTACGAATGATCCATCTCACCCTCAGGATATCTCTATCAGCCTGCTGGGCGAAGGGGTACCGGATAGCGACGGCGATGGCCTGCTTGACTACGCCACGCGGCCGGAACTAAACGACCCGGATGCTGACAACGATGGTCTGGACGATGAACTCGAAGGCGGAGATGGGGACCCCGCATCTCAGACCCCAGACTCGGACTCAAACGGCCTGTCTGATGCTACGGAATCTCTCCTGGCCGACCGCACCTTCTCAATCAATTTTCAGCCCTTGACCGACACGCACGGAGACCCAATTGTTCCACCTCAGGGATTTGAGATTGATTACGGCGAACCGCTCTCCGCAAGTCCCGGTGACCCGTATGGCTGGAATGGCGACTTCACTGCCTATGCCGGATGTGAATCTTCCCTCCTTAACCCTCTTCTCGACACCTGGATCGAAAATACCACGGCTCCGCTCGCCAGCTGGATTGTCGCACTACCGGAAGGAAAGTATCAACTCAAGGTCACAGTCAGCGACATGACGGATGAC
>CAZVVA010000150.1:0-9755 GCA_964630455.1 uncultured Candidatus Sumerlaeota bacterium
GAGGAGACCTCGCCCCTACAAGGCGTGTACATTGTGTCGGAGTGGTTAATAAGTCTTAGTCGCACATCTTGATAAGGGCTCTAAAAAGTATTGACAGAGCGATCACTGAAAAGACTTACTGCTGGCTGACAAGGTCAATTACGAAGGGCTTCATTGAAAGGAGTCCGGAATGAAGGCCTCAATCTGGACAGCAAAAGGACGCGTTGAGGTGCGTGACGTGGACGAGCCGCACCCTGCGCCAGATGAAGTTGTGCTTCGAGTCTCCGGCTGCGGAGTCTGTGGCACGGATTGTCACATCTTCCATGGCCACGTGCCCCTGGCCAAGCCGCCCGTAACCCTGGGTCACGAGATCATCGGTACTATCCATCGTGTTGGCGAAAACGTCACCGACCTGCGCATTGGGCAGACCGTTTGCGCAGACCCCGTTGTTACGTGCGGCAGGTGCCAATTCTGCCAGGCTGGCCACCCAAACCTCTGTGATCAGCCAACCATCATGGGCTACGTCCTGCCAGGTGGGTTCGCTCAATTTACCAAAGCGCCCCGTTCTTACATGCATCCAATTCCCGAGGCGGTGGGAATCAAAGGAGGGATTCTCGTCGAAACGCTTGCGTGCGTGCTTCATGGCTACGAGCGGCTGCAAATGGAGCCTGGAGGTACCGTCCTCATCCTGGGTGCGGGATGCGTTGGCCTGCTCTGGACCCAGCTTATTCGCCAGAGCCTCTCTTCCAAGATCATTCAAACAGAATTGGTAGAGATGCGGCTTAATGCAGCGCGGGACTTAGGAGCCGATGTGGTAATCAATCCGCAAACAACGCGGCTGGAGAATGAAGTGCGACGCCTGGCTCCCAACGGTGTGAATTATATCATTGACGCAACCGGCAGCGCACAGGCGATCCAGGAAAGCCTTGGTTTGCTCAAGAAAGGCGGTACGCTGATGCTCTTCGGTGTATGTCCCGAGGCCGAGCGACTGACCCTCTCGCCCTTTGACATATTCAACAAGGAATTGAGAATCGTCGGGTCCAAGATGCCCCCGTTCATGCTGGGAAAGGCAGCCCGGATGATCGAATCAGGTGCCATTGATTCAGACCGCCTTGTCACCCATGTTCTGCCGCTAACTGATATTGCCGAGGCATTGCGAATGTTTGAGAAAGACAAAAACCGCATCATCAAAATCGCAATTGATCCCTGGCAATGACCAATAGCATTGAACCAGGCTTGTTCCAAGCGGCCTGTAGTATGAGTTTCACAAGAGAATTGGTACTGGCCTGGAGCAAATAACAAAAAACGTCGAACCATGACGGCACGACGTGCAAATTCAGAATGTAGGGGCGGGGTTTCCCCGTCCCAGGGCGAGGAGACCTCGCCCCTACAAGGCGTGTACGTTGTATCGCAGTGGTTAATGCGCCTTAGGCGCATTAAATTTCATTAAGAGCCGCTCTTAGATCTCCTGCAAATCAGGAGCTCCTTTTCTTGTGCTCGCGCTAATAAACTCTTCACCCGGCGGGGTCAGAAGGAAAATGTTCCAGAGTCCACATCATTCAGGGTGCAATCCACTACCATACTCTTTTGCGCGCACGCCGGAGGTTATCCCTTCGGCCATGAGCCGAAATTCGTCGGGACTGGTAGCATAGGCCAGCGCGTCTTCTATTTTAATCATCTTACGCTTGTAGAGACTTAGCAGCGACTGATTGAAGCTCTGCATACCGACGTGGCCGCCAGCCTCAATATGCTGAGAGATCTCGAGGGTTTTGCCTTCGTAGAGGATCTTTTTAATTGTGGGAGTGGCAATCATAATCTCCACCGCAGGTACACGTCCTGTGCCCGAAGCATGGGGCAGCAAGCGCATGGAAATCACTCCATTCAAGCAGAGCGCTAGCTCCATGCGAATCTGCTGATGCAAATAGGCGGGGAAATAGTTGATAATCCGCTCTACGGTCTGCGCCGCATCAGTAGTATGGAGCGTGCTCAGCACCAGGTGTCCGGTTTCTGACGCACTGATAGCCGTGGAGATCGTCTCCAGGTCGCGCATCTCGCCGATCAGAATCACGTCCGGGCTTTGACGTAGCACATGCTTAAGGGCTTCGGAGAAAGTCTTCGTATCAAACCCTACTTCGCGCTGGCTAATGATAGACATGTTGTCGCGGTGCAGAAACTCGATGGGATCCTCAATCGTCATTATGTGCGCCCTACGAATGTTATTAATATGATTAATCATCGCCGCAAGCGTGGTTGACTTGCCACTGCCGGTAGTACCGGTCACCAGTACCATTCCACGCTGCCTTTCCGCCAGGATTCTGACCGCCTGTGGCAGGTTCAATTCTTCGAAATCAAAATTCGGCCGCGTAATGTAGCGGAACACCAGTCCAGTCGAACCGCGCTGCCGGAAGATATTCACGCGAAAGCGACCCACGCCACGGATGCCCATCGCCAGATCCATCTCGGGGGACTGTTCAAAATGGCGCACCTGCGCTTCGTTCATCAACTCATAAGCCACCTTATGCGTATCCTCCACTGTAAGCTCGTCTGAGTCTACGGGAACAATTGCACCATCAATGCGCAAATATGGGGCCGACCCGGCTTTCAAGTACAGGTCCGATGCCGAACGATCCACCATCTCCTGCAACAAGGATTCCAGTTTTATCTCCACGATCACTACCTCCTCCCTACGCTGATATACTCAAACCCCATCTTCTTCATTCGTTCGGGAGAGTAAATGTTCCGACCATCAAAGATGATCGGCTGTTTCATTTCCTGCTTCAGCTTGTCAAGGTTGAGGAGCTTGAACTCGTTCCAATCGGTCACCACCACGACTGCATCAGCGCCGTGTGCAGTCTCGTAGGCATTCCTGCAATAGGTGACTGCATCTCCCAACAGGCTCCGTGCGTTATCTATGGCAATAGGATCATACACTTTAAGTGTCACGCCCTTGTTTCGAAGCAAAGTGATAATCTCCAGACTTTTCGCATCGCGCATATCATCGGTATTGGGTTTGAACGCGAGTCCCAGGATACCGATCACCTTGCCTGAGAGCGGATTGAGCCGTTCCTCAATGCGGCGAACAAAGCCAGAAATCCGTGCTTCATTGATCGCAATTAGAGCTTCAAGCAATGCAGGGGGTTCATGAAACTTACGCCCCGTTTGGATCAGGCTTAGCGTATCTTTGGGAAAGCACGATCCACCGAATCCGAGCCCCGCCTGGAGAAACGCCGATCCAATCCGCGAGTCGTATCCCATCCCTTTAACGACCTGGGTGATATCCGCTCCAGCTTTCTCGCAAATGTCTGCGATGAAATTAACAAATGAGATTTTCATCGCCAGAAATGCGTTCGAGGCATACTTGATCATCTCAGCACTCTCGACGTCAGTAATCAACATTGGTCGCTCCAGTGGCGCATAGAGCTCCAGTAGAGCCATAGCCACGTTCTGATTGGGCGCACCGATGACAATCCGTTCGGGATACAAGGAATCTGAAATCGCCGAGCCTTCTCGCAAAAACTCCGGGTTCGACACTACGTCAAAGTCTACGTTATGTCGCTTGTTCGTCTCAATAATGTTTCGCACAAAATCCCCGGTTCCCACGGGCACGGTACTCTTATTCACAATGATCTTATAGCGGTCAATGCTTCGTGCGCTTTCCTTGGCCACTGCCTCTACATATGAAAGGTCCGTCTCGCCATTCTCCTTGGCCGGCGTGCCAACGGCAATAAAAATCACTTCGCTCTTTTTCACGGCCCCGGCAATGTCTGTGGTGAAGCTCAGGCGGTTATCGCTTACATTGCGCTGTACCATTTCCTCCAGTCCAGGCTCGTAAATAGGCATCACACCCTTTTTTAACCTGGCAACTTTCTCTTTATCATTGTCAACGCAGATCACATCATTCCCAAGGTCGGCAAAAACCGCGCCGGTGACCAGCCCTACGTAGCCAGTCCCGATTACGCAGACATTCATACATCCACTCCTTTCTCATTGTGTTGTCCCGAGCACCTTTTGCCATCCGGCATCTTGACTGAGGCAAAATCGGTAAATAGGTTCGCTCGGGATGCCTGCTTTATCGTGAGGCACGTGTGGAAAACCATTCAATGGTCTTGTGCAGGCCTTCTTCAAATGAAACTTGCGGCTCCCAGTGCAACCATTCTCGCGCTCTGGTAATATCAGGCTGGCGCGTTTTCGGGTCATCCACCGGCAGCTCTTTAAAAACAATCTCACTCGACGTACCGCTCAGTCGCTGGACGTGTTGCGCAAATTCCAGAATGTTCATCTCATGATCATTACCCAGATTCACTGGATCAGTAACATCAGAGATCAAAAGTTGGTAAATTCCCCTAATAAGGTCTGCGACGTAACAGAAACTGCGTGTCTGAGACCCATCGCCATAGACAGTGATAGACTTATCGGCCAGAACTTGGTAAATGAAGGTGGGCACAACGCGCCCATCATGAAGGCGCATTCGTGGCCCATAGGTATTAAAGATGCGGGCTATACGCGTTCTTACACCGTGGTAGCGATGATACGCCATTGTCATCGCCTCGGCAAATCGCTTGGCTTCATCGTACACGCCCCGTGGCCCGATCGGATTGACGTTTCCCCAGTACTCCTCCCGCTGCGGATGGACCAGCGGATCCCCGTACACCTCAGATGTAGAAGCCAGCAAAAAGACTGCATTCTTCTCCTTGGCAAGCCCCAGGGCCTTGTGCGTCCCCAAAGAACCGACCTTCAGAGTCTGAATCGGCATCTCCATATAATCGCGTGGACTTGCCGGCGATGCAAAATGCAGAATATAGTCTAGCTTGCCCTTAACGTGGATATATTCTGTGACGTCGTGCTTGATAAAACTGAACTCTTCGCTCCGAATGTGATCAATGTTCTCAATGCTCCCGGTTGACAAATTATCCATACAGATCACAGTATGGCCTTGCTCAAGGAGAAAGTCGCACAGGTGCGATCCTAGAAATCCCGCACCGCCTGTAACCAGAGTCCGGGCCACGCATTCATCTCCTCATACTTGCCAAGTCACGGAGAATTGATGCTCCTTTGCATCTCCGTATTTCATATTCCACATCATCCACATTGTCAAGAAAACTTATAGAATCCAAAAGAGAAAAATTCCTTTAATCCCACCAATCATAGGCATCTACACAGGGAAACTATAACTCCTGTTGCGGCTCTTCTGTCAAGAGAAACTTCCCCGGTGTGAGCTCTGTGGGGAAGCCAGAAAGAGAGCAAATTCTGGGTGCCATGGACCCTATTGCTCACGGAGTAGCGCTATTGACAGTAGCGCAATGAGATATACCCCCCATCCCGATCAGTAGCGAAATCGTAAATCCAGGCACTCGGGTGGCAAAAGAGATCAGAAACAGACCAATCTGAATCCCAACAGTCCCTGCCCTCCACGAGGCGAGTCTTTTAGAAGATATTGACTACTCCACATACACAAAGGCCTTTCACAAAAGTGCGACCTGTCACTGGGGTGGTAATCAAGGGGAGTACATTACTCCCCTGTCCTAGCTCCTCTTAGTTCTGTGAATGCAACCCGGGAGTCGTGATGAAATCCACGCCCGCAACCACCGGAGCTGCGGTTTCCAGAATCTCCTCAAAGTAGTTGCGATACTGCTTTGCCACGGCTCGCGATCGGATGAGCACCGATACTTCCTTTCCCTCCTGGAGGGCATTGTAGCTCCAGTTCGTTGAGCCGAGAATGGTTACATCATCATCAACCAGAATCAGCTTGCAGTGAGATTGCACTTCCGGACTATCAAAATAAACCGGCACACTATACGCCAACAAACGATTCGCGAAATCTAGATTTCTATTTGGTCGGTTCTCTTGAACGTCAAGAATCACTCGTACCTCTACCCCACGAGCCTTTGCCTCGGCCAGATCCCGTAACAACACATTGGTCTGGCTTGCTGGCTCGCCGACTTTCTGCGGCTCTGTGGCGTAGGCAGGCCGGATCATATAGTACATAGCCTCCAGCTGCACAACGTCAATGCGCTTACGCGCAGCCTGGAAGGTCCGCTGGAGTGCAGGAAAGTAGTCACGATCTGCCAGAATCTCGATCTGCTCCACAGGGAACGACGAAAAGCCTCGCGCCAGCGCCAACCCAGAAGTGCTTGGCTCTGCGTTGTACCGTGTCGCCTGCGCCATCATCTGATTAAAATAATGCGTTAAAGCCTGGTTCACCCGCCGTGACCAGATGGCCACCGCGACCTCATTATTCCGTGTAATTGAATAGTGCGACCAATTCGTTGAGCTGACCACACTGATCGCACCGTCAATCAGAATGACTTTTTCGTGACTCACCACCTTGGGATTGTCGAAGTACACCTCAATCCCACCAGCAGCAAGGCGCTTGCCGAAGTCGGTATTGTAATGTATGTTCTCTTCGTTCCAGTCAGAGAGATCAAGCACAGCCACGACAGAGACCCCCCGTTTTCTGGCATCCAGGAGCGCTTCAAGCAGATGATTGGACTCGCTGTCCGGATACTCCTCGTAAAAGCGTGCCTGGTAGAGCAGCAGCTTGATGTTCGAATGCGCCTCCCGGATCAGCTTCATAACCGTTGGCCCGTATTCGCGGTTGTTAATTGGGGTTACACTCTCTTCGGCTACACTTCTGGAGCACTGTACTAGCGCTACCACCAGGAGCGCTCCACCTATCACTCTGATCAGCCATCGGAGAACCATAGCTTTACCTCCCGCCCAAAAAAGCATTCTACACATACTGCACGTGTCAGAAATGACGTATCTACCCATCCATTCCGAGCTCTGCAAGTCTTTTCTTATACATGCACACTCTAGGGCCATTGAGAAACATGGGCGTGATCTGTCGCGGAAGATAGGGAGTATGATTGGCCTTATTCTGCGCCTGAGCGTAGTGAGCTGCTCAAGAATGCTTCTCTCACCTGTCCTATGAGCAAAATCACAACTCCTAATGGCCTTTGAAGATGGTAAATTCCCCGCATGGGTAACGTCCAGTATTTTTCATAGATATCGGCGAAGTGTTCGGGTTTCTGAAATAGTCCGTAAGCGCTCGGAAGTGCGATGAGAATAAATGCCGGTATGATATAACCAAGTGGAAGCCTTTCCTTTCCGACGAGTATGATAAAGAGGGGAATAATCATTACGTACTGGTTCTCCCATACGTCTCGGAAGCAGACAAAGAAAAAGGTGATCCAGAGTGTAAAAAGTATTTCAGAATCGGTCTTGCGGAGAAACGTAAGATAAGCGATCAAGGCAAAAATCCCGGTGGTGATAAAGAGTGGAAACACATTTTGAAAGGTTATTTCCCGCCCGAGATAGTGGAATAGCGCGTTCTTGGGTAGAAAGGAAAACGCAATAAGAGATAATAGCGCTTGCAGACTGTGAGCTCCTTTGTATGTGGATGCCCCAAGTCCGATACTAATTTCAAGGTTCACCAATCTGAAATAGTCCCAACCTTTGGGGAAAAACAGATAGTAAGGAACAGAGGTGAGCAACATAATTAAGATGCACCAGAATAGTAAATGCCGTTTTCTCATCTTTATCCAGACAAACGAGAGGAAGATAGTAAAACTCTTGAGGAGAACCGACCAGATCCAGAAAAATCCGAGCGGGATGTCTTTCTTTTTTTCCATCGCAAGATATGTCCAGAATATTAGGGAGCTCATAAGAAACGAGAACTGACCCATGTAAATCTCAACATAGAAAGGGGTGAAAGCAAGCCACATAGCTACTAAGAGAGGTTTTCTCCCGCGCGTCCATCTGAGGGTTAATATGACATTTACAATCACGAGAAGTTCGATGATGGCGACCCAGATCTTATAGGCCTCAAAGGGGGGAAGGAGGCTTAGAGGTATGCCTAACAGGAAGGCGGTAAATGGGAGATAGCGATACCCGGAGGAATAAGGGGTCTTTGTCGGCTCCCCGTCTTCTCGCACATAAATGTTCAACCCTTGCCTTATCCTGTAGCCCGCCTCGTAGATAGAGAATGTATCAGCAGCGATACTGATGCGGTGCGTGTCGGAAAATAGCTGCCGCCAGAATCCGTCTTTGAGCCCGAAGAGGAATGAAAGATGAATTACAATACTAAGAAGAAGAATAATCTTGTGAGATGTCTTTGCTGCGTTGAATATCTCAAGAGGGCGAAGTTTGAAGTCTTCTTTAGATGGTTCAAATTCATTCATATAATCCAAAACTTCCTGTTTGAAATTGACCAGCGTTCATACCAGGCATATTTGTTGTATATTAATTCTCCCGGATATCTATCTCAAGAATTTCTTCTACCGCTGGTCTTCGCTCCTCGAAATTCCATTTCCAAATACGGAACAAAATCTACAAGAACTACAACATTTTTCATGTTAATGAATAAATTACCACACTCAATATCATCTAAAATTGAATAATATAATTGATTTAAATACAGTAAGATAAGCGAAATTGCTCTGGAAATGAGAAATAAGCTTTGCAAAAAATATCTGACTGTTGCCCATGATCTGGCTTATCCACAATGCAAACAATGCCGCTAACAGTTGGGTAAAAATTAACAATGAAAATGCGGGTTTGATTCTATCCGCCAGCCATCCAAAAAACAGACTTCCGATTGCCAGACCCGTGATAAATGTTACCAGCACAACAGTAAAAGAATAAGTGGTGGGTCCTACAATCAATCCCAGAAGCCTGATCCAGATAACCTCGTAAGCCATGGCACAAAAGCCGGAAACGGCAAAAATAATAAGCGCACCCGAACGGTATATTGATTCAAGTTCATTTGAATTGGCTTGTCCGTTCTCTGTAGTAATCCTACGAGGGATGAACATCGATTTCGTTTTCTCAGTGGTAATCGCTTCCTGTCCCGGATACTTTTTTCTCAAGATGCTGCTAATAAGGATAGAAAATACACCTATAATAACGTTAAGGATTACTGCAAATATCAGCGCTCCCCATACTCCCCAAAAATTGATTATCCAGAATCCGCAAATTAATGAACCTGCTGCAGCGCCTATAGTGTTAATCCCGTAAAGACGGCCGAGATGCGAACCAATATGGGAGAACCTTGTTACATAAAAGCGGCTTAAAACCGGAAGCGTAGCCCCCATACAGGTTGCCGGCAACAGAAGGAGCATAGAACATCCAAGGAATGTAATGAGATTGTAACAGATGAAATAGTGGAATAGATGGTTGAATAGAATAGTATAAATCGGTCTGAAAATAATGAGCAGAAGCGGCAGAACGAGTCCGTATGCGCCGATGATGAGTTCCAGTATTCCATAGAGCTTAACTAATTTATGAGGCTCTTTTATTTTATCGATTGTACGGCTTGCCACATAACTTCCTAAACCCAGACCGCCCATAAAAACAGTTAAAACTATGCTTACTGCAAATGGTGCGCCGCCTATTATTTTTTCTATCAATCTTGTCCAGAGTATTTCATAGATCAGCCCTGTAAGGCCCGAGATAAAGAAAAAACTGAGAATATTGGTGCAGGATATTGACATCCAGTCCGCTGTAATCTTTTTTTTGCCGGCATTATTTTTTCGTTCTGACATGTTGATCGAACCTTTAAAAATTTTTTCAAAAACTTGTTAGCACTATGCGGTAAAAAATTTCACTTCTGCCTTTTGCCTTCTGCCTCTTTTTCACTTAATCCCAACTACTTGAAAACAATCTTCTGAGTTCCAGGTTTGATCATTTTCCGGATTGAATTTTTCCCTTTTTCGAGTGTGATCATCTGGTTGATCGAACCATTTTTTTTGAAAAAATGGTTTTCCTCTGCTTCCCAT
>CAZVVA010000151.1:0-9693 GCA_964630455.1 uncultured Candidatus Sumerlaeota bacterium
ATCTCAACGAGCTCGTCCATTAATACTTCGTTAATGTGCAGACGTCCTGCAGTGTCTATAATCACCAGATCGCGTGCCTCTTTGCGGGCAAATTCAACGGCGTTCTTCGCAATGGCAACTGGTTTCTTTTGTTTTCCCTGGTCGTATGATGGCACACCGACCTGCTTGCCCACAACCCGCAGCTGATGGATCGCTGCAGGCCGGTAGACATCGCACGGCACCAGCAATGGCTTCCAGTCCTGTTTCATGTAGCGCTTGGCAAGTTTTCCAGCCAACGTCGTTTTCCCTGACCCTTGCAGGCCAAGCAGAAGGACGATGTTTATAGTGCTCGGCTGCAAGGAAAATGGCTGGCTCGGGCCTCCCATGGTATTGATCAGCTCGTCGTGAACGATCTTGATTACTTGCTGGCCAGGGGTTATGCTAGTCAGCACTTCACTGCCTATGGCTTTCTCTGTGACACGCGTAACGAACTCCTTCACGACGCGAAAATGAACATCTGCCTCCAGCAGTGCCAGCCTAACGTCTCGCATCGCATCGCGAATGTTGCGTTCACTGATAGCACCAAGGCCACGCAGATTCTTGAAGATGCGTTCGAACTTTTCTCCTAGCGCTTCAAACATACTCTGCCCTACTTGCTGTTTAACTCAGTAACCGTAGAATACGGTCGAGATCCTTCACAATCCAATTGACATTATATATGATGCCCTTTTTCTGAAGCGTCTTTTTCACGTTACGGATTATCTGCTTTGTCTCGTCGAGCCTTGCCTGGCGGGCCGTGTGCGAATTTCTTGCGGCTGCCGGCTGCCGATTGCCCTGCGCTAAAAACCCGAGTTGTGCCTCGTAGTGCTCAAGGGTACTCTTGGCGTGCTTGACCGCATCGTGAATCGCCTGGCGCGAGACGTTGTACTCACGCGCAATCTCGCCAAACGATAGATCGTCCACGTAATGTAGCTTCATGAATTCATGCTGCTTCTCGGTTAATAATCTCCCATAAAGATCAAGTAGCTGTCCGATACGGACGATCCGCGGAATTAAGGCATCTGTGCTGGACTGGGCAAAAGACTTTGGCACTTTTTCTGCCTATTGCCTATGTTTTCTGGATATTGGGTGTCAAAGTAAATATCTTTACACACAAAGCATGATAAATTACGCAGCCATCTCTGGCTATGTCAAGAGAAAAGTGGTTTAGCGACCAGTATGCACAGGGTCTTCTATTGTGCCGGAGTTGCATGCTGTTCACGTATTTCCCCCGGGAGACAAGGCGCAGGCGCTCAGCTCATTGGCTTCCATAGCACAAGGCTGATTAAACCCGAACTCGGCAGAAAAGGAGCTCAATTTCTCGTCCGTGTAACCCGTGAGGGCCGCTTATCTGTATGGATTGAAGTACTGTAGGGGGTGCTTTTTCTGTTGATTGTTTGACATATCTTCGCTTATATTACGTTTTAAATAGGCTTTTTAAAAGCATTTAGGATTGTGATTTTTTATTGGCATCGCTTGCTGGTAGTCATGCCAAAAGGGGATGTTACATGGGCCATACTGAGTCAACGGTATCTGTTATCATTCCTATCTACAACGAGGCGGGAACCATCGGTCAGGTGGTTTCCGACATTCGCCGGAGTATGGCGGATCGTAATCCTTTTGAAATTATAATTGTTGATGATGGATCAACGGACGGGGTTGCTCGCTCAGACGTTCCCGGCATGGTGGATAAGTTTATTTCTCACAAGACGAACTGTGGCTATGGAGCGGCGCTCAAAACCGGTTTTCGCAACGCGGCAGGCGACGTTATTGTTATTATAGACGGAGATGGGACATACCCAGCCAGCTCAATACCCGAGTTGCTTTCGGCGCTGAAATCGTGCGATATGGCGGTGGGTGCCCGAACTGGCCGGGAGGTTCATATTCCATTTTTTCGCCAGCCAGCTAAGTATATCCTCAGTCGGCTGGCCAATTTTCTTGCGGAAACGCGCATTCCTGACCTTAATTCCGGACTTCGTGTATTTAAGAAATCAGCGCTTGAACCTTTCCTGAATATTCTCCCTCGAGGGTTCTCGCTTACCACCACGCTGACCCTTGCGTTCGTGTGCAATGATCTCCAGGTGGAGTACGTTCCGATTGACTATTACGCACGCAAGGGCAAATCAAAGATCCGGCCGATCCGCGATACGAAGAACATTATCCTCACAATTATCCGAACTATCCTATATTTCAATCCCCTGAAGGTTTGTATTCCTGCTGGACTGATTCTGCTGGGGCTGGCCTTTGGGGTATTGGCATTTAGCTATTTTGCCATGGACCGGATTATGGACGGCACAGTGGCTGTACTGACATTGACCGGAATTCAGGTGATGGTTATCGGGCTGCTTGCTGATCTGATTGCTAAGCGGAGCATTAAATGAAGATCCTGTTTCTTAATCCGCCAACATTGACAGGCGAGATCTATATGAAGGAGCTCGGCCGGTGCGGGCGAAGAGCCGTGGCCGGAGAGTTCTGGCCGCAAACCGGTCTGGCATACCTTGCTGCGGTAGTTGAGGGTCAAGGCCATGAGGCCCGGATCATTGACAGCATGGCTGTGGGGATGGGCATCGAGGAGCTCATCCGTGAAGTCCAGGCATGGCAAGCTCCCCTTATCGTAGCTGGAACCTCAACGCCAACCTTTCTTAACGATGCGGAAGTACTGCGGCGGCTCAGCGGCTCGCATCGTGTCATAAAGGCCTTTGCCGGAACACACGTTTCGGCACTTCCTGAACAGTCGCTTGAGCAGAGTGATGCTGATTTTCTGTTTATTAATGAGGCCGAGGAGACCATAAAAGAAGTGGCGGAAGTGCTGTCAAAAGACGTGGCAGAATCAGCAGATCTGGGCGGCTTGCTTGAGCCCATCCAGGGGCTTGCGGTTCGAACAGAGACCGGGATTCGTCTCACTCCGCCTCGCCCGTATGTCCCGAATCTCGACACGCTCCCATACCCAGCGCGTCATCTGCTGCCCAATGAGGCATACTATATGCCGTTTTTCGATAAAGAGCCATTCGTCACAGTCATTCCAACTCGGGGGTGTCCGTGGCAGTGTACGTTTTGCCGTGCGGGAAAGGTCTGGGGTCGCAGGGTACGCACCCGAAGTGTAGAGAATGTTCTTGGGGAAATTCAGCAGATTCTTGAAGAGCTGGGGATTTCTAAGATTGTATTCATGACTGATGCTCTTACGCTTAACACAAAATGGGCAAAGGAGTTCTTTAAGACCATCGTTTCCGCTAATCTCGTGTTTGACTGGATTTGCAACAGCCGGGTTGATGCTGTTGGTCTCGAAATGCTTCAGCTCATGAAGCAGGCAGGCTGCAAGTTGATCTCGTATGGAGTTGAGTCGGGGAATCAGGGGATTCTGGATGCCTGCAAGAAGGGGATTCATCTGGAAGATTCTGTTAACGCAATTAACTGGACACGTCAGGCCGGGATTCTTTCGATGGCATACTTTATCCTGGGTCTGCCTGGTGAAACACATCAGACGATTAACGAGACCATAGCGTTTGCCAAGCATCTGAATCCCGATTATGTGAATTTTCACATTGCGACGCCTTTTCCGGGTACTGCGCTGTATGAGCAGGCTGCGGAGGCTGGTTGGCTTACAACCAACAACTGGGCTGACTACGAAGAGGAAGGGTCAGCGGTGATGCGCACAGCGAATTTGTCGCCGGAGGAGCTGATGCGGGCACAACGACGGGCCATGCGTGAATTTTACATGCGGCCAGGCCAGCTGTTCAGGGAGTTGAAAGGTATTCGCTCAAGAGCGCAGTTACGGTCGCGACTCCACGCCGGGATGCGTGTTCTGAACACACTGTTTCGTGGCAAGTAGAAGCGCATGCGGCGCATGGAATTGTATTGACAAGGCTTTGACGTTTCCGGTAACTCTCTTCTGAAATAACGTTGGGGGACAAAATGGAAGGTACCCATGGGCGTGCTGGACATTGTGAAGCAATACTGGCGTCTTGTGCTGTTTTTCATCGGATTGGCAGTGCTCATTTATAGTGTTTTCTACTTCAAGGATCGTGCGCCGATCCTGAAAGAATTCCTCGTCTTTCTTAAAGAACGGAAACTCTGGTGGATGACCCCTATTGCAGTGGTTCTGGTGCTAATTGGCTTGCTTATCATTCTAACCGAGAGTTCAGCCCTGGCCCCCCTAATCTATGCCATCTTTTAATCCCGGTATCATGAAACAGGTGTTTACATTTTTTCTCAAGGTAGTTAAGTGGATTGGGCGCAGGATTGGTGTGCTTATTACTATCATGCTGCTTACTGTAGTATACAGCACAATATTTGCCCTGACGGCCATTCTCCTCAAGCTGAGCGGGAAGCGTCTCTTGCCTGACTGTAAGAAAGGGGCACAAACCTACTGGCTTCCAAAGGAGAAAATCGAGCCCACCATGGATTCTATGCGCCGACAGTTCTAAGCAGTGTGGGTGTGGATGCCGGATTTCAGGGTAAATTCAACGGAAGTAGAATCTATGTACATTCTTGGCATTTCGGCATTTTATCATGATGCAGCCGCGGCTCTGGTGAAGGATGGGAAGCTGGTTGCTGCGGCATCGGAAGAACGCTTTAGCCGCAAGAAACACGATGAGCGCTTCCCGTTCCATGCTATTGACTATTGCTTAGGAACAGAGAATATTTCGGTTCAGGATCTTGACTACGTCGCTTTCTATGATAAGCCATTTGTTAAGTTCGAGCGTCTGCTTTTCACCTACCTCTCCTACTTCCCTCGGGGCATCAAATCGTTTCTCACGGCAATGCCGATCTGGCTAAAGCGAAAATTGTGGACAAAGATCATTATTCAAAAAGAACTTGGATTTGAAAATGAGATTCTGTTCTGTGACCATCACCTCTCGCATGCGGCGAGCGCTTTTTTGGTGTCTCCGTTTGAGGAGGCAGCGATCCTGACCCTGGATGGCGTGGGCGAGTGGTCTACTGCGACTCACGGTATTGGCAAAGGCACTGACATCACGCTGATCCAAGAAATTCGTTTCCCCCACTCGCTAGGCTTGCTCTACAGCGCCTTTACTTACTATCTTGGCTTCAGAGTGAACAGCGCAGAATATAAGGTCATGGGGCTGGCTCCGTATGGAAAGCCAACGTACTACGATAAAGTGCGCGAGCTGGTGGACATCCGCGATGATGGTAGTTTTATGCTTAACATGAAGTATTTTGAATACCCGTATGGGCTGAGGATGACCAACGGGCATTTCGATCGGCTATTTGGCGGGCCACCGCGCGTGCCTGAGAGTCGCCTGACCCAACGCGAGTTCGATATTGCTGCGAGCATCCAAAAAGTGACAGATGAGATTATGGTGAAAGCGGCTAATCACCTTTACAGAGAAACGCGGATGAAGAATCTGTGTCTTGCAGGTGGCGTTGCCTTGAATTGTGTAGCAAACGGGAAGATTCTGAGGGAAACACCCTTTGAGCATCTGTTTATTCAACCGGCTGCAGGAGATGCGGGCGGGGCGATTGGCGCGGCTTTCTACCTCTACAATACCATCCTCCGTAATCCACGCTCGTTCGTGATGGAAGATGCGTACTACGGGCCGGAATATGGTCGGGAAGAGATCAAACAGTTTCTTGACAAGCACGCAATTCCCTATACCGAGCTCACACGAGAGGTGCTGGTGAAGCGGGTAGCGGAGCTGATTGATCAACAGCACGTGGTGGGCTGGTTCCAGGGCCGGATGGAATTTGGCCCGAGAGCACTGGGAAGTCGCAGTATCCTTGCGGACCCGCGAAATCCGAAAATGAAAGATATCCTGAATCTCAAGATAAAATTGCGCGAAGGATTTAGGCCTTTTGCGCCCACGGTGCTTGAGGAGCGGGTGGCTGATTATTTTGAATTCAATGGTGCGAGCCCATTTATGCTCCTGGTGGCCCAGGTTAGAGAGGATAAGCGCGTCATCCCGTCGGTAACGCACGTGGACGGTTCGGCGCGGCTGCAGACAATCTCGCGCACAAGCAATCCGCTTTACTATGATCTGATTAGCGAATTCGAAAAGCGCACTGGTGTGCCGGTTATTATTAACACCTCATTCAATGTCCGCGGCGAGCCGATTGTATGCACGGCGCTGGATGCCTATCGATGTTTTGTGCGCACAAAAATGGACGAGCTAGTGATGGGTCCATTTCTGCTGAGCAAAGAGGATAAGCATCCAGATGCCCCGGAGCTTTTGAAAGGCGTGAAGCTCGAAAAGGATTGAAACAGGTACGTAGATTGGTATGGGCGTATTGCAATACGCCCCTACAAAAGCGTAGGTAGACGATTTTCACTCCCCTGTCCCACCATAGCACCGATAGACGATATAGAGATAGTGTGCTGTCCTTTAAGCAGCGATATGAGGAAGTTACGGTAGGCGCTCGTCGGGTTCTCTAAATGCCATGCTCGGTAGTAAGGTGAGGCGTTGAAACAGAGAGGGATTTCGCCAATTGTCTGCTCCGCCGCGCCAGATAAGCTGGCGATGTTGATAGTCGCCATGGTCAAGGTCGTCCAGGGTAAGTTCCATTGCAATAATTCGGCCTGAAGAGATTGGCGTGCTGGTGGCAAGGGCCCATGGAATCCGGGCCTCAATTGTGTAACCATTAGGAGTTTGGCGCGAGGCGATTTTGATTTCACCTGCCTCAAGGCCATTTGGCTGCTGAATTTTAACCAGTGGCTCTGGATGCGCGTCATCCGGAGGGACAAGAAAGAGCTGCATTACGCTGTTATCATAGTGCGGCTGACCAAGGCTATCGGCTTCGCGAAGATCCAGAAAGAGCTCAACGGCATCACCAGTCCAGGGATGTGTTTGGCGGTATGGATTTGTCAGGCTTTCGTCAATGATCTCCACAAAGAGATATAGGTGTTTCTCGTCCCACAGTGCACACGCACGACCCGCGACATCATCCGGGCGATCAATAGCCTCCTTGCCGATCACGACGTTATCGCGTCCTTCGAGGTGAAATGCAGGAGTGAGTGGCCAGTCGCGGTTCTCGCCATCAATAATCAGAGGGCCACCTCGTTTTAGAATACCATCGAATTCCAGGTAGAGATTCTTTCGGACGGATAGGCCCTCGACTTCCACCAATACTTCGATGACATCGTTTCCAGCGCCAAGGAGCTTACCGGGATCAGGTGGCAAAGGGAATCGAATTCTTTGAAGATTTCCCTGCTGACCGAGCCTGAATGGGATTTGCAAAACAGTGGTAGTGCCTGAGTCTCGTGGTCGCAATATGCGCACAGTACCGGGGGCATCAATATCCGCTAGAGTTTCAATGGTTAGATCCGCTTTCTCGGGCCAGGGCTGCCAGCTCAGCAGCGAGAGTTTGTGGATCCGCACAGGCGCGACGCAGCGCAGGTAGCGAACCGCAGGGAGTGTTTGCTTTTCGGAAACAGTGTCGGTAAAGTAGGCGGATACTTCTATCTCTGGCAGAAGATCGAAGTCCAAGCCCTTCAGCTCATCCCAAATGATCGGAATCGCAAAAGGTACGGCCTGCCGCGTTCCTCCAGGGACAACAAGCGATTGAGCCAGCACTGGCTCACGGGTTCCCTTTCGCAATATGCTCAACGTTCCCCGGACACTTTGAGAAAGGGAATTATAGACCATTGCCGTTCCCGTGCAAATATCCTGGCGATAAAGCAGTCGAGTTGAGGGGGTTCGCACTTCCGTCCAGACCTCACGCAGCCAGGTTGAGGACTCATGAACGGGAGGCGCAGGAGCGCCGGATTCTATCGGAATGATGTTTTGCCTGGCCAGAGACCCTCTGGCAATGCCAAAAAGATAAATCGGGGAAGACGATACTTCCACTTCAAGCGAGGAAGCGGAGGCAAACGTGCGATCTTTCCCATAGAGAGAGCGCAGGTTGCATGTTGTCGGGCGGAGAAAGTGGAGTGCCGCGCTTTGCGTAGTTGCCTCTTCGGCCCAGAGGACCATCGTATAAGACTCTTTACGCTCGAAAACAAGCGCGGTTACACGATCGGGCATAGCTGCGAGCCTTCCGATACAAGGCGAGTCCTGGAGGGTTTGAATCATACTGGCCAGTGCCACGTAAGCAGGCTTGGGCTCCCAGTGTGAGTTTTGTTCCTGGAAGATCCCCCAAAAGCTCACACCGTGCTCAATGAACGATGGAAAGCAAAAGTAGAAGAACTTCTCGATGCCTTCGGAAAACGCGAGGCAATAGCTCTTGACCAGGGTTTCCGCCTGGCTGCGTTCAGATGGATGCACGTCGGCAGTCATTCTCGCAGTTGAGGTAAATCCCATTTCAGTAATCCAGATGGGTTTGTAGCAGCCAAAGCGCTGCATGAGACGCTTATTGCGCCGGATTTTATCAAGCAACCCATCAACTGAACCGTAGTGATGCATGTTGTAAATGTCAAAATACTCACCGCCGCCATTTTCGAAAATCTTCTCGACGTAGCGGTCAGATTCATCGTCCTGATACGTTTTCCCACCCCACGTGATCTCGCCGGAACCAAACGTTACGGATCCCAGAAGCACCTTTGCCTGCGGATTGCCCTGCTTGATGCCTAAATAGCTTGCTTTGAGAATCGCAGCATATTCGTCGGCAGTTCCAAGGAAGAAGACCGGAACATCCATTTCATTCCAGATTTCCCAGTAGTCACAAACTTCAGCAAACTCTCTGGCCACCCGTTTGAAGAAGTTATAGGCATACATGGTATTTGCTGGTGCAGAGTGCATTCGAGACTCTTCATTACCTGTCAGGGCGGAGGATGCCCAGAGGGGACAGTCGTGAAACACTTGAAGAATTCGGAGTCCGGCGTTGTGTTGCAGCGCGTCAAATGCTCGATAGTGTTTTAGATCAAGTCTATCTGGCGCGGGCTGCATTTGTGCCCAGGACATTCGGTCGCGAACCCACCCAACCCCGGCCTTGCGAATCAGGCTTGCAGCGAGCCGCACGTCTTCCGCCTGCTTTAGCCGCCAGCTTAAAAATGCATCAATTCCGTAGCGATTATGGTCTGATGAAAGTTCTGGTGCCTGCCGGATCACCGCCAACTTGGTAAATGCAAGCTGCCTTGGCCCGGTAGTTTCCTCTTGCTTAACACTGTACGTGTAATAGCCAGGTGGTAGGCAGCCAATTTCGTGCAGCATATATCGTGAATGCGCAGGCTCTGGCGGGAAAGTTGTTTGTCGAAGCACGCGATTATGAGGATCTTTGAGAATCGAAACAATCTGCCGCGGCATTGCATGCGATTCAGGAAAGAAAATCTCAGCGCGAATGGGTTGATCAACGACGAAGGTGTTCCCCTGCGCATTCAGCCGAATAAAGCACGTCAGCGTTGTGTTTGTGTCATTGGCAGATACGAAACTGGTAAGAAGCAGGCAGAAAAAAACTGATAGGCCGAAAATGCAGGATAAGTAGTGTCGTTTTTCATACGGCAGCTTCAGGCAGCTGAGCAATCGGAACACCGCGCCCAGCCTGAAGCAGAGAGGATGCATTGGTCTAGGCCGCTCCAAAGAGCTCCTGTTCTATTACCTGGCAAAGTGCATGAATGATGGCGATGTGGGCTTCCTGGATTCTTGGTGTGCAATCGGAAGGGACGCAGATGCACGGCGAGCAGAGCGTGGCCAGCTCTCCTCCTCCCTTTCCACTGAGTCCGATGGCCGGAAGTCCGAGAGCTTGGGCCGCCCGAACGCCTTTCAGGACATTTGGCGAAGTTCCGCT
>CAZVVA010000152.1:0-9554 GCA_964630455.1 uncultured Candidatus Sumerlaeota bacterium
ATTATGTATGAAATCTCCCCACCACAGATATCAAAAAAATGCTGGAATTATTGAACGCCACTAAGTAAAAGAGCACGCGATTTTAAAAGGTAGCAAAGCGAAGATTGGACTCTCGCTACAGAAGAATTAGCTATGTATGACCCAATAGAAATATGCAAAGCGACTCATCGCCTACACCCCGGATGGAATCCCTGAGCAGCTGATATGACAAATCTGCAAGAGAAGTGCTCCACATCGAGCGGAGAATGCGCAACTTTTCCTTAGCAAGGGGGATAACAATTTTAATTGCAAGATAGATGATGGACGATTATCGTATTCTGATTATTGGAAATTTCGGGGCTCCTCTACTATTAAGGAAGGTGAGTGATGGATCCGGTTTTGCTCTCCCGTATACAGTTTGGGCTCGTGGCGGGCTTCCACTTTATCTTCCCTCCCACAACCTTTGGACTGACCTTTGTCATATTAATTCTCGAAACTCTCTACCTCAAACATAATAAAGAGCTGTATAAGAAACTCTCCAGCTTCCTGATAAGGATTCTGGGGCTGGTTTTTGTCTTAGGTGTTGCCACTGGAATCGTACTGGAATTTGCCTTCGGCAATAATTGGTCTGAGTATTCCCGCCTGGTTGGCGATATTTTTGGCGCACCTCTGGCAGCAGAGGGGATCTTTGCCTTTTTCCTTGAATCAGTGTTCCTCGGTGTACTTTTGTTTGGCAGAAATCGCGTCTCTAAAAGAGCCTACTGGGTTGCAGCATTTATGGTGTTCTTTGGGGCCCACCTCTCAGGCTTGTGGATACTTATAGCCAATTCCTGGATGCAGACGCCTGCAGGTTTCAAGATTGAAGGCGGCAGGGCTATCCTTACCAACTTTTTTCAGGCAGCCATCAATCACTCCACCCTTATTCGCTTCATTCATACTGCAATTGCGGGCTGGATAACCGGCTCGCTTCTGGTCGCAGGAATAAGTGCCTGGTATTTGCTCAAAAATCGCCACATAGAATATGCAAAAACTCTGCTCAGGATTGCGCTGATTATTTTTATACCCACTGCCGTCATTCAGCTTTTTACCGGACATGCCCATTCCGTGCAGGTAGCAAAAACCCAGCCAGAGAAAATGGCTGCTTACGAAGCTCTCTGGGAAACCAGAACAGGCGCGCCACTGGCGATCTTTGGCATTCCAGATGCACGCGCACAAAAGACGTACTTCTATATCGGAATTCCTAAAATGCTGAGTTTTCTTGTGCACTTCGACTCCAACGCGGAGATAAAGGGACTTAATGCATTTCCTGCGGATGAGCGGCCGCCGGTTTTCCTGCCTTTTGTCTCTTATCACATCATGATCTGGCTTGGGATGCTGTTTATCGCCATTGCTCTGACAGGTTCATATCTGGCCTTAAGGAAAAAACTATGGGATTCAAAATGGTATCTAAGGGTCCTACTCTATTCGATCCCGCTCCCCTATTTAGCCAATGAGTTTGGCTGGATAGGGACAGAAGTAGGGAGACAACCCTGGGCAGTTTATCGGGTGCTCAGGACCGCGGACGCCGCTTCGGTCGTGGTTCCCGCAGGTCAAATTCTTTTCACCCTGATCATTTTTGGACTTATTTACACGTTCCTCTTCGTAATATTTCTTCACGTATTGATCAAATTCGTCAGACAGGGGCCTGAAGTAGACATCTCCACGGGATACTGAATAATGGAACTAACAGGGACTAAAAGCGGAGGCTGACGATGGAGACCTGGGACGTGCTGCGCACTGTATGGTTTTTAATCCTCGGTGGGCTTCTGGTCGGCTATTCCATACTCGATGGATTTGATTTGGGAGTCGGCGTACTTATGCGGTTTCTCGCCAAGAAAGAGGAAGAGAGAAGAGCTCTTTTCCGCGCCATAGGGCCTTTCTGGGATGGCAATGAAGTGTGGTTAGTAACCGGTGGAGCTGCACTTTTTGCTGCATTTCCCCACGCCTATGCGACAGTGTTCAGTGGTTTCTACCTGGCTTTGATGCTGGTGCTCTTCGCTCTTATCTTCCGCGCAGTTTCGATAGAGTTCTGGGTTCACGATGAAAAGCGCCGCCAGCTCTGGGAATGGGCATTTATCATTGGCAGTTTCCTTCCCTCTCTTCTTTATGGTGTAGCTCTGGGCAATGTGATAGTAGGAGTTCCGCTTAATGAGAAAATGGATTTTACCGGTAGTTTCTTTACGCTGCTTCGTCCCTATCCTCTGGTAATCGGAGTATTCGGTCTGGTTGCCATCCTTTTGCAAGGTGCATCCTATGCAGCCATGAAATGCGATGGAGATATCAGGGAAAGGGCAAGGAGAATTATCCGGCTACTCTGGGTTTTGTTTGTACTCCTTCTGATAATCTCATGTATCTTCACCGCTCTCCACCTGCCCGGAGCTCTAAAAAGTTCATCTGCCTGGCTGGCCTGTCTTGTGGTATTAGTTGCCTTAGTAATGCACAAAATAGCCATAGCAGGGAGTAAGTATACACAGGCGTTTTATATGTCTTCTCTTGCGTTTCTAGGACTTTGGGGGATTGTGGGCGCCATTCACTATCCCAATCTGGTCAAGGCAAGCAATGACCCTGCTCTCAGTCTCACCATTTATAATGCCTCCTCGAGCACATTAACCCTAACTGTTATGCTGGTCATCGCTCTTATCGGTATGCCGATTGTGATTGCCTATTCTGCTTATGTTTACAGTATTTTTAAAGGCAAGGTAAGTCTGGAGGAAAAAGGCTACTAATATCAGGCGCAGCACCTCAAAGAGGTACAAAGGAGTACCGGATCATGAAAATCTACGTGGCTGTTGATATGGAAGGCATTTCCGGGATCACCTCACCTGACCAATGCACCAAGGGGAACGCGCTTTATCCCGAAGGGCGTAAACTTTTAGCCAACGATGTGAATGCCGTCGTCGAAGGTGCTTTAGCCGGAGGTGCTGACGAGATCATCGTTGGCGACTTGCACGACGGCTCGCTTAATCTTGCCCCATTCGATCTTCACCCAAAGGCCAAACTGGTTTCTGGTACGCCATTTACGTTTGCGCTCTTGCCGTGCCTGGATGATTCTTGCGATGGTGTTTTCTTTGTCGGGTTTCATGCAAAGGCCGGGACCCTACAGGCAATCTGCGAACATACCGTAAACAGCTCGAGCTGGCATAAATTGGTAGTCAATGGAGAGGAAATGGGTGAGACCGGCTTCTGCGCGGCTATCGCGGGTGAACATGGCGTGCCTGTACTGTTGGTCGCTGGTGATGATAAGGTCTGCGCCGAAGCCCGTGAATTATTAGGCCGTATCGAAACAGCGCAGGTGAAAATCGGTTTAGGACGTCACCGCGGTTTGTGCCTTTCACCTGAAGAATCTGCGAAAGTCCTCAAGCAAGCAGCCCGTAACGCGCTCGGCCTCAAAGATCAGATTAAGCCTTTTACACTGAGCTCGCCTGTGGAAGTGCGATTGACCTACAAACACACCCACCTGGCGGATGCAGCCCACATTGATAATCCCAAAGCCGAACGTGTTGACGGTTATACGTTAGCTTTCCAGGTTGAAAAACTTTCCGACTGGTTCGGCCGGTGGGGAAAAAGATTCTAAGGCGTGGTTGCCCTCAATGCCCATCACCAGAGATGTCAATTAAGGTAAGGTTCTAGGTTTCCAATTTTTGTTTTTGGACGCTTGAGCTCTGACTCTAAGAATTGTCATAAATTTTTCGGCGGATGTTACTGTGTAATGTTCTGTATTTGAACATTGCTTGGCAGGGCAATTGAAAAGTCGTCCTTCACGGGCACGTTCATCCGCAGCGTCTCTGGATTGATAATCGTATAGACCCCATTAATTTCTTTGCCTTCCCCGTTAAAGTAACGGCTAATCCATCGGGTTGGTACTTCCACTCCCCCACGCTCGACGTAATCCTTGAAGTAATGGATACTAGATTTCTTGTCCCAATGATACCGAAACGCAAATGACTGCAATCGTTCCTTTTCATCAAAGGTAAACTGGAATAGGTCATAATGTAACCCAGATTTGGCTGATTGCGAGCCGGGCGCATATTCCTCGGGAGCCCGATAGGACACTTGATATGTGACGGAGCCATCATCATTCTCCGTCTTAGAAATGCCGGTTATGAAGTCACGTGCCTCTTTCACCTGGATCTGAAAGTAGTCGTAGATCCATGCTTCTTCGGCTGTTGAAAGCCAATTGCCAATGAGATCGTTAAAACTTCCGCGCCAAATAACAAATCTCTTGTGTCTGTACTTGTTCCATACAACGGCTCGATTCTGATAGGGATAGTAGGCAACTGTCTTGGTTCCATCAAATACCTTTATCCGATAATCCACCTGCGATTGGCGGGAAAGACGAGTTCCTCGTTGTTCAAGTCTTTCGCGTCCCATTTCATTCCTGCAATAATGATACCGCCTTAGATAATACCGGTGAGAAGCAGAGGGGAACTCGTGCCAGTCTTGATCCACAAGCGCAGAAAGATTGTTGTAATCCATGCGTTCTATCAGGGCTGCGTCAATCGGCTGCATCTGAGCATTGACCACAATGGAGTCCATTGAGAGTGAAGTAATCGATTTGATTGTATCATGCACCTGACCGTAAAGAGATACGAGGCTTTGGTAGTCTTCGGCGAATTCTTGAGGCATCTCGCCCTCTGAGGGCATCTCTTGTTTAACGGAAGGAGTGGGACTCACCTCCACGATAGGGGCTTCTGCTAGTGGAGTCCTTTCATAATCTGACGGAGGGGTATAGGTAAAATATTCCTGATAAATAAAATATCCTCCTATCAAAACTACGACAACCACTATTCCCCCGACAATCTTCTTCATAATGACCCCACCCTATTATTTTAGCTTGTTTTGTTATGAATTTTTCAAAATTTCAGGGGATAAGCTACACTATGCGTAAAACAATTACAAGCAAAAGCAAGCTAACCCAACAATAATGAAACTGGGTATTCAAAGTTTGATCCCTTTCTGCTTCACTTTTCGTTGTTATGCAGAGAAATGGTGAGAGGTTTTAGATGATGCTCTAGGAAAGCAAGGAGCAGCTCACCTTGGGCTTATAGCGATGCCAAGGTGTACCCGGAACTATTGTGCAGGAGACAATTCAGAGGTATCCTTGCCGCCGACCCAGCGGTCCATTACCGTGCATGCAGTAAGGTCGCCGGTGACGTTCACCGCAGTACGACTCATATCAAGAATGCGGTCTACGCCAATGATAAGCGCGATGCCGCTTAGAGGAATACCAACGCTGTCAAGCACGGTTGCCAGGATCACAATGCCAACGCCAGGCGTCCCGGGCGAGCCAATCGAAGCGCCTACTGCTGTTACAATGACCAACAACAGTCCACTAACGCCAAGGTCTACGCCGAAGACCTGAGCCAGGAAGATTGTGGCCACGCCCTGATAAAGCGCTGTTCCGTCCATATTAATAGTCGCGCCCAGAGGTATCAGAAACTGCGAGATTGACGATCTTACGCCCAGTTTCTCTTCAGCGGTCTTGATTGACACCGGCATTACTGCGGCGGAACTAGAAGTCGAGAAGGCCAGAAGTTGGACATCGCGCACCGCGCTCAGAAACTTCCACGGCGAGCGTCGAGAAATAACCGAAACAATCAAAAGATACAGGCACAAAAGTATGAACAAGCCCAACAGTACCGTTCCCACGTAAATGCCCATACCAAACAGCACCTCAAGGCCGATCTTGGTGGTAATCTGTGCTAGCAATCCGAACACCGCAATCGGAGCCAAGAGCATTGCCCACTTTACCACTGTCATGCAGACTTCCTGCAGCGAGCTGAGAAGATTAAGCAGAGGTCGAGCCTGCTTAGGAGCCAGCGTAACCAGTGCGAGACCAAAGATGATGGCAAACAGCACTATCTGGAGCATCTGCCCCCGCACCATTGCACTCAGCGGATTCGTAGGAAGAAGGGTAACTATTTTCTCGGGTAATTCTTCAAGAGTTGGGGTGCTGACCGCTTCCGGTTCTTCTATTGCGACCCCTTTTTCTATCGTTTTTCTCACCAAATCACTTTCAATGAACTGGCCGGGTTTGATCAGCAGTGCAACGCAAATGCCAATGGTGATAGCCACAGAGGTCGTCATTACGAAATAGACGCCGATTCGCAGGCCCAATTTCTTGAGTTGCTCCATATCTTCGCTCGCAGTAATACCTAAGATCACGGAGGCGAAGATAAGGGGAATAACAATCATCTGGATCAGGGCCAAAAATAGCTGACCGGGAATTGCCAACCAGTTGCCAATGAGATTGGCGGTTTTCGGCGGCACTAAACCTACCGACGGGCCCAGCACCGTTCCTATCCCTATGCCAAGTGCCATGCCGATTAGGATCTTTAGCCACAGACGTCCCCTGATCAGGCTTTGCAAATGCTCGCTAAGCCGCTTTAGAGACTTTGGTCGTAAGAGTTCCAATGGATGTGGCATACTATCTTTTCCCTAGAGCATGATACTCTAGCAACATTTGCAGTGAACTCGAATCAATCAGTGTACTGGAGTTTAGGATTGTGACGGCGCTCCAGGCCAGTGGCCGTCCATATCCGCTCGGCGATTTCAATCCTGCAGATTGAGCTGGAGCCTATTTTTTCTTTTTTAAGAGCAGAGCAACAGTAGGAGCAATCTGGCGCAACGCCTCGCCGAGATTCTCCGGATTTTTCCCACCAGCCTGTGCCATCTCCGCGCGGCCGCCGCCACCACCAGAAATGACCGGCGAGATTTCTTTAACGATTTTATTGGCGGGAATCTTTTTCGCCAACTGCTTTGGTACTGCGCAAATCAGCGTGGCTTTGCCTCCTTTGCTCGAGCCTAAGCCAATAACAGCCTGCGGCTCGCGGGCTTTCAGGAGGTCAATCAAGTTGCGCATCTCATTTGCCTCAAGGTTGTCCACGGTGTGGGTAAGGATTTTCACCCCTTCAATAGTTTGCGCGGTGCGCAGAATATCGTCAATCCCAGCATACGATTTTTCCTGACGCAGCTGCTGGACTTCCCGCCGAAGCTGTTTAACTTCCACCATGAGCTGCTCCACGCGGTCGGCAAGCTCATCTTTGCCTGCAGAGAGGGTCTGGCTCAGGCGGGTCAGAAGTTCGCGCTGGCGCGAAAGGTACTCAAACGCTGCAGTCCCAGTGAGTGCTTCGATGCGGCGGATGCCCGAGGCAATGGATGACTCACTCAAAACGGCGAACGAGCCGATCTGGCCTGTGGCGCTCAGATGCGTGCCGCCGCAGAATTCACGACTGAAGTCTTTGACCTCAATCACGCGCACGGTTTCGCCGTATTTTTCACCGAACGGCGCAATAGCGCCAATGCGCCTGGCCTCCTCAAGCGGCAGAGTGCGCGCCGCTACTGGCCGGTTCATCATGACCTGCTCGTTCACCATCGCCTCGACGGCGTGGATCAGCTCGGGCGTTAGCGGCTCGAGGTGTGTAAAGTCGAAGCGAAGCGACGCGGGTGAGACGCTGGAGCCGGATTGGGTGATGTGTTTGCCAATAATGCGTTTGAGTGCACCTTGCAGCAGATGGGTAGCCGTATGGTTGCGCATGGTCGCGAGGCGCTGAGGTTCGTCTACCGCTGCTTCAACCTCATCACCAACACGTAACGCTCCCTCAATGACTTTACCTATATGGAGATAGATCCCTTCGGGTGTTTTCTGAGTATCCAGCACTTCGAAGCGCACATGCCCTGTTGTTATCAATCCGGTATCGCCGACCTGTCCACCCGCTTCCGCGTAAAACGGCGTTTCTCTCAGAACAAGGAGCGCCTCCTCGCCTGCCTGGATGCTGTTGACCCGCTTACCCTCTTTCAGAATGCCGAGGATCAACGAGCTGGCGGAGAGCGATTCATAGCCGAGAAACAGAGTCGCGCCGTGCTGGGCAAAAAGATCATCTGTGAGTTCAGCTTCGGCTTCGAGCGCTGCACCCTTCCACGCAGCACGTGCGCGCTCACGCTGCTCTGTGAGACACTTCTGAAAACCCTCTTCATCAACGCGCAAGCCCTTTTCGCTGGCGATCTCACACGTCAGATCGGGCGGAAATCCATAGGTATCAAATAACTTGAACGCCTCTTCGCCCGGAATAACAGTTTCATGCTTCCCCTGGAGCTCGCTGATCATCGCATCAAGCAGCTCGATCCCTTGCGTGAGCGTACGATGAAACCGCTCTTCTTCTATTTGCACTACTTTGCGTACCTGCTGGGGATGCTCGGTGATTCCAGGATAGGCGCTACCCATCGTATCAATCGCCGTATCCACGAGGCGAAAGAGGAAAGGTTTATCCATGCCAATTTTTTTGCCATGACGAGCCGCACGGCGCAGAATACGGCGCATGACGTAGCCCCGGCCTTCGTTCGATGGCACCACGCCTTCGCTCAGCACGAATGTCAGCGCACGCACATGGTCGGCAATGACGTTGAGCGACATCCGGCTCTCGTGCGAGTCTGTATAGCCCACGCCTATCGCATCAGCCGCTGCCTTCACAATGGGATACAGCAGGTCTGTCTCGAACAGACTGGAGGTCTTCTGCACGATACAGGCAACGCGCTCCATGCCCAGGCCCGTATCAATGCCGCGGTTCTTAAGCACTAGACGCGAACCGTTCTTTTGCTGGTCGAACTGTGGAAACACAAGGTTCCAGAACTCCAGATAGCGCTCGCAGTCGCAGCCGACCTGACACGTGGGCTTGCCGCACCCGTAGTCTGACCCCATGTCAAAGTAGATTTCGCTACACGGACCGCAGGCGCCAGTATCGCCTGCAGGCCCCCAGAAATTATCTTCTTCACCCAGGCGCACGATGCGCTCCGCGCTCAGACCAATCTCGTCGCGCCAGATATCGTACGCCTCGTCATCTTCGCGGAAGACCGACGCGTACAGGCGCTCTTTCGGAATGCCCAACGCAACAGTGGTGAACTCCCAGGCCCACATGATAGCTTCGCGCTTAAAATAATCGCCAAAGGAGAAATTGCCGAGCATCTCGAAAAACGTCAGATGGCGAAGTGTCGAGCCAACGTTCTCGAGATCACCCGTGCGCAGGCACTTCTGAACCGTAGTTGCCCGGCGGTACGGAAGCTCCACAGCGCCCGACCAGAGCGGCTTGAACTGCACCATACCTGCGCTGGTGAAGAGCAGAGTGGGGTCGTCGGGAGGAACCAGCGGGGCAGCTGAGACGTGCGTATGCCCGCGCTCTACAAAAAAGTCCACAAAGCGCTTTCGTATCTCTTCGCCTGTCATGCAGCCATCTCCGTTCGCAAGTAGATTCAATACCTTGCAGGTTCTCAAATCGGATTCAAGGGAAAAGTTCTCAAAAGCAAATTCACTGCTGCCGATTTCTAACTTGACTTGAGTACGCAATTGCCCACAGATAACCGTATCTGTGGATCGCAATAGGTTCTATCGGATGTAGGAGCAGGTTTCAAACCTGCCCCTATGATATAGTACACCATCACAGGAGATATGAGGTTTACAATAACTTCCAAATTGCTCCTATTTGAATATTCTTCTTTCAAGATTTCAGAAGCTGTAGGGGCTCAAAATTTTGAGCCCCTAC
>CAZVVA010000153.1:0-9505 GCA_964630455.1 uncultured Candidatus Sumerlaeota bacterium
GTCCATTATTTCAATTCTTGGCCTAATATCAAATGTAATGGCTTCGGGGTAAGGCTTCTTCGAGTATTCAATTGCCTCGGTCCAGAATTTCCTATTGTTCTCTATCATCATTTTCAATATTTTGTCCTTCAAAAACAAGGAAAATAGGAAAACGGGTACACCCTTAGGCTTTGGATAAGTCTTGCTATATTTCTTTACGCTGTCTGCCCGTTCAATTGTGTGAATAATAACCAGGTGCCTATGCCAGAAGGCAATAGCTAATGGCGGGCTGCTCTGCTCAAGTTCTTGCAGCTCTTCAATTAATGCTTCTATAAAGACACTATCAAGCTGACAATCGAGGAGCGCTTTTTGTAGTGCCTTATAGGCCATCCATTCAGCCATATTATCAAGTATCTTTCCGATAAGAAGGCTGGAACCAAATGACTGGCCGAATTTGGCGATGTCAATGTAGTTGCGTATAGCCTTTTCGGGATTTCCCTCTGCTTCAAACATCTTTCCCTGACAAATCATCAATTTTGTTAGAAACTGCATTGAGATGAAGTTTGGAATCCCGTATCCCA
Organism: uncultured Candidatus Sumerlaeota bacterium; assembly: GCA_964630455.1. Classification (GTDB taxonomy): domain Bacteria; phylum Sumerlaeota; class Sumerlaeia; order MWCT01; family JAUWMI01; genus JAUWMI01. The sequence goes on from CAZVVA010000153.1 coordinate 561, forward strand.
TGGTAAGCTCTTTTTCAATTATGACTTCTTTTGCAAAGGGCTTTTTTGCACCTTCATGGATCAGCGTGAATGCTTGCTGGTTCCTTTCTAGCAAAGCCTCTAAATTGGTGAGGTCACCCTGCCAGCCTTCTAGGATTACGGATGTTGCTGCGTCCATTGCCGCTGAATCTGTGGTATTGCGGAGATCACAGCGCTCATGTTTCATCGCCAGCATAAATTCCTTTATGCCGTTATCATCCGACGCGCGTGCAATCTGCCGGTTTTCGTAAGGATGCCAGTGATCACCCATGATTAGCTCATCAGGAGGTGCAGACGGGCGCCTTACAATATCGCCGTTGCTCTTAGTTCCATTACGGGGGTCATACGCTACGCTGGTATTGTCGTCATCTTTATCAGGCCCGTAGCTGTAAAGAGTAAGCTCCGCCGTTTCGCCTTCGCCCTGCTTTTTGTATTTATACGGATTTTCACCCTTGCCTACTGGCTGGCGATTCTGATTGAACGGATCAACAGGGACTGTGCGAATAAAGCCTATTGGTGTGGTGAGAGAGGTCAGACGATCGGGAAACGTGTTGTTGGTGGAAAAATAATCTGCCAACGTAAGCTCGAGGATTTTCAGGTCAACCTCTACAGTAGCTACTTCTTCTTGTATGGTAGGCTTGGGCGGCCTTGGTTTCCTGATGTAGCCTATTACAACCACCATGCCCAGGCCGATAGCTATCAGTGCCAAAATCAGCCAGAATTTTCTCATCGCATTCTCCCTTTTGTTAATTTATATGGCGTGCTATTCTCTTAAGCACGAGTAATCCACAGGCTATTCGTGAAAGATGATATCGCCTTTGCTGCCGGTACCGTTTGTGGGCTCATAGACTACAGCGGCCATATCATTAAGCATATCCGGGCCAGCGCTGTAGAGTTTGTATGTATCGTCGACTTTTTCGTAGCCGAAATTCTTTTCGGTAAAAGGATCAGGAGGAATTGGATCGAGAATTGGGCCGAGCTCATCAATCGCGTCGGGATAAACATTGTTCCGCACCTTGAAAAGCTCTAAGGCCGCCATAATTTTCGCCGCTTGTGCATGTGCCTTTTTAAGCGTATCTCTTACGAGTGCTTCCATGGAGTGTGCATATGAGCACATCATTTCGTTAACCGGATCCGTTTTCTGAAGTCTTGACAGTATATCAAACATAATGGCTTTGGGGTAAGGTTTCTTCCAGTTGTCAATTAGCTCGGTCCAAAATTTCCTGCTGTTTGTTATTATTTTGTTCTTCCCAAGTAAGAGAAACAGGAAAGCTGGTATTCGCTTGCTCGGCCTATAAGTCTTGCTATGTTTAATATATTCCATCGCGCTGCCTGTCTGTTTAATTGTGTGGATAAAAGCGAGATGCTCGTGCCACAACGCAGCGCCTAATGGTGGGCTGCTTTTCTCAAGTTTTCCCAGCTCTTCAACCAATCCTTCCAGATAGGTGCTATGGAGCTGAGAACTGGTAAGCGCATTTTGCAGTGCCTTGTATGCCATTGATTCAATAGCTATATCAATGAGCTTACCGATAAGAAAGCCGTTGCCGATTGACTGGCCGAATTTGGCGATGTCAATGTAGTTACGTATAGCCTTTTTGGGCTTTCCTTCAGCTTCACATTTCTTTCCCTGGGAGATCATGAGCTTGGTTAGTATTTGTATGGAGAGGAAATTGGGAACAGGGCTTTTATAATCAAGCTCTTTCTCAACGACTACCAATTTTGCAAAAGGCTTTTGTGCGCCTTCATGTATGAGCGTAAATGCCGCTTGATTTCTATCAATCAAGTCCTCCAAATCGCTCAGTTTGCCCCGCCAGCCTTCTCGTATTACGGTTGTTGCTGCCTCAAATGCCGCTCGGCCTTTGGGACTGCGTAAGTCATAGCGAAAGATTTTCAAGGCCCACATGAACTCTTTTATCCCGTTATCATCCGAGGCGCGTGCAATCTGCTTGTTCTCGTAGGGATACCAGCGACCAGGGACTCCCATGATTAGCTCATCAGGAGGTGCAGAAATGTGTCTGACAATATCGCCGTTGCTGATTGTGCCATTCGTGGGGTCATAAATTACCCTGCGAGAGTCATCATCTTTATCGGGGCCGTAGCTTATGATATAGACATCTTGTAGTTCTCCTGCCTGAAGCTTCATATATCTATAAGGATTTGCTTCCTTTCCTACTGGCAGGCGTTCCTGATTGAATGGATCAAGGAGCATGGGACGAATGAAAGCTATTGGTGTAGTGAGAGAGATCAGACGATCGGGAAACGTGTTGTGAGTGGAAAAGTAATCTCCTAGGGTAAGCTCGAGGGTTTTCAGGTCAACCTCAACCGCAGTGAGCTGTTCTTTTATGGTGAGCTTGGGCGCCGTGGGTTTTCTGCTGTAGCTTATTACAATTACCAAGGCCACGCCCAGGGCTACGATTGCTAAAATCAGCCAGTATTTTCGCATCGTCTTCCCCCCTTGCCAATCCTGGCCGTCTAAGAAGGCAAATGCTAAGGCGCGATGTATGCTATTTTAAAATTCAGGATGTAAGGGTGACCCACCGCGGCGGGTGGATCGCCCGTTTTATATTTTCAGGATTTTCATCATCCAGTTGCCATGTTATGGGATTGTTTATAATGTATTCGCGGATTTGGTTTAAATCCTTTTCGTCCCGGATGATGTGTTCGTAATAATTGCGTTGCCATAATTTACCCACATTCAGGCCATTCCGTATGCATTTACGAACGCAACGTGATTTAAATGAACCAACAATTTTTCCCAATGTAGGGGCAGGCCTTGTGCCTGCCCTTTTATCATGGGCAACCACAAGGGTTGCCCCTACAATTAATAATATGCCGTGGATGTAGTTCGGCATGATAATGAAGGCATCTAATTCGACATTCGGGAAACGAGCTGGGGTTGTATTCCATTCTCTTTGGACGATCTTGCCAATTGAGGATAATTTCATCTCCCCATTTACAATGTTGCCAAATAAGCCCCTCTGATTGTGCGCACATATTGTTACAAAATATGCGCCTGCCTGCGAATAGTCGTAATCTTTTAACCGAATGGAGCGCCGATGATGTTTTTGGAGATTGCGCTTCATTATTTGCTTATTTCCCCCCTTTTGATTTAAGCGGTTCAATGATAAAACGGAAGGTATCAAATTGCAATGCAATTGTAGGGGCGAGCCGGTGGGTCGCCCTGGTTTTATCTAAAAAACGGGGCGAGGACGAGGGAGATAACACACACGAGCTTGATGAGGATGTTGATTGAGGGGCCGACTGTATCTTTTAGTGGATCGCCGACGGTATCGCCAACGACGGCAGCTTTGTGAGTGTCTGAGCCTTTGCCGCCAAAATGGCCGTCTTCGATGTATTTCTTTGCGTTGTCCATTGCGCCGCCACTGTTGGCAAACTGAATGCCGAGCATCAGACCTGACACGACTGACCCGATGAGTACTCCTGCCAGTCCGTACTTTCCGAGCGGGGAGAAGCCGATAACTACCGGAACCAGGATGACCATTGTCCCGGGCACGAGCATACCCTGAATTGCGCCTTTGGTGCTGATGTCAACGCACTGTGTGTAATCGGGCTTGGCCGTGCCCTCCATGATGCCGGGAATTTCGCGAAACTGCCTGCGTACTTCTTCGATCATTCTGAACGCAGAGTTGCTCACGGCACGAAACAGCATGGATGAGAAGAAGTAGGGCAACATGCCGCCGAGCAGAAGCCCACCCAGCACGCGCGGGTCTTTGATGTCCGCAACCCCGATGTCCGCCGCCTTCATAAATGCAACCAGAAGTCCCATTGCGGCGAATGCAGCTGAGCCGATGGCAAATCCCTTGCCTATTGCCGCAGTGGTGTTGCCCACGGCATCGAGGTTGTTCGTAATGTTGCGCACCGAGGGGTCCAGATTCGCCATCTCTGCAATGCCGCCTGCGTTGTCGGCAATTGGGCCGTAGGAATCAACTGATACGATCATGCCGGTGGTGGTAAGCATGCCAACGGCTGCCATGGCAATGCCATAGAATCCTGCAAATTTGTGCGACAGAATCACAGCGCAGGCCATTATAATAACCGGAATAGCTGTGCTCTTCATGCCGACTGAGATGCCTTCGGTCACGGTGATTGCCGGGCCGGTCTGCGAGCTTTCGGCCAGTCGGCGAACTGGTTTGTACTTCGCCGAGGTGAAGAACTCGCTAATATAACCGATCACGATTCCTGAAATGATGCCGGCAATTACGGCAACAAAAATCCCCATTTGACCGTAGCGCACTCCGTCTTCTTCGAAATCCACCCCCAGATACTTTACAGCGAAGTAGGCGCCAATGATGGCCAGGATCGCACTCATATACGTGCCACCCATGAGCGAGCCTTGCGGATCGCGCCGGCCCGAGAGCTTCACGAACATTACTCCGATGATCGAGACCACGATGCCGATAGAGGCGATGTAGAGAGGGAGCATTCGGAGCGCTTCGCCAAGCTCAGCGCTTGCCATAGTGAGGCCAACTGTGGCGATAGCAATGCTGGCAATAATACTCTCGACGTACGATTCAAGGAGGTCAGAGCCGAGCCCGGCCACATCGCCGACATTGTCGCCGACGTTATCGGCAATGGTAGCGGGATTGCGCGGATCGTCCTCAGGGATGCCGGCCTCGACTTTGCCGACAAGATCTGCGCCCATGTCTGCACCTTTCGTATAAATACCACCGCCTGAGCGGGCAAACAGCGCTACCAGACTGGCACCCATGGCGTAGCCGTTAATTATCTGCGGCTCTCCGCGAAACAGCATGTACGTCGCGCATAAGCCAAGTAGCGAAATTCCCACCACGCTCATGCCCATGACCGCGCCGCCGGAAATCGCTACGCCCAGGGCGCCTTTCAATCCCTGCTGCTGGGCAGCATAGGTCGTGCGGCAGTTTGCGCGGGTGGCAATACTCATACCGATATAGCCAGCCAGGCCAGAGGCTACTGCGCCGCAGATGAACGCAAGTGAGGTCGGAAGTCCCAATGGCAAATCCTTGCGCAACTCACCTCCTATGGCGATGAGGATTGCGATCGCCAGGACAAACATAGCTATGTAGCTGTATTCGCGCTTTAAAAACGCATTTGCTCCGGTCTGGACTGCCTGGGAGATTTCGATCATGCGTTCGCTGCCGCGCTCCTTGCTCAGCACGTCAGCAACGAGATATGCTACAAAGAGCAGAGCAAGAATACTGGCGCCAAATGGAAAGAGAATTCCGGGCATTTTGTCTTCGCTCCTCTACGATACGGTGTCAATGCGTGGTGCAGTGCTACGGTCTATTTTGATTAATGAGCCTGATAGTCATTAAAAATTACCACGGAGACACAGAGGCACAGAGAAAATAGCACTTTGAGCTTAGTGAACAGCAAAAAAACGAGTTTCTCAAGTAACAAGTCCGGGAAGGTTTGTAAAGGAGAAAAAAAGCGGAGCTCAGGCGATTGGCTTGGCAAATACCTGCCTGGCGGCAGGCAGGGAGGTGAGAAACGCGGTTCAAGACCAGCGGACAGTCTCCAGGTCGGGGTTTTCAAGTGCCTGGCGACCAACTTTCGCCAATTCATGCCATCGGTCATAGATCTTCACCCGAACAACGTCTGCAGTGTAGTCGTTGTTTTCGCCGTCGAACATGTATGAGCCGATTCCATACATATCAGCTGGCACGTTCTGCTCTACAAATTGGCGAATCCGTTCGGGGGTAAATCCGCCGGTTACGACGATCTTGATGTTCTGGAAGTAGCGGCGTGCCTCGTCCAGGCTGCGGTTGGAAAGCCCCATTGCGTCTGGAGCGCTATCCAGCGCCTGGCGCAAGGCGATGACCAAGCGGCTGCAGACGCCGTTGTCTTGTTCCGGGTCGCCTGTTGGCTGCAGACTGACGTCGCGAATTTCACGCGGGGTATCTACCCGCACGCCATATAAGAGAAACTGCTGTGCCTCATTTTCCCGGCCAGCTTCGATGAGCTGGCGATAGCGAGTGAACATTGCTTTCGCCACTGCGATACTATCGCCGATACAGTCGTTGTTCACGTCAACCAGTGCGATGCGATTAATCTCAGCGGGCAGGAGCTCGGCAAATTTCATCATCGCTTCTGTTGTATCACGGAGAAAGCAGAGTAAATAGGAGTGCGACACTGTACCGCTACTCTCGCCACCCCACCAACTTCCCTGTGCATGGGTCGAGATAAGAGGCGGGACATTCTTTCCAAATTCTTGGTTGTACGCTTCGACGCCGATCTTATAGGCATAGCCATCCAGAGCCTGGGTGTGGTAGGGATCGAAGCGGGCGGGGAAGAAGAAAATGGGTTTGCCGCGTGCCGCCACAACGCAGTTATAGACGTTGGTGGCAATGCGGGTGGCGCGTGTGAGCACGCCCAGCACCAATGTCTCCAGATTAGCAAAGTCTCGATACCGGCCGCAGACGCGCATCACCGGAAGCCAAGGGACGACCTTGTCACCGTCGCGGAGTGAACGAATAGAGAGTGTGCTTGAGGTATCAACGAAGTGACTTTCTTCGTCGAAATGTCCCGTACATAATTTAAAAAACGCCAGGGCGTAGTCCGTGGCGCAGACAATGCTAAAGGGTTTTCGGCGCGTGAAAATCTGCATATCAACTTCGAGGTCGCCGACGTCCACACGTTGCAGCTCGGTTGGAGAAGCGGAAATCGCACTGGTTGTTCCCTGGAGGTGATAGCCCTGCGCAGCCAGCTCGGCAAAAATTCGCTGCGCGTTATTGAAGTACTCGTCCGTGTACCAGCCGCGTCTGACCGCATCAACATCAATGTGAAACGTTTCAGGAGGGAGGCGCCTGGCACGTTCTGACTTCATTCTACATCGCCTCTTTTACAAATTGCCACAGAGGCACAGAGTCACAGAGATCGTTAAAAGAGGAAAATTGCAAATATCAAATTTTAAATTTTCATTTTGCATTTTTCAATTTGCAATCCAATACTTTTATAAGCCTTAGGCTTACTGTGTCTCTGTGGCTTTACTCCTGATACAGCCCTTTGCGATGAATATAGTCAATCACCGAGTGCGATAGATACTGATCAACCGGTTCGCCGCGCTTGAGTTTCTCGCGCACCATGGAGCTGCTGATATCGGGAAGAAAGAACTTTTCGGGATTCGCCAGGTCTGGGACGGTCTCTTCACACAGCCGGGGCAAGATGCGTAGCGTCACCAGTGTTTTCAGCAGCTCGAACTCTTTCCACTTTGTGGTTTCTTTCAGGACATCGGAACCGATAATCAGTTCGAAAGAGGCGTCTGGATGTCGGCGCCTTAGCTCGCGCACGGTGTCAATGGTGTAACTTACCTTTCTTATCTCACCTTCGATAGGTGAGACCTCTACGCGTGGGTGCAGCTGCCGCATGGCGAGGCGGCATATCTCCATACGATCTTCAAATGGAGCAGTGGGTTTTTCAAAAGGATGCTGATAGCAGGGGATCACCAGAATCTTGTCGAGACCACTGGTTTCCAGGACGTAGTGACAGGCCAGCACGTGGCTGAGGTGAGGCGGATCGAACGTTCCGCCAAAGATACCAATTTTCATTGCGAGCTCCCGCTGAGTTGAGATCGCGACACCGAAGATTATTTACTTATCGTTGGTTTTCTGATCTGTGGTCAAGGGAAAAACGTGCCGCGTTCGCTGTGCCGTGTGACCATACTACCGCTCGTACGTGAGACTAAGTTGCAAGTGCTCGCGGCGACCTGTTGCTTTCACCCAGAGCATCAACGAGATGGTGCCTGTGGCATTGCGGACTACCACCTCGCTACGCCGCCCTGCATGCTCCAGCTGGTGGGGAAACTGCTGGCACAGAATCTTAAGGGCCAGAATGAGCTTTTGCTGAAGATTTTCCAGAGGAACCTGCAGATCAATGCGCTGGCGCTCGTGCAGAGCGTATATTCGAAACACAATCTGGGTGCTTTCTATAACCAGAGTCTGAATGGCCTGGGCTCGGCATAGATGCAGCACGCTATTCAGCAAGTGAAGAGAGTCCGGACACTCGGGAAGCGAATACGGAGATGGTTCGGCGATTTGCTCGCGCAGGAGGCGGGCCAGCTCCTGTTTCATCGCATCTGTGTAGTCGGGATAGAAGTAGTAGTAATCGTCGCGGCCGAGCACATACAGCTCCTGAATGGATTTCCTCACCCGCTCCTCTTCACACTCGAACCATTCAAGGGGACAGGACACGAGTTCGCGGATACGGTTTTTTACCACCGGGTCTCCTGGCTGGCTGATAATACACGTGAGTCCACCTTCTTCGAGCCAAAAAGGACAGACACTGTAGTGCAGGGCAACCAGCTGCGGGATGTGTTTCGTGGCTTTAAGGTATCGGTATTTCGTTTCAGGGAGCATCTGGCCGGCTACCAGTCGGTCGAAAACGAGTTCCATCTCTTCGGCTGTCTGCTCAACGTCGGGCGAAGGCAGTACGGGGGGTTTCGAAGCGTGAAAACGGATCAGCTCTTCAATGGCGATGCGAGCTTCGTTTCTGACTCGGCGGTCGGGATCATCCCGAGCTACCTTCTGGAGTCCCGGCAAGGCATCCATATTCCGCAACCAGCCAAGCGCAATACAGGCCTGCGCACGGAACTTCTTATCCTTGCGTTCCATGAACTCTTCGATGATTGGCGTCGCCTTTTCCACTCCCAACTTGCCCAGCAGATCTATGATACGCAAGCGCAAGCGTCGCGGGGTGGTTTTTGCCTTGAGCGTGTGCGCCAGCGGCTCCAGCGCCTTGCTACCGTACAGCAGCAAGTCGCGATACGCCCGCATTGCCTTCAGCATATCCTGATCCCCAAGGCGCTCTACGAGAAAAGCAATATGATCCTGCTCACCCATGCCTGATGCCCATGGCTCAACGTTAATAAGTCAACCCGGTGCGGCGCTGCTCTCTCCTCAGCTCCCACAATTCTGCTCACATTATCTTCAGCG
>CAZVVA010000154.1:0-9487 GCA_964630455.1 uncultured Candidatus Sumerlaeota bacterium
TTCACGGGCTATAAGCCATGCGGCAAGGCAGACGTGTGCGAGGGATGTCCTCACTATAGTCCGCAGGGAACGCGAATACTGGTGGTGAAGCTTGCAGCCATGGGTGACGTGTTACGCACCACGTGCATCCTTCCCGGTCTGGCCAGGCAATACCAGCCGTGCCATATCACGTGGCTCACTGACGCTGAGTCAGAAGTGCTGCTGAATACAAACCCCTATGTCGCACGCCTCGTGTGCTTTGAGCCGTCGAATTTGCTTGTGCTGCTTTCCGAACAGTTTGACTTGCTCCTGAACTTTGAAAAGGAGCCAAGAGCTTTGGCTGTAGCTAATTTGATGCGCGCAACTGAAAAGCGCGGCTTTGCTCCATCGGAGGCTGGCACCTTGACGGTTTTTAATACTGAAAGTCAATATGCGCTGCAACTCGGCTTGTCCGACGAACTCAAATTTCGCCAGAACACTAAAACGTACCCGCAAATCATATACGAGATGGCCGGTCTCCCCTATCACAATGAAGAGTACGTGCTCGAATTGAGCGAGCGCTCGAAACAATTCGCCGGGCAATTTGCCAGAATCCATCGCCTTGCCGAGGCAAAACTAGTTCTTGGCGTCAATACTGGCTGTGGATCGGTCTTCCAAACCAAACAATGGACTGTCGGCGGTTTCGTCGAGCTAATCGCACAGCTGACCAAAGAGCCAGAGGTATGCGTCTTGCTCCTGGGTGGTCCCCGCGAGCGCAGTTTCAACGCGGAAATCTTGCGTCAGTGCGATCAGAGCATCATTGACACTGGGTGTGATAACAGTCTGGAAGATTTTCTCGGCATTGTGAGCACGTGCGATCTGGTGGTCAGCTCCGACAGCCTGACCATGCATATTGCCATTGGCTTGAAAAAACAGGTCGTAGCGTTTTTTGGTTCTACATGCCCTGCTGAGGTTGATCTATTCGGTCGCGGCGAAAAAGTAGTCTCTGAGTTTCCCTGCGCCCCATGCTATAAGGCCACGTGTACGATAAATCCCAGCTGTATGGATGCGCTGTCGGCCGAGCAGGTTCTGGCTGCAGTGAAGCGCGTGCTGGCCAACCGACCTGGCTCATAGGGAGCTCCTGCATGCCCGCCACTGGAACCGGTCGCAAGCCTCACACCAGTATCTGGCTTCTCTCCCTGGTTCTACTCCCTGTGCTGATCTATTTGCTCATGTTATTCCGCTATCCGCTTATGCGGGCATACGAGGGGCTCAGGTTTCCGTACCAGCTGGACGCGGAAGAGGGCTTTCTCGTAAACCAGGCCTTTCTGCTCAGTCAGGGGAAGTCAATTTACCAACCCATCCAGGAGTCGCCATATCTGGTCGGCACCTACGCGCCGATATATCCAGGGCTCAATGCTATTGCGCTCAGGCTTTCCCCGCCCAGCAGCCATTACCTGCTATCAGGAAGAATGATAAGTTTGCTAAGCTGGGCTGGAATTCTCGGGCTAATGTTCATTCTGGTGTATCAAAAAACCCGGAATGTCCTGCTAGCTCTGCTTGCGCCTCTGCTCTTCACAATCACCTACGATCTATACGAGTGGCTCCCCTATTACCGCGTTGATCTGCTGGCGATTTTCTTCAGCCTTTTCGGTTTGACGCTAATTGCTCTCACGAACACCAAATTGGGGCGGATTCTTGCAATTTGCGCATTCGTACTGGCTGTCTATACGAAACAAAGCCAGCTGGCTGCTCCGCTAAGCTGCTGCCTCTTTCTCCTGCTTCAAGATTACAGACGCGGACTCCGTTTCATAGGCAATCTGCTCGCGCCAATAGTACTGATCTTCATCCTGTTAATCGCGTTCACGCGCGGGGAATACTACAATCACACGGTGCTTTACAACGCGAACATCTTTGACTTTTTCCAGCTCAAAGCGATGCTTAAGCATCTCGTGCGATTCAACGGGGCATTACTGGCAACGGGAGGGCTTATCTGTTTGTACGCGCTCGCCAGCATTATTGTCCCACTCTTGGGTCGAACAAGGATATTACCGAGCAGCGAGCCAGATGGAGGGCCAGAAGATACGCCAATAGGCGCTATTAACGTTCTGAAGCGGTTGGATCCGATCACGATTTACTTCCTGGTCTCTGTACTGTCGCTGATTGGCCTGGCCAAACAGGGAGCGGCCACTAACTATCTGCTGGAGCCGCACATCGCCATTTCGCTCTTTCTATGCATACGTCTGGGCGACTTCATCACACGCGCTGCCAGTCAGGCCGCCGCGCCAGGACGCCTGATGATGTACGTACTTCTGGTCGCGTTGCTCTACACGCACGCCATCAATCTGCATCAAAAACGGCCCATCCTCTTTTATCCGCACAATCCTGATCTCACCGATATGAAGAAGGCGTCCGTTGTGTTGAATACTGTGCAAGAGCACCCGGGGGACGTGCTGAGCGAGTTTCCGATATTCAACATCATGGCGGGAAAACAAGTACTCTTTCACCCGTTTATTATGTCACAATTAGCGCGGGAAGGAAAATGGAATCAAGCGCCATTCGTGCGCGACATTCGCGAGCAGCGATTTGATCTTGTGATCACTACACAGAATATCATGAATCCCCAGCAGTTCTTCTCCCGATATACCCCGGAGATGCTTGAGGCATTGCGGCGTTTCTACCAACCTTGCTTTCCTGAGCATAAAGCGCTTGATTTTGGGCGTGGCACGCTGTACTATTTGTATATTCCCGGGGAGAAAGCGGAGTGAGTGTAGTTATTAGTTCGATAAGGCAAAAGCGGCTGGCGGGCAATTCAGCCAAATTGGCGTACAAATTTATACTCGCTCCAGGCCATCGCCTGTTCTGACACGTCACTACACTAAGAGAAATGCAATCCGATGAGTACTGATACGATCGCCAACCTGCTCCAGAATATTCAAAAGGTCATTATTGGCAAAGAGGCAGTGGTAAAGCAGATGATCGCTGCACTGCTGGCCCGCGGTCACATTCTCATTGAAGACGTGCCTGGCGTGGGCAAGACGCTTCTGGCCAGGAGCCTGGCCCTTTCCCTTGATGGCATATATAAGCGTGTACAATTTACGCCCGACCTGCTCCCATCCGACATCACCGGTGTCTCGGTCTTTAATCAGAAAAACCTGACGTTCGAATTTCGCGAAGGCCCTGTTTTTACCAACATCCTCCTGGCGGATGAGCTCAATCGCGCCACGCCTCGCACCCAGTCCAGCTTGCTGGAGAGCATGGAAGAACGTCAGGTCACGGTTGATGGCAAAACTTACACACTGCCGATGGTTTTCTTTGCCATGGCCACGCAGAATCCAATAGAGCAACAGGGTGTGTATCGCCTGCCTGAGGCGCAGCTTGACCGATTCTTAATGCAAATTGATATTGGCTATCCCGGGCATTATCATGAAATTCAGATTCTGGAGGATCAGCGGCTGGCGCACCCGATTGATTCGCTCTCCTCAGTGGCTACAATCCGCGACATTCTCGATCTGCAGCAGCGAGTGAAACACATCTACGTTGACAAATCTATTAACGACTATATCGTGCGCCTGGTGGAAGCGACGCGTGCGCACGCAGATCTGCTGCTGGGTGCAAGTCCGCGCGCCTCCCTGGCCCTCTACCGCGTGAGTCAGGCTTATTCACTGATTGATGGCAACGACTTTGTGACGCCTGATACCGTGAAAGCGCTCTGCCACCCTATCCTGCGCCATCGCCTGCTTCTGAAACCGCAATCGCAACTGGGCGGAGTGACTCCTGACCCCATTATTGACGAGATCCTTCGCGCAGTGGACGTCCCCATAAAGAATTATGAACTTTAGCGAGCCTACCCTGGTTCTCACGAAGCGTAACTGTCTGCTATTTCTCACCACCCTGGCGCTCTACGCCGGATACGCCAGAGGAAACAACGCGCTTTTCTTCCTCGGCGAGCTGTTGCTCGTGATCCTGATCATCACCTATGTAAACTCAGCTCTGCTTTTTCAGCATCTGCGCGTTTCCCGCAAGCACTATCCGCGAACATTTGAGGAGCAGGAAATTTCCATCGCCCTGGAATTCGATACTGAATCGCCAGTTCCTCACTACCTCATAGAGGTTGCTGATCGGATTCCCCCGAGCCAGCATTACAAAGTCCACTCGATCGTGCCATGCCGCTTTGATCAGACCAGTCTGTATCAAATGGAGTACAAGGCCAAGTGTGTTCGCAAAAGGGGTCTATATGTGTTAGGGCCGCTTGAGCTTCAGTGTGCTGATCCTGCAGGCGTGTTTCCTCGAACACTCCGCATAGATGCCTTTACCGAGCTACTTGTATATCCACAGGCGCTGGATCTGAAGAACTTTCCGGTTCTCGGCTACGGAACTCTGGCCAATGTCGGGACCGAGACGACACTGGATCCAGGACATAGCGAAGAGTTCATGGGCTTGCGTGACTACCAGCGCGGCGATAGCCCTCGCCGCATTCACTGGCCCTCAACTGCCCGTCACAACCGCCTGCTGGTCAAGGAGTTTCAGGAAGATGTCGTAACTGAAGTCACAATTTTCCTCGACCTTTACCGCCTCTCACTTACCGGATTTGGCGACGTAACATCCGTGGAGTATCTTATCAAAACAGCCGCATCCGTGGCTAAAGCAGCAATTGAAAAATCGCACCTTGTCCAGGTGTTTGCCCTGGGCAAGCAGGTCAATCACGTTCCACTTGGTGGCGGCATGCAGCACCTCATCACGATTCTTGATCGCATGACGTTATACAAAGCCGAAGGCGAGGGGTCGTTGGAGGAGATTTTCAGCCAGAAGGTTCGCCACCTGCGCCGGGGATCAACGGTCATTCTCATTATGAGCGCGACAAACTTTTCCCCGCCCAGATTACGCCCAACATTGCGCTATCTGGTGATTTCTCGCATCAAGATTATTGTAGTGCTGATTGACGATCGCTCTTTCCTCAAAATCTGGGAAGAGCAAGAGCGCTTGCACATGAAGGCACCTTCAATGGCTGAGCTGAAACAACTGCTCGTGGCCGAGGGGTGTATGGTGTACACCCTGGCCAAACGCGACAAGATCGAACAGCGCCTGGGAGTACCAAACGCCTGACCATGCCGATTACTTTCCATACCGCAACAACATTATATCGTATCGGCCTCTATGTCAGCGCATACGCTTTTACCGTTGTGACTGCGCTGATTGGGATTCGCTACGGACTTAATCTCCCGGTGCTGATTTACTTTCCACTGATCTCACTCGGCTATGGATTACTCTTCCTGATTGCAAGTGCGCTGCGAGTGCTGTTCCTTGACCTGCTGGCGAATCTGCAATACCGCGAGCGCCTGGCTCTCTTTCTTGTGCACGCAGTGTTCTTCGTGATGCCAATATATCTGTTTGAGCGCACGTCGCTGATCCCCTGCTTCCTTTTCCTGAATATTCCTTTGTGCCTGCTCCTGCAGCGTCCGCAGTATTTCACCCGGCTTTATGCAAACAACATTCTTATTCTGATTGCAACAACACTGGTTGATCCAGGGGTACCTGTCTTCTGGTTGCTCGCTGCCGGTATAATGCTGATTATCTGCATGATTTGCGATCGCTTCGTGTTCATCGGCGAACGATATTCCGTGCTAAACCAGATCAAAATCCGTGACGTTGGAGAAAGTATACTGCTCTACGTGATCCTGATTAGCCTCACCTCTCTCGGGCTTTACGGCCTGACGCCGGTATTGCCAGAGCCTCTGGCCATTGCAAAGGGCGCGCTCGTGAGACCTTCGGGTCAAGCCGCGCAGCTACTGGACACAAGAATGATCTTCGACCTCGTGCTTAGCGCCGTGATCTTGCTGATTCTCTGTGTCGGTACTCTGGCTTTACTCAGCTGGATTCACAAGAAGCTCATAAAGTCCCGGGGCAAGCCCTTTCTGCCCGCCCAATCATCCTTGTCCACGCTCAAGAAAATAGTGAAAAAGAAACTCATCCGGCATTTCAAGACCCATTTCTCCAATCCACGCGAGACGGTCGTCTTCTACTATGGGCTCCTGTGCGAACAGCTAACCACGCTCGGGTGGGGTCGCGATCCGTGGGTCACGCCATTTGAGTATGCGAACTATTTGAAAAGCGCAACTAGCGAACAGTCCTTAACTATTGACCAGATAACCGACATGTTTCAGCGGGCGAAATATAGCCCACATGCTATCGTCATGGATGAAGCTAAAGCATTTAAAGATGCGGTTGAGACGGTGATCAATAGGGCGAAAGATAGCGTGGCAAAGGCCAAAAAGAAGAGCGATGAATGATGTTTTTGTCGAAGGCAGGGAAGGAAGCAGTGATTATCATATCCTGCAGATTGTGCTAGCCATTGGCGTCATGGGCTGCGGTAGAGGATATTTATTTCTCCCCGTGCCGAGTTTTTCGTTACGGTCCACAGGGAAATGACTTTCTGAAAGTATCGCGGAAGAACTTGGTGATTAACAACATAAGCCAGCTCAAAGGCCTGAACAATGGAAGCCGCTGTCTTTGAAAGCAGTGGCTTGAGCCACACCAATATAGTTTGCAATTGCTGCGCTTGCTGCCCATATACGCGGTAGGAAAGGCGCAATGCGTTGTGGGGATGCCGACTGCGAAGACGCTGAATCTCGGCATTTTGCGCAAGACTCGGCCCTGTCTTGGCGTTCATGCGCCTGATAAGCTCCCGCACCTCGTGAATGGAGCTGCTTGCGACACAGAATGAAGGAAGGCAGGCCAGTCCCCATGGGTGCATGGAACCGGTTATATTGAACGGCCTGATGACAAAAACAGTGTGTCCGAGATACATATCGCGCTGATACTGGATCATGCCGAGAGACTTCGCTGCCTCCAGCATCTTTTCCATGCAGCGCTGCATCTGGGCTGCATCGCTCACATCAATAATGTATGTCTTTGAATAAAACGGCTGTCCCTGGTCTGAGCGTCGACGTACGTATCGTGCGCATTCTCCCCTGACGACGCTGAAAAGCTCCTGCTCCAGGGAAAATCCAAATTGGGCATCCAAAGACTGTTCCAGGTCGGAAAGACGAGCAAAGGCTTCTGGCCAGCTTGCGCGAAGAATCTTCTTAAGCGTGCGCCACTGGGCCGCACAATCCCATACTGAACTCCTGTAGACAATCGCATCAGATGGCGTAAGCCCGAGCGACCTGAAGCTGTTCACCATCTGCGGAAAGAGAAGCCCGGACGTGCTTGACTCTCTTCGCGATAGCAAAATTTCTTGCACGATATCCAGCCCTTGCGATTTAAGCTCAAGCCACACGCCTGCTTCCTGAAATTCCGACAAGCCGAGGGACCGAAGATCAAGTCCACCCGAGCTCGCAGATCCGCGTTGGGAGCCTACCTCATCCTCCAGGAGCTGAAAGCCCAGGCCCGCATTGATGTATAGAAAGAGGTCTGCAGACTTCCGATTGTTTGCAGCAAGTGCCTGGTAGGTGCTCTTCTGGGCCAGCGACGAAGCGGAGGGCGTCTGCCAATCCTCCAGCACGGCCTTCAGTGCGGCGTCTGTTCCCAGGCCAAAAAGGAAAACAGAATCATTAAAGGCGTATGCAACGGGATACCGGTATTCTTTCAATACGGCAGCGGGAGAGGACGCCGACTCCGCTGGAACGGTTGCGCCGGATCCTGTTGACTTTCCTTTTTTGGTGTTCACTTCAGGGATCGAAACCGGTTCGGTGAGCACATAATTACAGCTATACACGGTGACGCCGTTTACAATTGATCTTTTCCTACTCACTCCCTCCAGACCGGGAAGGCATATATTAATCAGCGATTCAACACTAGCCTGGGATCCTTTGTAGTCGGCCAGAAGCAGGAGATGGATATTCTTAAGCAAAGCACGTGACGGGTTCGTTGAGACTAACGCCACAGCCGCACGCCGTGGGAAAATCCGAATCATGTCCTTAAGAGAAATCTGAACGCGAAACGCCAGAGGAAGCCGAGATCGCATCCATTGATTAACGCCGGCATTTTTCAATACGTCTGAGAGCACCTGATCTTTCACGAGCGCTGGCAATGGGCTGGCCTGCCAGCTTGAGTGAAACTCATGAAGGTTCTGGATGGAGCAATAGAGAAGCGTATCAGCCGGGAAAAGCGCGTCAAAGGACTCTATGCGGTCGGCCCTTACCCGCTGCCCAAGGGAAAAAAGAAGCGCCCACCACATTATAAGGAGCGAAGTGACTCGAAAAATCCATTTTCCTGGTGTAGGCATTCCGGAAACTTTTCTATGAAGTTTTTTAGGCCAAAGTGAATGAATAATAGTCAGGCTTCATCTGATTACAGCGTCGGCCCTTGAGAAAATACGCCTGCACAGTGTGATATTCCTTCTTTGGATTAGCCTGTCTTATCTCGGGGTGCATAAAAGGTATCTTCATCGCGGGCACATGCACCAGTCAATTACGCCGTGCTCTTACAGTGCCAGGAGAGGCGAGAACAGCAAGATGATCGCAACGTCGGTGAGTGCCCAGACCTTAAGTGCGCGATACATGCCTCGCTTGCCATCATACGCTGGGAAAAAGCGCATCCAGGGGAGTACAATACTCAGCCATGCCGCCAGAATTACCATCAGCGCAATCCCCGGCAACCTTAGTCCCTGAATGTATTGATATGTAAAGAGAAAAACGGCCATTGCCAGAAGAAGATTGATGAGCGAGAAAATCAGGGCTGTCCGCGGCCCAACCCAGACCGTAAACGTCTGATCCTTACGTGCCTTGTCGTGCTGGTGCTGGTAGATCTGGGTCAGAGGATAAAACCCAGCGAACAGAAAGCCGAAGGCAAGAGCAAGCAGAAGAATCTTTGTCGCAAACCGTGGTTCAAACACTGCCCATCCGGCCAGCAGCGTGAGACCGCCATACCCGCCTGCATTAATGATTACGTCAAAACCTGCGTGGGCCTTTAAACGTACGGGTGGACATGAATAGAGCACTGATAGCACAACGCAGATGCCGTAGCAGATAAGGAACAACGGTGCCAGGAACCATGCCGCAACAGCTCCACCCAGCATCAACACAATGGCAACCAGAGCCAGGTGCGGCGGCACTGGCGGTGGATTATCGAGGTACCCGATATCACCCTTGTCCTTATCAAACGCACTGTTAAGCGCCAGTGTGCCACCATTTAAGCAGATGCCCCAGACCACTGCGCCGCATGCCAATGAAACAAATTGCCATAAAGAAGGTCGAGAAAATACCGAAGCCAGCAGCGCTCCTACGCTAAAATGAAACATCACAACTGGCCACGAGAGCGGGCGTAGATGTTGCAGGTATGTGCGGAGTGCCATGTGACGTGAATAAGTGCGGACTAAGATATGCT
This sequence comes from uncultured Candidatus Sumerlaeota bacterium, assembly GCA_964630455.1. Lineage (GTDB taxonomy): Bacteria > Sumerlaeota > Sumerlaeia > MWCT01 > JAUWMI01 > JAUWMI01. The sequence continues at coordinate 9,286 of CAZVVA010000154.1, forward strand.
GAACTTTAGAACTTCTTTGAATGCTTCAGCCCCTAAGAAGCTCTTATCAGGCTTGGGCAAGGTCATCAAGGCGATGAATTTCGTTCACTTTAAGCCCTGAATGCAAGCTGAACAAAATTGCCATAGCCGTCGATTTTCAGCTATGACGCCTTCGCCACATTGCTCTGAGGAGCAGCTGGGCTTTAGGTTTTAGTCCGCCTCG
>CAZVVA010000155.1:0-9456 GCA_964630455.1 uncultured Candidatus Sumerlaeota bacterium
CCTTTATACAAATGGCACGAATGAAGCCAGGGATATTGGTAGATTTTGGCAGCAGGAAGGTAGAATACGGACGGATAGTAAACTAAAGTATTCGTGTAATTCGTCCATTCGTGTCATTCGTGTTCATTTGTTTAGTTCGGTGTGTTGTTTTAGATTCTATTTACAGCTTTTATAAGTATTGAATTTTAACCAGAAGAATTATGGCACAATTAGCGGCTAATTGAGCAAGCATGACAAACGGGGATGGATTTGCATCAAGGCCTAAGTGATAGTTTGCTCGGAGTTGGAGGGCTCAGGGGGTTTTGGGCGATCCGGGTGGTCAGTCTCGTAGGCACCAATGGCGCTCTCGATGGCTTTAAACGAGTCGCGCTGCAAGATCGCCTTAGCCAGTCGGTTACGCACGTTTCCATCAGCAGGTCGAAGCGCTATCAGGCGTTCACAAATTGAAATACCTTTATCCAACTCTCCCTTCTCGATGAGAATTTTACTCGCCTCGTCTAATTCTCGGCAAGCATCTTGCTCGCGTCCGATTTGTTCATAAAGATCCGCCAGTTTGATACGAATCTGGGCGTTTGCTGGATTCATCTGGAGAATGTTCTGATACGTGTCAATGGTTTCTTCCAGAGAGGGTTGAGCCGGAGGAGAGGGGATTGCTTCTTTATCGGGCGATACGGGCTTTTCCTGAGGCGTGGCGGGACGAGGCGTAATGTAATCGAGATCTTCCTCCTGGGGGACGAGGAGCCCGTCAATTTCGCGCAACTTTGCTATGGCAATGGAGTGTTCCGGATCCAGAGTAAGAATCTGCATATGGATTCTTCTCGCGCCGTCGAGGTTACGTTGATCCAGAAGAAGATCAGCTAACACAAGATAGTCTTCAATGAGATCTTTCTCCACCCCGAACTGCAAGTAAGCATCAATGTAGGCGCGGTGCGCTTCGATATTCTGCGGATCGAGTGACAAGCCTTTCTTGAAATACTTGATCGCATCCTGCAAAGCCCCCTTCTTCAGGTAGAGCTCCGCCAGCATGATATAATCCCGCGCTACGTCTTCATCCATACCGATCTGGAGATGCGTGGCTGCCAGAGAATTAAGCGCCGTGAGGTTTTCCGGATCAATCGAAATGATTCTTCGATACTCTTTCTCCGCCAGATCCAGCAGATCGCGTTGGACGTAGAGATCCGCAATTTGCATGGATTGTTCCACTGCTTCTTCCACCTGATCGGTAGAGAGGAAGATCTCGATCAGCTGGTTGCGCACATTCACATTGTTGGGATCTATCTCGATGATTCGTTTGAGGAGATCAATCTGTGGCGGCTTTTCATTAGTCACCTTGTGGAGAGAAACGGCTTCGAGAAAATGTTCGATGGCCATGCCTTTTGCATTCAGTAAGAGGTAGGTCTCGCCCAATTTACAATGTATGTCAGGGTCTTCGCGGGCGAGTTCTTGCACCTTAATAAGCGTCCGTGCGGCCTGCTTATGCTGTCCGTTGGCATTGTAAAGATCCGCCAGGCCAAAGACTTCCCTGATTGCTCGCGTGGATTGGCCCTGGTCAATGAGGAAATTGACGAATTTGTCGAGGAGCTCGGCATCCTGCGGAGCGATTCTAAGCATAGTTTCAAACATTTGTGTTGCTTCCAAAACCGCACCTTTGGAAATTAGGACGTCAGCCATTTTCATATAATCGCCGAGCAATTCGGTCTCGGATTTAAGCTGTGCGCTGGTGTCAATGTACTTTCGCCAAATATTCACGTCGTCGGGTTGCTTGCCCAGAAGAGCTTTCAGCGCGCGTAGTGCTTCTTCCGGCTGCTGAGCAGCGAGGTAGATGTCGGCTAGCAGGCTGAGTTCCATGCGCGCCTTGTCTTCCTGATTGGCAATAGAGTAGAAGGAGGTAAGCTTTTCGTGTGGGTATGGATTTCGGGGGTCAATGTCGCACATCGCATTCAGGGTTTCGATTGCCTTTTCGTAGGCGCCTTGGTCTGCGTACTGTTCGCTGAGGTGGGTCAGCTGCTCGTAGGCCTCTGCCTGTTGACCGGTTTGAATCAGGGTCTTAATGAGGAGTTCTCGGAAAGCGAAATCGTTGGGGGTCAATGAAAGGATCTTTTTTGCATAGTGGATAACCTGGGTGAAGGATTCGCGGGCCATATGGAATCTGGCAATTTCGATGTAGTGGGCAGCAGCCAGCTCTGGAATGCTGTGGTGTTCAAAGAGCCCGGCGACCTGTTCGCGCAGCTGCCAATTGTCCGGCTCCTTACTCAGAAGGGACTTGCTCAGTGTCTGCGCTTCTTCAACGAGCCCGTGTTCGAGGTAGCTATCAATGATGTAGATAATCTCGGCTTTGGCCTTTTCGTTTTCGCCGCGGATGCCATAGATTTCGGCCAGATGCTTGCGAATCTCGGTATTGGTGCCGGAGAGATCGCGGGCGCGCTCCAGTGCGGAAAGGGCATTTTCTAGATTGTCCTCCAGAATCGCCAATTCAGTGATTTTAAGGAATTGCTCGATGGCATCGTCTTTCTTTTCCTGTTTGCTATAGAGGGTGGCGAGTTTTTCCCGTAATGAGTGCTCGCCGATCTTGAGCTGTAAGGCCTCGAGAAAGTATTGTTCCGCTCGCTCGTATTCCTCCAGGTTAGCAGAATACTCGCCGAGCCATTCCAATTCCTCTTTGGCGCGGTCGGCGCATCCTGTCTGGCTATAGAGACGGGCAAGGTTCTGGTGAGCAGTGAGGTTGTCCGACTCGATTGCAAGGACGTTCTGACAACAGCTTGCAGCATCGGCAAGTTGCCCCAGCTCTTCGTATTGCTGAGCGAGCTGGAGGTATTGCTCCACGGCGTCAACGAGTTGATTAGCCTGATGCAGGAGGTTTGCATAGCGCAGATGTTCGTGCAAGCGAGCCGGGGAGAGCTTGAGAGTGGTGGCCAGCGCCGTTACGGCTGCATCCACTTGACCCGCATCCTGATGCAGGGTGGCCAGCGCAGCGTACGCATCAGCTGCCTGCTCGTGCTCGCCAAGGGCTTCAAGTACCTGTGCGTGGAGTGCTCTCGAGTCTACCCGCATGGAGTCCACTTCAAGGAGCTTTTCGGTAATCTCTTTTGCACGGATCAGATCACCCTGGTTTCTGAGCAGAGTAATTGCCGTGGTATAGGATTCAATTGCCTGCTCGAGATCGGCTGTTTGGCGATATAGTGCGGCCAGTATCAAGAGATTCTCGATACTTTCAGGCTGATGCTCAGCAATCTTATGGCACTGACTGATAGCCTTCTCATACTGGTGGGTTTTTTCGTAGCGTCGGCTTAATTCCTGGTAAACGGCGACTGCCTCGTCGGTATTATCCTGTTTCTCATGAATCTGAGCTACCTGTTCCCAGACCTCAAAGCGTGTCGGATCCAGTGCGATCACCTCATTCAAGACTTGCAGGGCATCCTGGTATGCTTGTTGTTGCTCAAGGACTGAGGCCAGAGTGGCTGAGAGCGAGAAGAATTCATCTGTCAGATCCTGTTTGCGGGCCAATTCCCGGCATGCCCTGAGTGCCTCCAGGTTATCCGGATCCAGTGATTGGATCATCTGATAGTATGAGCGTGCCTTGTCAAAGTCGGCGCGTGACTCGTATGCACTGGCAAGGGTAAAATATTCTGCAATTGCATCTGCTGGCTGATTGCAGGCCGTGAGAAGCTTTGCCAGCTCTTCGCGTGCCTCGAGATTCTCAGGGTCCAGTTCCAGCAGTGTCCGATAACAAGCTGCTGCCTCCACGAAATTCTGATCCTTCTTATACAGCATGATGAGCTGTTGGAGTTCGGAAATGGCGTCTTCTGGACGTTCCGCATCGCGATAAAGGTGCACCAGCTGTTGGCGACTCTCAATGTCGTCACTCCTGAGAGCTACAATTTCACGGTAAACCTTTTGCTCTTCCTCTTTGCGGCCAAGGTTTCCGAAAATTGGCGCTAGTATCTTGTACTCGCGGATTGCTCCTTTAATATCGTCGTTCATTAAATACGCTTTGACCTTGAGGGATTGAAGCTGAACATTCTCTTCGTCCAATGCCAGACCGATATTGCAGACCTTCAGGATTTCATTATACCGTCCGGTTTCAAAAAGGCGATTGGCCAGGAGGTAATATTCCTCCAGAGCCATGTCCAGAAGGGCATTTTGTTCATAGAGATTGGCGACTTCCAGACGAGCATCCACGTCGAGGGGAACAAAGTTACTCACCTGCTTGCACTTTTGCATTGCTTCTTTCGGTAGTTTTGCTTCAAAGTAGCGTCGGCCAAGGTCCAGCGCCTCGGCTGCCGCTTTCTCAGGTTGCGACATCTTCTCGTACAGTTCAATGGCGTACTCCCGTGCTGTGAGATTCTCGGGATCCAGGCCCTTTACCTTGTTCAATAGCTCAATAGCCTTTGGAAAGTTCTCTTGCTCGCTCAGGGCGTAGCCCAGCTGGACGTATTCCTTACATGCGGCAGCGTTATTGCCCTGTGCCTCGTAAAAAGCTCCCAGCCGCTCGCGCATGTCGAGATCCGATGGGTCAAGTTCTTGGACTCGGCGGAAATAGCGTTCGGCTTCAGTGATCTTGTTTGAGCTGAGGCAGTGGTCTCCGAGTTCACTGAGCTCACGCTTGGCATCAGAGAGCCTGTTAGCCTCGACATGGAGACGAACCAGTTTTTCCCGGCTGCTCAGATCACTCGGCTTTATCTCTTTTATATGTTCATAGGTTTGCAGGGCAGTGTAATAATCCTGGTGTTGTTCGTATGAATCAGCCAGTTGGGCATATTGATTCACAGCATCGTCAATGAGGCTTTCAGCCTCGTAGAGGAGAGCGAGCTGCTTGCGGATGTCGGGCTGACCGGGATTCAGCTGAAGCACCTTCACATAGATAGGGATATTCTCGCTGGTGCGGTTGGCTGCTGTGCGCAGTGACGCCACTCGCAGAAGCGTGGCTACGGCATTGTCGAATTGCGAGATGCGCTCGTAAAGCTCGGCAAGATTGATGAGCGGATGCTCGGCTTGCGGATTGAGCTCGGCAGCCCGTTCATACAGAGGAATAGCCTTACCGCCTTGCTTCCCTTTGCAAAAGGCATCTGCTGCCTGGACGTACAATTGGTAGGCCTCATCAGGCTGCTGTGCGCGATCGTACAGTGAGGCAAGTCTGGTCAGGACATCCATATCCTCTGGGGTGATTTTCTGCGCCTGAAGCATGATATCAATGGCCTGGGCCACGGTCGAGTCGTCTGCCTCGTAAGCTTCAGCCACCTTGAGCAGCTCTGCCTTCGCCTGATCCGGGCGATCATGATCCCACAAATATGTAACAAACTCTTTGCGCAACTCGTGGTTCTCGGGATCAATCGTCAGTAGATAATCGTACTCCTTTATTACGGCCTTGGGCTTGGCTTTTGCCTTAACCTGCTCGAGTACTTGCATGAAATAGGGTCGGGCCTGATCTACACCTTGGTGGTCGCTTACCACGTGAACCAGTGCGCGCAGGGTCTCAATTGACTGCGGTTCAATTGACAGGATGCTGGTTAGGTAGCGAACGGCAGCGTCGGGATCATTTTGTGCAATTGCCGTATCTGCCAAGCGGTTGAGTTCTGAACGCGCCTTTGGAAAGTCACTGGCAGCGATATAGAGATGGGCAAGGTGGTCGCGGGCCGGAAGGTGTGCATTGTCAAATTTCAGCGCCCTCAGATCCGCGGCAATAGCGTCAGAGAGTTCGTCGCGCTGCTCATGCAAGCGTGCTATAACGAGCAGATTCTGAACTGCGTCGGCCTTATGGTTGAGCTTTACCAGGGAGTCAACGAGCTTTTTGTGTGCATCAAGATGGGTAGAATCGAGCTCGACGATGGCGCGATAGTATTGTTCGGCAAGGACGAACTCTTTCTTCTTCAAGCAGGCATTACCAAGCAGCATGTATTCAGCAATAGCATCTTGCGTCTGACCGAGATTGAGCAAGGCCTGAATCTTGATTTCGCGCAAGGCCTGTGTCCGGTCATCCATGCGCAGCCCCTCTTCGCAGACGGCAAGCACCTGGTCCCATTCCTCGCGGTGAACGGCACGTTCGGCTGTTTCGGTCAGCTCCTGCAAGGCAAGAGCGGTTTCGTGGTTGGCTGCATAGAGCGCAGCAATCTGGATGCGTTTTTGCGTATCGTCGGGAGCGATTTGCGACAGCTTGGCCCCGATCTGCAGCGCCTTGTCGCGCTCCTTACGGTCGAATAAGATATTCGTGAGAGCCAGGTATTGCTCTGCGGCAGCGGGAAGATTGTTTTGTTCCTCAAACAGGTGCGCCAGGCGCTCGCGGCTTTCCACTTGCTCGGCATCTAATTCGAGTGACCGCTGCAGAACTTCGATTGCTTTATCGAGCTGGCTGGCGCCAATGTACAGCTGGCTGACGTTGCGATATTCATTGCACGCAGCGCCCACATCGCCCTTTGCCTCATAGAGTTTTCCCAATCGTTCGCCAATACTGATATCACTCGGATCGAGTTCACGAATCTGGTTGAGCAGTGCTTCGGCCTGTTCCACAGCACCGCGCTCGAGGTAAAGATTTTCCAGCACGCCATACGTTTCTTTGGCCTTGTCCTTCTGGCCGTCTTTGAAATAGCAGTCGGCCAAAGCCGTATGAGTGGCTTCATTTTTTGGATCAATGCTGACAGCCCTGGTAAGCGCATCAATGGCGCGGCGCAACTTTCGCGCAGCAGTATACTGCGTGGCGATGAGACAGAGCTGTTCAGCAGCTGCCTGGTGCTGTTCGGTTTCCTCGTAGAGCTCGGCCAGCTGCTCGCGCACGGAGGTGTTCGCCTCGTCCAGCTCGAGAATCCGAAGATAGGTAGGAATATTCTCCCGGTTACGCCCCTCTTTCCTTCGCTTGGTAATCAGGGCGGTGAGATGCTTGATGGCCTTGCCGGTTTGACCGCGATGGATGTAATACTCGGCTATGCCCCTGCGTGCAGGCTCATCGGTTGACTCAAGGCGCAAGATTTTGTTGTACAGATCATAGGCCTGGTCGTGTTCGTCCTGGTCGCCACAGAGCCGCGCTGCCTTATGATAATAGGAAACGGCCGCAGTGACGTCGTGTGAGGTCTGGGCCAGGGTGGCCAGTTCCAGCAGGGTCTCCAGATTGTTCGGCTCAAGCGTGAGAATGTGCTCAAAAACCTCCATTGCGCGGGCCGTATCCTTGACAGTCTCTTTTTGTTCCTTCGCCACCTCCAGAAGTTCGGCTATGGCTTCGGGGGTTTGGCCAATTTCCTTCAGGTAGTCAGCATAGTCCTTGCGGAGCTCAATACATGATGGCGCGTGGCTGAGAATGGTCTTGTACTCCTGAATTACTTCGTCCTCGGTTGTAGTATTTTTCAGCAGACCGATAACCTGACGAAGTAAAGAAATGGCGGAGTCAACGGATTCGTGCTGAAGAATAAGATGGGCGAGTTTGCGCATGGCCTGGAGGTGCGCGGGATCAATCTCCAGAATCTGGCGCAACGTATCACGAGCTGTTGGATACTGGTTCTGCTCGATGCAGGCATCAGCCAGGTTGCTGAGCTCGGCAACGGCTTTCTCAGTGTCGCCTTGCTGATGAGCAATGGTGGCTAGCGTGCGGCGCGCATCGATGTTTGACGGGTCAATCTGGAGGATTTTCTCAGCTGTTTCGTTAGCGTCGTCAAGTACAGCCGCATCAAGTTGCATCTGTGCAAGGGTCTTTAGTGTTTGAATGGCTTCGTCAGGCTGCTCGTTTTCATGATAGAGCTGAGCGAGCTGAGCGTAAACGCTCGTATCAGCTGAGGGAAATATGTCAAGTGCCTGGCGTAGCCGTTCTATTGCCTTTTGCCGCTGATTGCCCGTTGTGTATAGGTTAGCCAGATGTTTGCACGCCTCCACGGCCTCGGCATGTTTGTCCTGAGCCGTCAGGGCTTGCAATCGGATTTCCCGGAACTCGATATTTTCCGCCTCGAGTCGCAACCCATCGCTACAGATCTCTTCGACCAGAGCAAGCTGTGACTCGGCCAGCGCGGTCCGGGCAAGCTCGAGATACTCCTGAAGCGCTTTGCCCGGCTCATGATACTTTTCATAGTCTCTGGCGATGGCCCGGCGTTTCTCAAGATCTTGCGGGAAGGCCACTGCCAGATTCTCCAGGATGCGGCGTCCTTTTTCATGTTGATTGCTCTCGCATAGGAGCTCGGCGAGCTGAATGGACTCGTCAAACAACGCATCCCTATTCTTAGCCTTCATATAGAGCTCGCACAGCAACTCCCGGACAGGCGTGTTTGAAAAATCATACGATTTTGCCCGTTGGAGAATATCAATGGCTTTCTCGTCATTGCCCTGCTTCCGGTACAGCGCCGCCAGCTCTACATATTCCTTTGCAGCCTGGTGGAGTTCGTTTCTCTGCACCAGGATGGCGACCAGCCCCTCGCGTGCTTCCAGGAGGTCGGGCGCAAGTTTGAGGAGTTCTTGATAGCACGCCGTGGCGCGCTCAATGTTACCTTGTTCCAAGTGGGCGTTCGCAAGGGTGAGATGCTCGTCCTGAGCAGCTTGGGTGTTGTTCAGGGTGATGTAGAGACGGGCCAGCAGCTCGCGGACTTGCAGATTAGCCGGGTCAATGGTTTTGGCGTGCTCAAGCGCGGCAACGGCCTCGCTTGTATCGTTCTCTGCCTCACAAAGCCGGGCAATTTCTAAATACTCCTCTAAGGCGGAGGGCTGCTCGCCGGTAGATTCGTAGATTTCGGCAAGTTTCCTGCGGATTTCAACCAGCCGGGGATCAAGAGCCATGATCTTCTGGTAGAGGGGCAGATTCGAAGATGCTTCTCCACGATTTTCTCGCTCGCGGCAGATATCACAGTAAATCTCAATTGCCTGGAATGTCGAGCCCTGGCGCGTGTGAAGTTCAGCGAGCTTGAGCAACAGGTTTTCGTCTTTTGCCTTTGCCGGGATGACGTGCTTTTCCAGAATAACGATCGCCTTGTCCAGCAGATTCAATTCTACATATTGGTCAGCAATGAACTGATACTCTGCAAGAGCATCGGCGTGCTGCTCAAGGGCCCCGTCGGCGTGCTCGTGCCCGTGCTGTCGTTCATCGTCTTCCTGCTGCTGATCGGCCGCCGCAAGGCGCTCGCCGACCGCGGCAGGGCGGTCGGCCGCATGCGCCTGCTGCCCGGCCTGGGGCTCGTCGTCGTCATCGTTGCGGCGTGGGTCGTGCCGGCCGTGCTCACGGGCGGCTCGCAGTATGCGAACGATATCCTCATCAAGCACAACGTCGGCCGGACCGTCTCGTCGTTCAGTCACGGCCAACCGGTCTACTACTACCTCACGAGCTTCCCGGCCGATTTCCTGCCGTGGGTGTTCTTCTTGCCGCAGGCGATTGTGTTCGCCGTCAGACGGCGCACGCCGGGCGGGCTGCTCGTTGTCGCCTGGTTCGCGACGGTGTTCGTCTTCTTCAGCGCCATCAGCGGCAAGCGCGGCCTGTACCTGCTGCCGCTCTTC
>CAZVVA010000156.1:0-9346 GCA_964630455.1 uncultured Candidatus Sumerlaeota bacterium
ACCGACGGGTAAGACAGCTACTGTAAGTTTGCACTGGACAAAAAAAACAAAGCGGCTTCCGGTCTAGTACAGAAATCGGAAACCGCTGTACGCAGCTAATCACGCCATCTATGACGCGTAGATAATATTCTCCTGCCTCACTAACCTTCTGTCATCATACAAGCTGGCAAATATATTGAAGACATTTCATTGTGGTATCGCGCAACTTTGATACCTTCTGCATTTCACTGATTTCGGGATGGATATAGGGATTGCGTGAGTGTTGCAGACTGACCAGAAGCTGAGCAAACGTGAGCACTTCATCTTCGTTTTTCAGCCCCTTGAGATTAAGCGGGTTGCTGACAGCGACCTTGCCGTGTGGCGTCTTGAACTCATAGTTTCGTCCAAAGCAGATGATGATGATGCCCAAGGCCTTCAATCCGTCGGGTTTGTAGCGGCTTTCATGTTCCAAGATGCGATGAAACGTCTGCTTGACATTATCAATTGTAAAATCAAACTCGCGGCCCTGTTGGAGACGCAATAAATACTGATGAAAGAAGAGATTGAGGTGGCGTGTCCTAGGGTCCAGCATATGGTTAATGATTTCGTAGGTCTCCTGCGAGCCGAGAAAGCGGGCAATCTTTTTACGCAAACGGACTTTGGCTTCATTTTCCACAGCGAAGCAATAGGAGAAACCAATGTTGCGAGAGAAGTCTATCTCCGTGACTCCTTTTTGGTGCTTACGATAGAAATATTCTGCGGTGCGAAGCGCTTCCCGCGAATCGGGCTCAAAACTCTCGACCGCCAGCACCAGGGCTCGCAGATCCTCATCAATTGCCTTAAATAAGGCTGATTCTGATTCGTCGGCAGCCTCTGCCACCATCCTCGACAGCTGATCGTGCGATGCCTCACGAATGACAAACGCATCCAAACTCAGAAGCGCGTCGTACGCCTCACCCTTAACGTACGGATCAACATCGTCCTGCTGTAGGATAGCCTTCAACTTTGAAGAGAAATCTTCTACGTCGCGACCACCAGTCGTCTTGCGGGCCTCCTCAACAGTTTGCAGTAATCTCTTGTTCGCCTGGTACTCTTCATGTGCGGTGTCAATACTGTGATAAAGTTGTGCGATTTCGTCTTCGATCCGGCTTTTGCTGATTACGTCAGCGGCTCCCAGCTTTGTGGCAATCGCCCCTTCTTCGAACGTGCCAACAGCGGAAATCATGACCACGGGAAGCATCGGTGATAGATCGCGCGCCTGCTTGATCAGATCGAGCCCTTCCGTACGGGTACGCATCCGCAAATCAGTGACAATGACGTCAGGATTCTCCTCTTTCAAGACCTGGAGTGCCTCGTCTGCATTTTCAGCCTCACAAATCTCATAGTTGTGCATCGAGAGATTTCGCCTGAATGCATCACGATAGCTCTTATTGTCGTCAACAATGAGGACTTTAATTCTTGACGCCATGCAGATACCTCTCCATTTCTTTTAAACGACGCCACGCAGCGCAAGGCATGCTATCCTGCATGCTACAAGTGGCCCCTTCGCTCGCTGCCATGGCATGCTTTTCAATAAACCCTACTCCGGAACGCCTCATTTGTCTCTCTCCAAAGTTCCTATTTATTAGACTTTCCCGAGATGCTCTGAGTTGGCTTTTTGCTCTGCGGGCAGATCCATCTGGCGCCGGAGATAGATGGTGAATTCCGCACCTCCGTCGGGGCAATTCCGCGCAATAACGCGACCCTTGTGGAATTCGCTGATAATCGTCCAGACCCAGTTTAGTCCAAGGCCCTCCCCTTCTTCGTTCCGCTTGGTCGAATAGCCCATGTAGAAAATTTTGTCAATTTCGATGGGTGAGGCGAGCTCGCCCTTGTCGTTGCGGATACCACCTCCAGTATCTTTGATAGAAATGGAGAGCTCATCCGATGCCTCGAGATAGTTCGTCGTTATCACGATATTGCCACTCAGACTCTCTGTCGAAACGTTCCGCTTTATCGCATCCACGGCATTGCTCAGGAGGTTGAAAATGGCAAGCTTCACAAGACGTTGCTCGATGCGGCAACGGGGCAGCTGGGGATGGTAGCGTTTTTCAACTGTAATGTTTTTCGAGATCGAGAGTTGAAACATGCGAATGATGTCTTCTAGCAAATCGTGTAGGTTAACCTCTTCAAAGCGTGGCCGCTTGATAAAACTGAATGAGCGGTAGATATCAACAAGTTCCTGAAGAAATTTAGTATTATTGAGCAGGTCTTCCAGGGCTTCCTGAAAGATCCGAGCGCCCTGGGCCTGAGTCGCTGGCGGGAGGCCTGACTCCGATAGAAAATCCCGCACCGTTAACAAATCCAGTTTGCTTGTGGCAATAATGTTTGTCAGATCGTGGCCCAGATTACGTGACAGATTGATATTAGCCTCGCTCTTTTCACGAAAGATCATCTGGCGCTGCATCTCGATCGTCTTGATGCCGGTTTTGACCTGCTCACAAAGCAAACTCAACGTCTCCAGCCGCCACTTATCAGGCACGCGACCGGGTACACCATCAGCCAGAATGGCCATGATGTCCACAAGAGCGTACTCCTCATGCTCATTGATCAGATCAACAAAAAGGTAATATGGTCTACCGCCATCCTGGCACTGAATGACTGATTTCTCAAGCTTTTTCGCAAGCATAATCGGCGAGGTAGTGCGGAGTGTTTCCTCAAGAATTTCCTTCACGCGTGGGGTGAGACTCTGGATAACCTTTCCGCCTTCCGAAAACGAATGGACCAAGACATAGCGATTCTCGGGATCTCGCTTGAATTCAAACACCCAGATGCCTGCGTAGCGGAATAGCCGGACAATAAACGCTGGCAGCTGAGCCAGGATGACAGCGCTATCCAGTGTGGCGCTGGTGGAAACGAAATCCTTGATATGTTGATTGGCAACGGTGAGCAGGGCATCGCGAGCCAGGTTGTTATACACGCGTTCCAGCCGCGAGCGTGGGTGCTTAATAATTTCTGGCGGGGCCTTAAGGACGTGATCCAGACGTCCCATCACCCGTTTGACCGGCAGTAGCAAAAATTTTAGAAGTGCGGCGTAGACGATAATAAGTCCCAAGATGATCAGGAGAGCATAGAATTTATACCGGGCGGTGAGAGCAATAATTTCCTGATTGTCGAGCGGTGTGGTATAGGACACAGCGACTTTGCCAATATGATGTCTGGCGATATCGGAGATCAAAAGGCTGGTTTCGCCGGAGAACTCTCGCAGGAACAGGGAATTTCTACCCTTATTATAGCGCCGAATCTTATCCTGTTTCACTTCCAGCAAAACTTCACTGTTTTTGTCAAGCAAGGCCATCCGGTAGGCGCTGGTCGGCCCCTGAACAATATCTTCGAATGTCTGGCGGAGGGGCTGCCGTGCCAGGTCCTGAGACCGCGAGTCGGCCGCCAAGATCACCGCTCGGGATTCCCTGGTCAGTTCCTCCCGATCCACGGGGAAGAACTTTTCCCAATTATCCACGATAATCTGCTTTTTCCTGACCTGGTAGTACTGCCGATCAAGCTGAAGCAAGATCAGCACGCCGGTCAGGATGAAGACAACGACCGAGAGGATGATAAGACGGTTGCTTTTAATCCGTTCGAAAAGCATGGGATATCTACCGTGCCGCGCAATTCTGCGGCGTGATGCCCTTTGCAGCAAACCTGCAAGCCGGGGTAATTATATCACTTTTCCGCCTCAGACGGATACGGACCTGTCATCACCATCGTGACGATATTAGAGGCTAGGTTTTTGAAAAGGCGTTCTTTCACTTCGACAACATTCTCGTAAACGGTGGAACGGGGATCGCCAACATAGGCAATTACCGCATGAATATCAGAGAATTCTGCGATGGGAGCCTCGGGCTTTTGAGGCTGCCAGACTGTCACCTTTGCTGTTGCCTCGGCAGTGCTCATCATGGGGAAGTCATCGCTAGCAAAGCTTGAAACACTCACAGTGTACGCGGTGACAGTTCCTTCCACACGGGCATCAGCCACGCCTTTCTGAACCACGGTTAGCCGACCATCAGCCAGGAAGTTTTCTATTGTGTAGTTGGTTATGAGTTCCTCAATCCCTGGCTCGTAGGTCAGGTTCTTAAACATGGGCACATCAATGGCCGTTATGGCCTCAGGAAGCGTTCTCTCCAGGGGAATCAACGTACATGCGACGACTAGTACCAGCGAGAGCACCAGAACATATCTTAGGCGGTAGAGCCAGGATTTCATAAATGCAGTATCCGCTCCTAATGGATTTCGATGATCTCGACGTCGGGAGGAAAGGCCGGCTGAAAGATCTTATCCGATATTTTTCTATTCAGACGAATCTGTGTCATGGTTATAACCGTCTGGTCACCACTCTCTTCATCAATAACAATTTTTTCCGGCAGCAAATGCTTCTCATCAATCCAGATAATGACCTTGTTGAAACCAACAGTAGGCTCTTTCCTCAGAGGCGTAAATCGGAGTGCGGTCACGCCCTTCGAGCTCTCGTCCTTCAGAACAGTCACATGATATACATCCAGCACATCAGCCGTGGAGACCCCAAAGCCAAGCAGCATGCGGTTTAACCGCTCGACGGAATTTACGTCAGAAGAAAATTGGTACTTTTCCACCTGCTTAATTTCCGGCACGTAGAGCCATGCCGTATTCCCTACGATCAAGTTCTCACTCTCATTCGGCGGTAAATAATCACAACGGAACTTGTCCGGTTTCTGAAAATAAAATTTCCCCTGTGACTGAATCTCTTCGAGAAACAGAGTGGATTGCTTTACCTGGTCGAACTGTCCAATAATTGTGTCAACATCCGCATTTTTCTCTTCCAGTTTTTGCAACAGGGTAACCGCTTCCGGGTCGTTCTCCAACGTTGCGGTTGTTGCCAAATCAGTAGCCCAAACCGGAATGCTCAGGGCGCACAGTAGACCGTAGATTACTATCACAATATGAATGTGCAGTTTCACAGCAACATCCCCTTTACTGTATAAGAACAACGTGCGTTTAACAGAATTATTTCCTCATGCGCTCAGTGCGGCAAACCTAGCAAACTGCTCTTTCACCTGGCTGCTAAGCAGTCAATTTCAAATGCGGAGAATTACGCCTTTCCCACATTACGAATCCCTTACGGAAGAGCAATACAATCAGGCTTTTTACCGCAGTATTCTGGGAGAGTCAATGCCTATTTCTTTTTGCCTCGTGATGTGCTGAGTGCCACTCGATGCTGGATAATCTCAGCGGCAATGCTCACTGCGATTTCTTCCGGCGTAACGGCACCAATATCGAGCCCGATCGGACAATGAATTCGCTTAAGCTGCGTACGTGGGACACCTGCATCTATCAGCCGTTTTTTCAGCTGGGCAAACTTGCTGCGGCTTCCCAAGAGACCAATATACCAGGCAGGCGATTTCAGCGCATGTCTGAGACAAATCTCATCGTCTGCGTGGGCTCGGGTGACAATGACGATGAAAGTATTCGGCGTGATGGAGAGCGACTGAAACTGTTGGTCGTAGGGTGCAGCGAAGACCTGATCAGCTTCAGGAAAGCGCTGCTTATTTGCAAATTGCGCGCGGTCATCCGTGATCGTTACGCGAAAATCGAGCAGCCGGCAAATCTGATATAGAGCGAGTGCCACGTGGCCGCCTCCAAAGATCAGCAGCTGGTCGTCGCCGGTTATTGGTTCAATCATCACGCGCAGCCTCCCTCCACAGAGCATATCGTTTTCGTCCCGATTGATCCGGGTCAGATCGAAATCCTTGACCACGAGCTTTTGGCTTTTCATACACGTACGGGCTGCGGCGATGATTTCTGCTTCAACGCACCCACCACCCACGGTTCCAAACAGCTCGAGATCCTCGCTTACAAGCATCTTGGCACCCGTTTTGCGCGGCGTTGAGCCCTCGGTTGAGATAATTGTTACCACAGCGCCACGCTTGCCAGCCCGGATTAGATCGAGTACCTTCTCGTAGAATCTTGCCTGCTGCATTATCTCTCACCAGAGCGCCTTGAACTATCCGGCGTTCACATTGTCAGACCCATTAAGGCCTTGCACGTATGGAGTCGGTTTTCTGCCTGATCATAGACCACAGAGTGCGGGCCATCAATTACTGAATCCGTCACTTCATGGCCGCGATCTGCAGGCAAACAATGCATATAGAGCGATGACCTGGTTGTTGATTCATTCTTAATAGAAGCGGTCAAACCCATCCGCCGCTCGTCGCAAATCCAATGCTGATGTTGCCGGGCCAGTTTGAGCGATTCTTCGGGCTGCCCGAAAAGCTCCAGCACGCCCCAGGACTTGGGGTAAACCACGGCTGCACCGCGAAACGCCTCATCCATGGAGTCAACAATCTCGAATTTCGCGCCACTCGCCTGCGCATTCTGCCGTGCCTGCTCGACAACCTCAGGCATAAGACTGTACTCTGGCGGATGTGCCAGGGTGACATGCATGCCATAGCGAGTCAGTAGCAAGATTAGGCCCTGAGGCACGGAGAGAGGCTTGGCGTAGCTTGGCGCGTAAGCCCAAGAAACCGCAATTTTTACGTCACGCAGATCGTGCCCGAGCTGTTCGCGTAGGGTCATTAGATCAGCAAGTGTCTGGCAGGGATGATCCACATCACACTGCATGTTCAAGACCGGCACGTCGGCCCATCGTGCGACTTCGCGGATATACGCATTCCCCTCACCGGGGATTAAATCATGACGGATGGCAATACCGTGGCCGTAACGCGACATAATGATGCCAGTGTCTTTTGGACTCTCTCCATGGGCGATCTGGGAGGTTTCTGCGTCTATATAGTGAGCATGGCCGCCGAGTTGCGTCATGCCTGCCTCGAATGAGTTGCGCGTTCGCGTGGACTTATCGAAAAAAAACATGCATAGTGTCTTTCCCTCAAGATAACGATGCGGTATGCCTCGGCGCTTCATCTGCTTGAGCTCTGTAGCCTGGCTTAATGCTACTTCCAGCTCCTGAAGGGTCCATTCCTGCGTAGTAATATAGTCGCGACCTTTTAATCCCTGGTTCATATATGATCCCTATCTCGCAATTTGCTGTGGCCTGATTATCTTTATTTCTCTGACCCGTAAGTAATGGCACCCGAGTAAATAAACGGAAATGCCGCGTAAAAAGCTGCGGCCCGAGTCAAGTGATCAATTGGGACATGATCTTGAGTGCTGTGACTGAACTGCTCTTCCCCAGGCCCAAATCCTATAGTGGGGATGCCGAGTTCGCCCATCGTGGCCACGCCATTCGTACTGAACGTCCATTTCCCGATGCGGGGAGCTTCGTCAAAAAGCCCTTCGTAGGCCTTGCGAGCTTGTTGAACAAGCTCATGAGATTCCTCAAGCGCCCATGCCGGAAAGTACTGATCCTTCTCGAGATTCTTACCGGTCCAGGATGTCATTGCACGCCGCAGAATGCTAATGTGCGCTTGTGAAGCCGAAGGTAGCCGTCTGAGTTGTTCAATCACCTCTCCCCTACTATCTTCGCGCGTCAGGCGACGATCTGCATAGACACGGCAAGCCGAAGGGACGCAGTTCAGAGAATCCGTGTCGCACTCAATCTTGGTCACTGCAATGCTGCCTTTACCCAAAAAAGGATCGGTGCCAAGTTCCGCATTCAATTGCTCTAGTTCACGAATCAGCGGAGCCATTTTGTAAATGGCGTTCTCACCACGGTCGGGATTGCTTGCATGACACGCAACACCCCGGGTCTGGATTAGTAGTTCTGCACGACCTCGATGTCCACGATAAATCTGACAGTTCGTGCATTCGCCCAGTACCACACAATCCACGCGCTTCAGTGTCTGAGTAATCAGGTGGCCCAGAGCAAGCCCATCGCAATCTTCTTCCTGCACCGAGCCGACGACGAACAGTGTGAATGGCAGCTCCTGGCTCCGGGCAATTTCCTGGATTATCTTGGCGGCGTAAATCTGTGCTGCGGCAGCGGCTTTGTTGTCCGCAGCACCTCTGCCCCACACGGCATCGCGCTCGATCTTGCCTGTATACGGATCGAAATCCCACGCCGTGGGGTCTGAGACGCCGACTGTGTCTAGGTGACTATCAAATACGATGTGGGGGCCGCGCGACCCTATACGGCCGGCAATTGTGCCGAAATCGTCAATGAGGATCTCATCAAAGCTAGCCTGTTGCATTTCCTGCCGCACGCGCTCTACGACTGGCTGTTCCTGGCCGCTTGGCGAGGGGATCGCAATAAGCTCGCGCAGAAAGCCGGTCATCGCATCGCGGGACGCCTCAGCCTTCTCGCGAATCATCGCTGGGTTTATTCCACCTGCGTCCACCTACTCGATCACCTCCCAGCGGCTCCGGTACTTTTTCAGCAATGCTTGCGTGCGCGGATCCATGGGGTGTTCACGCTCTGGAGAATCGAGCTGTTTCTGCTCGCCGCACAATTCCGTTGAAAAATAACGCAATCCATTATCCCAGATCATCGTAACAATACGGCGGTACTCTGGATGCAGCCTGGCGAGCTTGAGTGCACCAGTCACGCTGCACCCGGACGAGATACCACAGAAAATCCCTTCTTCGCACGCCAGCCGCTGGGCCATGTTAATCGCCTCCACGCTCGTAGTTGTCACCACACCGTCCAGCAGGCTGACGTCGAGCGTTTCGGGGATGAATCCATCGCCGATCCCCTCTATCTTATGCGATCCCCATTGGCTCTTAGTCAAGAGAGGACATTCAGCCGGCTCAATCGCATAGAACTTCGTCTGTGCCTTCTGTTCGTGGAAATACTTTGCGACGCCGGTTATCGTACCACCGGTTCCCTGAGGAGCTATGAATGCATCAACCTTCCCGTCGGTCTGGCGCCAGATTTCCGGCCCTGTGGTGCGATAATGTGCCTGCCAGTTATTCGGATTGGTGAATTGACCGACTTCCCAGTAGCGGCCTGGCGCTTCAGCCATGATTTCACGAACTTTCTTCATCACTAGATCAACGTCGCTTTCCCCTCCGGGTGTCTCAACAATCGTGGCGCCATAAGCCCGAACGATCTTCTTGCGCTCTTCACTCATGCCGCCGGGCATACAGATGACTGCCTTGTATCCTTTAACGGCAGCGATCATGGCGGTAGAAATCCCTGCATTACCTGTGGTAGCTTCGATCAAATTCATCCCTGGTTTCAGCTGGCCAGTGCGCTCTGCTTCGTCCACGATGTGCCGCAGGATGCGATCCTTAACGCTTCCACTTGGACTGAAGTATTCAATCTTCACCAGTATCTCTGTCCCAACGTTTGCGTTCACGCGATGGAGCCTTACCAGTGGGGTATTGCCTGTCGTGTCAAGAATTGTATTGGCAATGTCCATGGAAAATGCTCCTCAGAAGGATATGCTTTGTATTGTCA
>CAZVVA010000157.1:0-9258 GCA_964630455.1 uncultured Candidatus Sumerlaeota bacterium
ACCGTAAACAAGGTGCAGAAGAAAATGTTACCGGCGCCGGCTACAGATTCGAGTCCATCCTGACAAAAGACGACCTGGGGATAAAAGACAGCTCATCCGAATAATGGATAGGTTTATTTATGGAGTGCTACCAATGAACAAAGACATGAAAAATTACCGGCATTATCTTGTTGCTTCTTTTCTGCTGATTGTCATGCAGGGGTTCCCATGCTATGCCAAGGAATACCACATTGACTCGCAGAAGCTTTTCGAGGCTCTCAGCACGGCTGCTTTTCTGCCAGGAGATATCATCTTCTTCAAGAAGGGCGTGCAATTCAACGGGATGTTCTCACCTTCTGGCAGTGGCACTGAGCAGGCTCCGATCAGAATTGATACCTACGGGCATGGGAATCGGCCAAGAATCGACGGTAACGGGAAGAACATCGCCGGCCTGCTGCTAATAAATCTGTCCTACTGGGAAGTCAAAGGCTTGGAAATCACCAATACCGACGGAACTGACAAGGACCAGGGGGAGTTATTCGGCATTTACGTTCTTGCGGAAGGTGTTGAAGGAGCTTACAGGCACATATATATCAACGATTGTTACATTCACGATGTCAATGGGAAAGTGGCCGGGAAAAAACGCGGAGGAATCCATGTCCATGTGAAGGACCTTACATCCACGGTATTCCATGACATTCGCATCACGAACAACCGAATTGTCCGAGTCGGCGGCGTGGGTATTGGCAACGCCTCCTCCTGTGGGCGCATCGAATTCCGAGAGAACGACACGGTCTCCCACAATCTCTGGACCAAGGTTTACGTGGCAGGCAATTACATAGACAAGACCGGACGCAATAACATCATTGCGCGCGTCAGCAAGGACGCTGTCTATGAACACAACACACTGGCCAACAGCAGTCGATACGATACGGGACACAGCATTTTCTGCTACAGTACCGATGGAATCAGAATCCAGTACAACGAGGCGTATGGAAATGTGGGAAAGGAAGGGAAGGACCGAGGTGGCTTTGATGCCGATTACAACTGCGTCAATACCTTCATTCAGTACAACTACAGTCACGACAATATGTGGTTCTGTGGAATAATGAAGAGACAGAGCCGTAATGCGGTAATATGTTACAACGTCAGTCAGAATGACAAAAAGGGCATATACTTCTACGGGTTTGAAAAAAGCCGAGAGGCCAAGAATATTCACATCTACAACAATACCCATTTCGTACGCGAAGGTCTTGACGTCAGCGTATTTCCTGAAGAAAGAACTCCCATTAACTCACTCTTCGAAAACAACATATTCTTCTTCGAGGGCCGGGGGAAATGGGGCAAAAATGCCAATGGGATCAATACGACATTTCGAAACAACCTCTACTTCAACATTCCGGCCCATAAGTTGGATACCAGATCCATAGTCGCCGATCCTATGTTCATCCAGCCCGGCATGGCAGGCACTGATATTAACCTGAAGACTATGGAAGAGCTAAGGGGATACTGGCTCAAGCCTGGTTCGTCATGCATAGATGCAGGAATCACCATTAAGGACAACGGAGGAAAAGACCTTCACGGAACCAGGGTGATGATGGGAAGAGCCGACGTCGGCGCATTTGAACGAAGCCCGTGATGGCATAGAAGAAAAGCGGCCAGGAGCATTTTCTCATATAGATTGCCGCGGACTTTTGGGCCTCACAATGACAAGCATTTCTTCGACTCCACTCAGAGCCTGCCCTGAGCTTTTCGAAGGGACGACGTCTGTGGCAATACTATTCATTAAGTTGTTGACAAATAGACTCACGTTTGATAGCATGCCGAACGAGGCAGTTTTGACGCATCTGTTTGGAGAACCTTATGCGAGATACGAAAGGACCTCAATGAAAGGGAGAAATAAGATGTCCCCAGATTCTGGTGGCTGCGCGATGACCGCCCATCCACGACAGCTTGTTTTTATTTTACCCGAAAAAGTAAGCGCTTCCAGTGATACCGCAGATGTGTCCCCCGACATGGCGGCAAGGCATCACGATGCAAAGAATAATGCTCGAGGTGGCATCCTTTCGTTGCTGCTGAGTGCCATAATGCTGGTAAAGCCGTCCCTTGTGTCTGCCCAGGCGAGCCAGCCTCAGGGGCCGGTCAAGGAGCCGCAGAAGGTTGAAGCGCTGCAGAAAGATACTGCACAGCTATCGGAAAGTCCTTATCTTCAAGCAGTGCGCACCTTTGCCGATAACGTCCTTAAGCACGGCAGGGATACCTACGGTCCTAAGCACACGCCATTGTTTGTTGACGGCTTGAATGTTAACACCTATGAACCGGTGAAGTGGATAAGTCCCAAGGGTGATTTGTCTACAACCACTGAAACTGAAAAATGGATTCTTTCTAACTTTGCCTCTCAACAGACATTGTTGCGAACTCTTGATGGCTTATCAAAAATTACAGGAGATCCTAAATACCGAGATGCCGCAAAGCAGGCAATCAAATATGCTTTTGAAAATTTGAGGGATTCTAATGGGCTATTCTATTGGGGACATTATGTTGCTTATGATGCTCAAGCGGACAACGTTAGATTCCCTTCCTCTAAGTCCCACATTTTAAAAGTGCATTATCCCTACTATGAGTTAATGTGGCAGGTTGATCCAGAGGCGACAAAGAGATTCATCGAGGCGTTTTGGTCTGTTCATGTTTTGGACTGGTCGAATCTTGATTTTAACCGCATTGGTCGTTATAGTGCTTTTATAGAAGAGCCGTGGAATCATGAATACAAAGATCGTCCTACATTTTTCAAGAGCAAGGGTGGATTGGGATTTCTTAATACGGGAACAAGCCTGGCTTATGCTGGCACAATGCTATATCGACTCTCGGGCGAGGAGCAACCACTTGTGTGGAGTAAGCGGTTAATCCAACGATTTGTAGATACTAGGCATCCTAAAACGGGGATGGCTAAGTATTTGTATAATCGACAGGGAGGGAGTCCGTTAGGAGATAATCTCAGTGATCACTTTACTGATCAGCGCAGTTTTATCTTTCCTTCCTATCCTTTTCCAGAACTAAGAAATATCTATTATCCCGAAAATGTACAAGCTCATCAATGGATGAGTCTTTTGTTGATGGGTGACATGATTGGTGAACAAGGTAGAGAATTTTCCCGATGGGCTGTAGAAGAACTCACAGCATGGGGCAAGGCATCTTATCGGAAGGAAGATAATTCATTCGTTCCTATTATTACTGATGGTACAAATATCGAGGGATATGTTCTCAAAGAGACTTGTGGCCGTGGGGAAAAAGGCAGTATTGCAAAACCTCTTTTTGTCGACTTGAGATTCTTTTGGGCTTATGCCACAGCATATCGAATAACTGGCGATGAATTCATGTGGCAGATGGTAAGAGATATCGGCACGGGAAATAAGTTTGGGGATATTGGTGAAGTTGCTGGCCAAAAACCGGAGCTCAAGATGGACACGGCTTGTACTGATGTCTACAGCCTTTTAGGATTTCTTGAGCTTTACAACAAAACAAAGAAGCAGGAATTCCTGCTTATGGCCCGGCGTCTTGCCGACAATATTGTGGTCAATCAGTTTCATGGAGGGTTTTTTGTCTTGAGCAAGAAACATATTTACACAAGATTTGATTGTTTTGAGCCGCTGGCCCTCTTGCATCTAGTCGCGATACTCGAATCTCACTCGGGGTCAGTACCGCGAGTCTGGTCAAGCAGCCCTCTTTTTGTTCCTCCTTATCGTTACAAAAGGGAAGGTGTGGACCGTCGGATTATCTATACGCTGACCGAATCACCAGAGGTTCCATGGTCGCTTCAGGAGGCAGCGCACATTGGCAATATCAACCAAGTAAAAGTATTGCTTGAAAGTGGCACCAATGTCGATAGCGTGGACAATTCTTTTAGAATGACCGCTCTTCAGCGAGCAGCTATAAGTGGACGCAGAGAAATAGTCGAGCTGCTTATCGCCAAGGGTGCGAAGGTAAATGCCAAGAACGAAGAGGGCAAGACGCCTCTTGATATCGCAGTTGATCGAGGCTACACCGAAATCGCCGAACTGTTGCGCAAGCCCCGTTAGAAATCTGGCTTTATTTCTAAATGGGGCTAAGGAATATTGACTCAAAGAGCCTTTGCGGTATAATGAATAAAAGCCGGCTTTTTCGTACGGCTGGTTATAGTGAATACAAGTGGCCAAATGAATAAGGAGACCATCATGTTAAAGAGGAATTCGAACCTTCCCGCTGCCCCGTCTTGCGACGGGAGGCGCAGGGGCATGACACGGCGTGCATTTTTGAAGCACACGGTCCCGATGTACATTGGGATTGCCGCAGCAGCACCGTACTACATTCCAGCCTCGGCATTGGGTCGTAATGGTGCCGTTCCGCCCAGCGAGCGCATTGTGCTGGGTGGCATCGGCGTCGGCCGTCGCGGCTCGCATGACCTGAACTGGATGCTGCCAGAGCCGGATGTGCAGTTTGTCGCGACCTGCGATCCGAACAAGCAGCGTCGCGAGGCCGTCAAGCAAATAGTGGACACGCGGTACGGCAACAATGATTGTGCTCTCTACAGCGACATAAGACAGTTCTTGGCCGAGCGCACAGACATCGACGCAGTGCTAATCACTACCGGCGACCGCTGGCATGCGCTGGCTTCCATAATGGCGATGCGGGCAGGCAAGGACGTTTATTCTGAAAAGCCGTCGTCCATGACCATCGCCGAAGGCCGGGCGGTAGTGGAAACTGCAAAACGCTACAGACGCATTTATCAAACCGGCGCGCAACGGCTCAGTGAGGGTAATTTCACCTTTTGCAACGAACTGATCCGCCTCGGTCGGCTCGGCAAGGTGCACACCGTCCTCGCCCATATTGCGCCGTGGGAATCGGCTGAATTGAGCCACGAGTGGCTGCCCGAGGAACCCCAACCACCCCAAGACGAGATGGATTGGGACGAATGGCTGGGCCCGTGCCCCTGGAGGCCGTACAACGTTGCCTATACGCAGGGACGCTGGCGGGGCTACTATGATTTCCACACCAGTTGTATCGGCGAATGGGGCGCGCATACTTTTGCCCAGTGCCAGGTGGCAATCGGCGCCGCGAATACATCAGCCGTCCAGTATCAGTATGCCCAGAACGAAAGCGGCGACGGCATGGTCACGCGCTTTGCTAACGGCATCAAAATGATCCTGGAACGCGACCTTGATAAGAAAATCTGGCGGGGTACGTGCGGCGTACGCTACGAGGGCACCGAGGGCTGGGTCGCGGCGGCAGACGGGTATTCCAAACCGGATGTTTCCTCGCCCGCCCTGATGGATGACTTCAGGAAGATAGTTTATGACTACACGGCCTGCACCGGCCGACAGATGAGCCATGTGCGTGATTTCTTCGACTGCGTTAAATCCCGTCGCCAGACCGTGGCCAATCCGGAAGTGATGCACCGGTCAATGTCCACGGTGCACGCGGCTAATATCTGCATGTGGCTAAAACGTGATATGCGATACGACCCCGTCAAAGAGGAATTCATCAACGATGCAGAAGCTAATCGGCTACGATCTCGCGCGATGCGTGAGCCGTGGGCTTTTGTGTGAGCCTTAGATTACCTAAACACGGCCCTCCGCCTAAAAAAATTGAATTGCAATTGCAATGTGTTATGGTGTAGATCAAGATTAAGGATTTGGTAATTAATGTCAGGTGTGTTACCTGATACTGTCAAAATAGCTGTGACGGGTTGCAAAAATTGTAATTTTTCAAAAGGAGGTAACCTATGATAAAAGCAAAAAGAAAACATTTAAACCGGCGCCAGTTCCTGCGGGGCGCCGCAGGAACAATGGGCGCGCTTGTGGCTTTCCCTACGATTATCACCTCTAATGCCCTGGGAGGTAGAGGTGGTGTGCCGGCCAGCGAGCGAATTGTGTTTGGGACAATTGGCATTGGTGGTCGCGGCTCAGGCGACCTGAGATGGCTGATGCAAAATGATGATGCGATAGTTATCGCACATTGCAACTGCTACAGGCCGGGTCGTGAGGCCATCAAGCAATCAATCGACGCTTTCTACAACAGTGATATCGACACGTACATTGATTTTCGCGAGCTTTTAGCGCGTAACGACATTGATGCGGTACTGTCCACCACCGGCGACCGCAATCATGCGATGCTTTCCGTCCATGCGATGCGGGCAGGTAAGGACAATTATTCCGAGAAGCCCGGAACAATGACAATACAGGAAGGCCAGGTGCTTGCGGATACCCAGAAACGCTACGGCCGCGTCTATCAAGGCGGTATGCAGCGGCTCAGCGAGTCGAATTTTATCTTTGCCAACGAATGTGTTCGTCTCGGCCGGCTCGGTAAGGTAAGCACTATCGTTGCTCAAATTGCTGGTGGTACGGCGTATATGAGTAATGATTGGGCTGAGGCCGACGTGCCCGAGCCTCCGAAAGAGGAGTTTTGGTGGGACGCATGGCTGGGTGCAAATCCCTGGAGACCTTATAGTTCCGCGTACGCTGGTTCAAGAAATCTTAGAGAATTAGATTTTTACAACGGTGGTATCGGCGAATGGGGCTCGCACACGTTTGCCCAGTGTCACGATGCAATCGACTGCCAGGACACCTCACCTGTAGAGTATCAATACGTGGAAAACAATACAGGCGACGGAATGAGAACGCGTTTCGCCAACGGTGTAGAAATGATCCTGCAACGAAGCATGGAGCCCACACAATGTGCCGTACAATACGAAGGCACTGAAGGCTGGATCGGAGTCGGCGACAGGGGGTTTGAAGTTAAACCCCGATCTTTGTTGGCTGACTACGACAAGATTGTCAACGATTACCGAGAACGCACCCAGCGTCGCGGGGACCATATGCGAGATCTCTTAGATTGCATAAAGTCGCGTCGCCTGACTGTAGCCGATGCGAAACTGGTGGGCCGGTCTATGGCCACAGTGCAAATAGCCAACATCTGTATGTGGCTCAAGCGGGACCTGCGCTGGGACCCTGACAAAGAAGAATTCATCAATGATGAGGCAGCAAACAGGCTGCGTTCGCGTGCGCAGCGTGAGCCTTGGGCTTTTGTGTGATCCTGGGATTATCTAAACAACAACTTTAATTTGGAAAGGAAACAAGCTATGTCAACACAAAAAATTCGAAATTCCAGGAGTATTCTGGTTATCACGTTACTGTTCGCCGGCGCTGTCCAGGTGCTCGCGCAAACCATCCCACCGGCTACAAAGGAGCTGGAGAATAAACTGATTGCGGTGCTGAATTCGGACGCAACGCGACAAGAAAAGTCGGATGCCCTCCGTCAACTGGGCGTTGTCGGCACCAAAGACGTTATTCCGGTAGTGGCTGCACTTCTCGGCGATGAAGAACTCTCACACATGGCCCGCTATGCACTGCAGCCGAACCCTGACCCGGCCGTGGACCGGGCTTTTCGAGATGCCCTTGGTAAACTCAAAGGCTTGCAATTAGCCGGTGTTATCCACAGCATTGGCGTACGAGGTGATACAGAGGCGGTACGGCAATTGTCGAGATTGCTGCAGAACTCTGACGCCCAGGTTGCTCAGGCCGCGGCAAAGGCGCTGGGCAGCATCGGCAATACTGCTGCGGCCAAGGCGCTGCGAGCAGCCCTACCAAAAGCTCATCCCGCCAATCAGCTCGCACTGTGTGAAGGTTTGTTCCGCTGTGCCGAGGCGCTGGCCGCCGAAGGCCAACGTGACGAGGCCATCGAGATTTACGACGAGCTGCGCGACTTGGATGGGCCGCACCAGGTTCGGGCCGGGGCTTTGCGAGGAGCGATACTAATCCGTCGTCAGAAGGACGGCGTGGCTTTGCTGCAAAAGAACTTACGCAGTGATGACTATATCATGTTCTCGGCTGCTGCTCAGACTGCCTTGGAAATGGAAGGTTCTAAAGTGACTCAGGTTTTGACAACTGAGTTGAGCCGTTTGCCTGCAGATAACCAGATCCTGGTGATCCAGACCATCGGTAAGCGCGGCGATAAGGCGGCATTGCCGGTGCTATTCGCTGCGGCCCAAAGCGGTGAGAAATCTGTTCGTCTCGCAGCCATCCGGGCCCTGCCGGAGATTGGCCATGCGTTGGCAGTACCCGTGTTGGTGGAATTGCTGGCAGATGACGATCTCCAGATTAGCGAAACCGCGCAAGAAGCCCTCGCTGCCCTGCCAGGCAAGGAGGCCGATGCCGCTGTGATGGCGATGCTCAATAGCAGCGAGGCTGGCCGGCGGCTCACCGCGATTGAACTAATCGGGCGTCGGCGCATGATTACAAGCATTCCCATGTTGCTGGAAACCGCCCACGATGTTGATGCGGAGGTTCGTCCCGCAGCGATCAAAATGGTAGGCGAACTGGGCGAACCCAGTCAATTGTCAGTTCTTCTTGACCTGCTCATGGATTTGAAGCGGTCGCAGGAGCTGGCTGCGGCCGAACAGGCCCTGACCGCTGTTTGCAGGAAAGCCGACGACCCACAGTCTCACGCCGATGAGCTTATCGATAGACTTGACGATGCGGCGCCCGCTCAAAAGAGCGCTCTACTGCGCATTCTCGGCGTCATTGGGGGAACGAATGCTCTGGAAGCTGTGCGTGAGGCGATCGGAGATCGCAATGCCCAAGTCCGTGCCGAAGCTATCCGCGCACTTTGCGCATGGAAAACAGTAGATGCCGCACCCGACTTGCTCGTGTTGGCGAGACAATCGCCGAATCTGTCTCACAAGACAGCGGCTCTGCGCGGCTATATTAGTCTGGTTCGAGATGAAAGCCTCTCGACAGAGAAGAAACTTGCGATGTGCAAGGAAGCCGCCGCGCTGATTCAACGAAACCAAGAAAAGAAGCTTCTGCTCGGCGTGCTGGCTACAGTGCCGGCGGCAAAGGCGCTATCGATGGCAATGGCGCACCTGGACAACCCGGCGACTAAGGACGAGGCGTGTTTCGCGGCTGTGGCAATAAGTGAAAAGATCGTCCAGCAAAAGCCTGGCGATGTGGTCCCCGATCAAGTCGCCGATGCCTTGCAAAAGGTGATGCGAGCCACGGACAACAAAGACGTGATCCGCCGCGCAAGAAAGATTCTGAATAAGGCGAGGGTTCCCACAAAGCGGGATCCAAGGAAAAAGGCAGGATAATAAAAGGATATGAATAAAGTATTGATTATCATCGGCGAAGCGACCGAAACGGTGGACACATTGTACCCGTATTACCGCTTACAGGAAGATGGTTTTGAACCTGTGGTTGCGGGCCCAGAGAAGCGGCGTTACCATATGGTCCTGCACGAGCTCCACCC
>CAZVVA010000158.1:0-9153 GCA_964630455.1 uncultured Candidatus Sumerlaeota bacterium
GCACATTGCTGCATATTACTGCAAATAGTTGCAAGGAATTGCATATTAGCGCATCCAACTTAGCACAATATTAGCACAGTACCTTTTCAAAAGATCCTTGTATGGGCTTTTGATAATACTTTGTTCTGTAAGACGAATAGGTGTCCATTGCCAAATGTAAACTCTTACTTTTGGAAAATTTTCTGTTGCATTTCCTATTTTTAGTATGCTATTTAATGTAACTTCTCATTTAATATTATTTCGGAGCCACAGAAGAAAAGAGAGACATACCAAGGATCCCGAGCGATAATCATACTGCGGCGATCAAGACCATCTCGCAGAAGAAACCTGTTCCTTAACAATCTTCTGAGAAGAATTGGTGTATGTTAAAGAGATATGAGGCAATGAATAACCGGGGAAAAAGAGTAAAGAACATGAATAGCACTACGCTTTCGCAACCCAGAGCAGCTTCAACGCTGTATGTCAGCGAGGCGGGAAAAGGACATCTATATCTGGTGGCATCTTCGGCGATGGACACCGATGCATCGCATGCCGCCTCAGCCGCGTATACTCAGATTGGGGATGCTCTGGCCGAAACCGGTGCAGAGATTGTCCATGAACGCATATTCGGAAGCCTGAGCGTTGAACCAGTGGTGATGGCTGCGCGCCAGAAAGCCCTGCTTGCAAAAGACATCGCGCCACACGGCCCGGTCACCTATATCGCAGGCCATCCGCCCTGGGATGAAGGGTTTGCTGGCGTGATTATTCATGCGGTACGTCCTTGCCGAGCGGACGATAAGGTCTGGATGATTATGGACGGCGGTATTCCCTGTGGTCGAGGCTGGCGGCGCAATGGGGCAAGCTTCCTGATACTTCAGAATATCCAGGGGCTCGTGGATGATCCGAATGCCATTAATGTCCCTCTCCTCCAGGCACAACGTATGATTGAGCGCGCCGAGCGAATTCTCGGAAAACAGGGAGCGAGTTTCCGTGACGTAATTCGCACCTGGTTTTATCTCTCAGACATTCTCGACTGGTACGGCGAGTTCAACGAAGCGCGTAATACCAAGTATGAGGAGTTCGGCATTATGCCCCGGCTGGATAACGGGCGATTATTGTTACCGGCAAGCACGGGCATTGCAGGTGACAATCCACAGGGTGCCGCAGGCGTGCTTGACCTGCTGGCAGTGGCGGGCACGCCCGAGTCCCGACCCCTTATCAGGCAGCATGCCAATCCGCGGCAAAAGGATGCCTTTTGCTATGGTTCGGCCTTTTCCCGTGGCGCACTTATTCGTGAGTCCGACGTATCGGTACTCCAGGTATCCGGCACCGCAGCCGTGGGCGAACTCGGTGAAACTCTTTATCCGGGAGATATCCGGGGGCAAATTGAGCATACCTTTAACAATATTGAAACGCTCATCAGGCAGGAAGGGGCACGACTCCAGGATATCTGCGCTGCAACTGTGTTTGTGAAACGCCCTGAGGATGCGGAGCTATTCTGGAGAATGGCGGCAGAACGCGGACTGTCCGGGTTGCCCGCGGTATGCGTGGTTGCTGAACTCTGCCGTGATGAGCTTCTCTTCGAGATAGATGCCGAAGTGGTCTTTGACCATCGGCTGCAAGCTGTTCAAAAGCATATATGAAAAGGAGGTGAGAAAATAAAAACAAAGATGGCACGCGGTAGTTGAAAGACTCTTTAGAGCGGACAACAAAAGAAAAGAGGAAAAAGAAACATAAAGCACCCCAAACTTACTACCAGCACTGTCACCCTGGTCGCCGCTCTTGTCGCTCTGGCATTGACCGCCGCGCCGGTAGTAGCTCAGGAGCAGAAGCCCAACATCCTGGTCATCTGGGGCGACGACATCGGGTACTGGAACATCAGCGCCTACAACATGGGCATGATGGGGTATCAAACACCTAACATTGACCGTATTGCAAAAAAGGGTATGATATTTACCGATGCTTACGCTGAGCAGAGTTGCACATTCTAGTCTACGGCAAACCTCCAATTGCTGAATTCCAGGGTGGGTGGTCCGGAAAACATCTCTTCAAACGTGTTGCCAGAACAAGAAAAGAGACTCTACTGAAAGCCAGTGTCCCAAAACCTACTGCAAGAAAACTTCCATCTCTTAATCCATAATAAGAAACATTTTTAGTAGCTATAAGGTTCAGGCAAAGTTATAAGGTTGCATTCTAATATCGTGCGGTCGGAAAATGGTGTTTCACTCGATTATAAGAAGAATGAGTTGAAAAGATGAAGGCTGAATCTTCAGTAATATTATCCGAGGTGAAGGGAAGGTTGAATCTCTGCAGGATTACATTTCTCAGTGTTGTTTCAGGTATCTTGTTAATACTGTTTGCACCTAACTTGATAGCAGATACAAAACAGCTTAAAAAAAAGAACGCTATTTCGAGCGAGCTGGCAAGAACAAGGTCATGGGGAGAATATGAGGGTTACACCGGGGCATTAAGTTGTAGAGAATGTCATGCGAGGTTCCATCAGCTCTGGAGTACGTCATTCCATGGTCTTGCAATGCAGCCCTTCACGCCTGAGCTCGCCCGTGAAAAGCTCACCACCCAGACTGAAGATATTGTCATCGGCGACTATTGCTATCGTGCCGCGTTTGATGGTAAAAAAGGCTGGGTGCGGGAAAGCGGACCTGAAGGAGAAAAGAAATACAAAATGCTACACGTCATGGGGGGAAAGAACGTGTATTATTTCCTCACTCTATTGGAGAGGGGGAGGCTACAGACGTTACCCGTTGCCTATGATGTTCGCAGAAAGGAATGGTACGACACGGCAGCCAGCGGTGTGCGCCACTTCACCGATGTGAGGGATGAACCCGTGAACTGGACGGAGTGGCCCTATACCTTCAATACCGCCTGCTTCAACTGCCACGTCAGCCAGCTTTCTACAAACTATGATCTGAAAAAAGATACCTATAACACCGTCTGGGCTGAGCCGGGAATCAATTGCGAGACCTGCCACGGCCCTGGCGAAGAACACAATCGCGTATGCAGGGAGGCTCCAGAGGGAGAGATTCCGAAAGACCTCAAGATCATTATACTCAAGAAATTCACCGAGGATCAGACAAATACAATGTGCGCGCCGTGTCACGCGAAGATGGTACCCATAACCACAACCTTTCAGCCGGGTGACAAGTACTTCGATCACTTTGACCTCACGACACTTGAACATAGGGATTTTTATCCTGATGGGCGCGATCTCGGGGAGAATTACACCTATACCCTGTGGCGGATGAGCCCTTGTGTCAAATCAGGGAAGCTGGACTGTACGCACTGCCATACTTCCAGTGGCCGTTACCGCTTCAATGATAAAGACAAGGCCAACCAGGCCTGCATGCCATGCCACGAGAAGCGCGTCAAGGACGTAGTAGCGCATTCTCACCACCCACCAGAGAGCGACGCCAGCAAGTGTATTTCCTGCCACATGCCTATGACCGAATTCGCGCGCATGCGACGAAGCGATCACTCAATGC
This sequence comes from uncultured Candidatus Sumerlaeota bacterium, assembly GCA_964630455.1. Classification (GTDB taxonomy): domain Bacteria; phylum Sumerlaeota; class Sumerlaeia; order MWCT01; family JAUWMI01; genus JAUWMI01. Next base: position 3,480 of record CAZVVA010000158.1, read on the forward strand.
GACCACCAATGCCAGCTACAACAATAGCTTTCAAATCGCCCAACGCCTGCAACCTCTGTCATACCGACAAGGACACGGCCTGGGCTGACAAAAATGTACGCGAATGGCGTAAGCGTGATTATCAAAAGCCGGTTCTCCATGTGGCAGGTCTTATCGATTCAGCCCGCAAACGCGACTGGTCGCGCTTGCCGGAAATGCTTGACTACGTGACAAGCGGGACACGCGACGAGGTGTTTGCTAATTCTCTGGTGCGTCTGCTTCGTACTTGCGAGGACGAAAAAAAATGGCCGGTGATCCTCAAGGTGTTGAAAGATGACTCTTCGCCATTAATTCGGGCTAGCATAGCGGATGCACTTGGTGACTCTTTGACTCGCGAATTTGTCGACCCACTGCTCGCAGCAACACGTGATGAGTATCGGCTGGTAAGAGTACGTGCAGCGGCATCCCTGGCTGCAGTCCCACGGGAAATGATAAAGCAAAAAGACCAGGAGTACCTGGATAAGGCCCTGGCAGAATTTAAAGCCGCCATGCACGTGAGGCCTGATGACGCTCTGTCTCATTACAATCTCGGCAACTTCTACTCAGCCCGTTGGGAATTTGATAAAGCAATTGATTCTTATAAGACAGCTCTCAAACTTCAGCCCGACCTCCTGATAGCCTACGTCAATACCTCGATTGCTTACAATATTACCGGTGACAACAAGAAAGCAGAACAGAGCTTGCGCAAGGCATTAGAGGTTGACCCTGACAACTTAGCTGCCAACCTCAACCTCGGCATGTTATTGGGTGAGTTGGGGCGGATGGAAGAAGCAGAGAAGGTATTTCGCACCGCCTTGAAGGCCGATCCTAAGTCTGCACCGGCAGCCTACAATCTGAGCGTCATTCTGGCCAAGAATCGTATTGACGAAGCTATTGAGTGGTGTCGTAAAGCCAGTGAACTAAGTCCGAACGAGCCCAAATATTCCTACACTCTTGCTTTCTACTTGCGCCAAAAGGGTGATGTGGACGGCGCCATCAGAACGCTTCAGCAGATGATAAAACAAAAAGCAGCCTACACCGAGACCTATGCCCTATTGGGCCAGATTTATGAGGAACAAAGGAAAACCGGGGACGCTATCGCTGTGTACCGCAAGGCGCTGGAGAATGAGAAACTTCCCGAACGTGAACGGTATCGTTTCGCGGCAAGAATTCGAGCACTATCATCGAGGTAAGCTGGTGATAGCCCGCCGTTAAAGGAAATCCCCGTTTCTAAGGATTGAGGAAGGCCGAGTTTGAAAGGCAAACGTGTTCGCCGTCAGAGAACATTGGACACATCTGATCCTGAGTGGCTCAGAAAATCAGGATTCTTATCCTGACCAGGTACAAAAATCTTATTGCCACTGAAGTGTTGACTCCCCTTATTTAAGTATAATCCCAGAATAGAAATAACAGTGGGCCGTGTAGAAATCGAATCCTGCCTGACCGGCAGGCAGGCTCCAACCTTCTGATTAAGAGTAATATTCCACCCGCTTTGCAGATAGTTGCATATCTCTGCATACAGTTGCAAATAGTCGCAAATGCCTGAATATTAGCGCATCCAATCTAGCACAATATCAGCACAGTGGCTTCTTAAAAGTCCCATTTTTACTAAGCGTTCGTAAGACCGTAGTAGGATCGTAGTATGGATGGTCAAAAAGGGTGTAAAAAAGCAAATTAAATGTAAAGGATGGAATTCTGTAATATACTGACTTTTCTATACTTAGTTATGCGCAAAGGACCTATCAAAAAGACACATTAAGGCCTTGCAAGGCGGAGGTCACTGGTTCAACTCCGGTATGCTCCACCAGCGTTTTCAATGTTTTCTGAATTGGGCTGAAACCGACTTAAAATCCCTCGGTTCGCACAACGGACCGTGCGGGTTCGATTCCCGCTCCCGGCACTCCTTTTCAAGGACTTAAGCAGCATTACAGCCGTAATATTTCTATTCAATTGTCTGGAGAGACAAGGGATTAGAGGCTAACCACGTCAAGGCATTAATTACACAGCGCGGAGGGTTTGACGGACAGTGGATATCAAAGTAGCATCCTGGCTCTGTTCTGCCAATCTGAGCGAAGCCTGTAAGTAGTTTCTTGCACGTGTCTCCTGGCCTAGATCCTTCTCACAAAGACTCAGTGTCCAGAGCGCCCAACCCTCATCACGTGGAATCTTTGCGCGACGGGATGATTTTACACCGTCTAAAGCTAGCTTCTTGGCTTCTGCGACTTGATTGAGCGCCAGCAAGGATCGTGCGCACAAAGTTTGCGCCATAGAAAGGAACTCTCTATCATGGTGCTGTTTCACTAAAGAGAGCATTTCCAGAGCGGTTTCAAGAGCTTCCTTATTCGAGGACCGAGCCAGCAGCAGCTCCGTCTTCACGGCCAACGCATCTATTAAACCAAAATAATTCTTATCCGCACTGGCCAATTTCAACGCCTCTTCGATGTTCTTTTTGGCTGGAACTAGCTTATCTAGAGCCACAAAAGCGCGAGCCTGGTTGCTCAGAGCACACGCCCGGACGTCGCTGAAACTGGATTCCTCCATGCGTTTGAATAACCGCCGTGATAAAGTAGCTGCACGGCGAAAATTCCCTTTCTTGAGATGCAGGTCAACCAGCGCTAAAAAGGCCAGCTGCACACCGCGCTCGAATTCGATTTTTTCCGCATGGGCCAAGGCAGCGGCAATCCTTTCCTCAGCTGCACTGCACTCGCCAAGTCGCAAGTGGTTGATCCCCATGTTCAGTTCGATCTGCACCTGTTCGTTTTCGCGGCCAAGCTCGCGCGCCAATTCCAGCGCTTCAGAATAACATTTGTTAGCCTCTTCTGTCTGGCCGCTGTACATCCGAATCGCGCCAAGGTGGTTCAACGCCTGATAACGCCTCTGCCGATCGCCCGTCTTGATGGCGAATCTTAATACTTCTTCGAAGGCAGCCCGTGCTTTCGTAAAGTTACCCTGTGTCCTCTCAAAGTGACCGAGATAGTTTTGGCACGACGCTACAAGCTTCTCGTCATTCGCCGAGCGCGCACGCCGCAAGGCTTCTCTGAGAGCCTTGAGACCCTTCTCGGTTTCACCCAAGTGTCGAAAGGCCTCGCTAAGGCCGAGCAGCGATCGAATCACTCCCACGGAATCTTTTAACGCCTGAGCGATGGATCGGGCAGACTGAAACGCGGAGACACCACGCTCCGGCCGTCCTATTCGGCGGCAAATTTCCCCTAAGCAAAGGTTGGCCTTTAGACAGAGCCTCTTCACATCAGCATCAGCCAGATCGACTTTCTGCGGAACGGCCAAAAGCCTTTCCCAGTGATCAGCTGCGGCAATATTGGCGTAGAGACCTTCGCATTTGATCGCCGCCCGCTCAAGGAAGTGCAGCGCCTTTTCGGTCACTCCGCCGTGCTCGTAATGATAGGCTATCAGTTCTAAAAACTCTTCTACTCGCTCGGCAAAGATCTCTTCGAGCGCTTCGGCGACTCGCGCATGAAAAAAGCGTCGCCGTTTCTCTAGCAGTGTCCCGTATGCGGCATCACGCAGTACTACATGACGAAAAATGTAAATCAGCTCGGGGAGCAGTGTACCCTGAAGCACAAAGTCTTTCTCGACCAAGCTGAGCAAATAGGCGCGAAGCCGTTTGCCGATTTCCATCACATGGGCGAGGGTACTATACTGAAACTCCCGTCCAATAACGGAAGCGCATTGCAAAACTCTTTTGACCGTGTGTTCAAGGCGATCCAGGCGTGCCAGAACCACACCTTCCACGGTATCAGGGATATCGACTGCTTTCAAGGGGCGCACCAGTTGGTACCTCTCACGCCGGCGTTTCAAAATGCCTCTATCTTCCAGATTCAAAACGACTTCTTCGATGTAGAAGGGATTCCCCTCGGTCTTTGCTAGAATTTTCTCGCGCAACGCTGAGGGCAGATGCTCGAGGTGCAGCAGTCGAGCGAGCAGAAGTTTGCTTTCTTTTTCCGATAATTCTTCAAGGGAAATACGCAAGAACTCTTCTTCCATAGGGAACCGATGGGGTAACTCAGGGCGCGTTACTATCACCATCATTACCGGCTTCGCCTGAAGCTTTACGATCAGGTGGTCTAGCAACTCGAGAGAATCTTTGTCGGCCCAGTGGAAGTCTTCGAAGATCAGAATAGTTGGTTTCTCGGCGCACAGTTGCGTGATCAGATCGATGACGGCCGTGAAAATGCGTTCCCGCCTCTCGCGTGGCGCCAAATCCAGCAATGGGTTCTTGCGGTGGTTAATTGACAGAAGAACAGCCAATGCGTTAATGACAAAATCCCGCCGACGAGTCAACTCTTTGCGTTTTGATGTGGAACGAGTCCGGCGCAACGCCCGGCCATATATCCCCGTTACGGCCTGACGCAAATCTTGAATGCGAATCGTTTGTTCACTCTCGAATGGAAATCGAAGAATCGATCGCATGAGCGCGATGATGGGTAAGAAAGGCACACTTGTTCCAAAGGAAAGGCTACGTCCGGTAAACCAGTGATATTTACCCTCGGGCAGCTGATGATACAATTCATAGACCAGCCGCGACTTGCCAACACCTGCATCAGCTTGCACCATAGCTACCTGTGCATTTCCCTCTGCTGTTCGCTTTGTTGCTCCCTTCAGCAGCTCGAGTTCCACTCGACGTCCGACAAGGGGCACCATCTCGATTCTCTCGCCCAGAACTACCTTTGAAAACTCCTTCCGGATGCCCCTCACAAGGTGTCTAAGTACCGGCTCTCTCTTCCCTTTGACCACCACAGGTTCGAGGTGTTCCCATTCGAAAGTAGTACGGGTCTGTTGATGAATTCGGTGATCCACGAGGATCTCGCCGGATCCGGCCAGACCCTGAAGGCGAGAGGCCAGGTTGACCGCATCCCCGATCGTCCTGAAATCCAATCGTCCTTCTCCACCGACCGACTTGAAAACCACCTCCCCGAACGCGATACCGCCATGGGTATCAAGGGCCAAACCCTGCGAATCGCCTATCTTGCGCACGGTTTCGCGAATGTCCACCGCCGCCCGTATCGCGCGTTCAGGATCGTCACCGTGTGCCGCAGGTGCGCCGAATGCCGCCATCACTGCATCGCCGATGAACTTTTCCACAATACCATCATAGTGCTTAACAATGTCTTCAATCGCGGCATGGATGACATCAAGGAGGTCACTCATAGCTTCGATGCCGATCTCTTCAGTCAGCAAGGTGAATCCACATATGTCTGAGAAAAGTATGGCGATCGGGCGACGCTCACCTTCCTCAATCGACTCGGCACTCCCTACAATTCCTTCAAGAAGTCTCTTGGGGACAAGTTTTGACAGGCGGGCAAGGATCGGGTCACCGGGAGCCATCACTTTGCCGGGAACTTCCCGCTCCACAGCAGGAGGCGCCTCGGCAGATTTGAACTGAAGTGCAGCCTGCTCACCGCGCGGAGTCACGTCATTGTAGCAAAAGCGGCAAATAACCGCCGTCTTCTTAATTTCTTCCCCGCACCAGGGGCAAGGTCGTGTTTTGTCAGCGTTAGCCTTCATCGATACAGCTCCCAATGCTTGGCTGCAGTTGGGAAGTCTCTTGCAACCGCTCCCCACGCGCCTTTGCCAGATGGGCCGGTGAGGTTTGGAACTCCCATGGCTTCGACCTTTCCTCCACCCGGGAACTGAGTCA
>CAZVVA010000159.1:0-8738 GCA_964630455.1 uncultured Candidatus Sumerlaeota bacterium
GATCTGTCCGGGTCATGTCAGTGTGGTTACGGGTTTAGAAATTTACGAATTTCTGGCGCACGACTACGGTATTCCCTGCGTAGTGGCTGGCTTCGAACCCGTTGATATCCTGAAGGCGATCCATCTGCTCGTTTCAATGGTAATATCCGGGGAGGCACGTGTCGTTAACGAATACTCGCGGGTAGTGCTTGCCGAAGGAAATCAGCGGGCTCAACAGCTCATGCAAGAGGTATTTGAGCCGTGTGACGCAACATGGCGCGGCCTGGGGACTCTTCCATCGAGCGGCCTGATGCTTCGGCCTGAATATGGCGAATTCGACGCCAATCGCGTTTTTCCTGTGACCATTGACCCGCCTCGGGAACACCCCCAGTGTATCTGCGGCGATGTGTTGCGAGGGACAAAAAGGCCCACTGAATGCCCCCTGTTTCGAACTGTATGCACCCCGGAAACTCCAGTCGGGGCTTGCATGGTTTCCTCAGAAGGAAACTGCGCCGCCTATTACAAGTACAGGGTTGATAAATAGGACGTTGCTGCTCCAGACTTCATACGGTACGTGAAGCCTATGGCAGGGCGTTCGCATGGCGAATTCGCCATGTGCAAAGGCAAGGGATTATTTTCCTTGCCTGTGGCTTGTGCCTTTGTTATATACCTTCAGCATTTCGTCACGCACCGTGTAGAAGTAGGGTTTTCTCACATCGGGTTTCTGCGTGCAATCACACACGCTGTCTGATGTCAGTGTGGTGCCAGAAATCGTACCTGGTTGCGCTGACAAACGAGGGCAGCCGAGGAACAAAAACCAATCTGAGGAGGCGTAGGTAGTATGATTAATGTGACGATGAAGCAACTCTTGGAGGCTGGAGTCCATTTTGGCCATCAAAGCCGACGGTGGAATCCCAAGATGGCCAAGTATATCTATACGGAGCGAAACGGCATCTATATCATAGACTTAAAGAAAACACTTCGCTGTTTACGGGAAGCATATAAGTTTGTGCGCGATAGCGTTGCGCTTGGCCATACCATGCTCTTCGTTGGCACCAAGAAGCAGGGACGCGACACCATTTACGAATCTGCCAAGGAATGTAATATGTTCTACGTGAACACGCGCTGGCTTGGGGGTATGCTGACGAACTTCCGCACCATTCGGCAGAGCGTGTTACGGCTGATTGAACTAGAGAAGATGGAAGAGGATGGCACGATAAACAATTATAGCAAGAAAGAAGCCAGCCGTTTCATGAAGGAGCGGGCGTCTTTGCAGAAAAATCTGTCTGGCGTAAAGAACATGGATAAGCTCCCGGGGATTGTATTTGTCGTTGACCCGCATAAGGAACAGATCGCCGTGCTGGAGGCGCGGAAGCTGAAAATCCCAATAGTGGCGATCGTTGATACCAATTGCGATCCCGACCAGATAGACTACATAGTCCCTGGCAACGACGATGCTATTCGAGCCATTAAACTCATCTGCGGCCAAATGGTACAGGCGGTTACCGAGGGATTGATGGCAAAAGTTGAGAGCGAAGCTCCAGCGCCAGCCGAAGCAGTGGCACCGGGAGAAGGGGAAGAGCCTGATCAGGGAAATAAGTATACGGATCTGCCAATGGAGGCCAAGATTGAAGAGCCAATTGCCCCCGGACAACCTCCCCCGTCTTCCATAACAGCCCCGGATGAAAAGCCTACGAGCGAGCAAGTCTAGACATCTGGTATCCGAGATTGCTCATGTCATACACGGTGCGGCACAGCCAACATGCAAAACGAAAGGAGAACGTGGGTGAGTATCGAAGTCCCTGCTACACTTGTTAAAGAACTGCGAGAAAAAACTGGAGCTGGTGTGCTGGAATGTAAGAAGGTTCTTACTGAGACTGGTGGTAATCTTGAGAAGGCAGTGGTGCTGCTCAGAGAGAAGGGAAAGGTTATTGCGGATAAGAAATCAAGCCGTACTGCCAAGGAAGGCCTTATTCATGCCTACATTCATCCGCCAGGCAAACTCGGCGTTCTGGTTGAGGTTAACTGTGAAACAGATTTCGTGGCCCGTACAGCAGAATTCGTGAGCTTTGCGAAGGATCTTGCGATGCACGTTGCCGCGTATGCGCCTGTCTATATTCGGCGAGAGGACGTGCCATCCGAGGTACTGGAGCGCGAAAAGACGATCTACGCAGCTCAGGCTCGCAATGAAGGTAAGCCAGAAAAGATCATTGACCGAATAGTGTCAGGGAAGCTGGAGAAATTCTTCTCAGAAGTCTGTTTGCTGGAGCAGCCGTTTGCGAAGAACCCGGATGTGACCGTCCAGAATGTTTTGCAGGATCTCATTGCTAAAACTGGCGAGAACGTAGTTATCCGCCGTTTCACAAGATATAAGGTTGGCGAGACCATTTGATGAGGGGGCAGCGACCGACTGAGCAAACCGCGTGAGCGGCTTGACTCGGCGCTGTAAGAACAGACGTATGAAACAACAGCCGCGTTACAAGCGAGTAGTGATAAAACTCAGCGGAGAGATTCTGCGAGGGAATTCTGACTTTGGGATTGACCGCATCGTTGTCAACTCGATCGCGGAACAGCTAGGTGAGATCACGCAGCTGGGCGTCCAAGTGGCAGTTGTAATCGGTGGAGGAAATATCTTCCGAGGGACCTCAGCCGATGCGGCTGGTATGAACCGAACGGTAGCTGATTACATCGGAATGATCGCGACGATTATTAACTCGCTGACGCTCCAGGATGCGCTGGAAAAGAAAGGTGTCATCACCCGCGTGCAATCGGCGATTGAGATTAAAGAAGTGGCTGAGTCCTACATTCGTCGCCGCGCCATTCGGCATCTCGAAAAAGGACGGATCGTCATCTTTGCCGGTGGAACGGGCAATCCCTTCTTCACCACTGATACCGCAGCAGCCCTGCGGGCCAATGAGATTGAAGCAGAGATGCTTCTCAAGGGTACGAAGGTCGATGGGGTCTACACTGCAGATCCAGAGACTGATAAACAGGCCAAGCGTTACGATACTATCAGCTTTTCTGAAGTGCTCGCCAAGAACCTCCGCGTGATGGATGCAACGGCCATTTCGCTCTGCCGCGAAAACAACCTGCCTATTGTTATCTTCAATGTCATGACCGAGGGCAACATCAAGCGTGTGATTCTTGGGGAGCAAGTCGGAACACTGGTTACAGGAAGGCACAATGCTTAAGGAACAGTTTCGCGAATCTCAGGCCAAGATGGACTCGGCAATTCAGGCCGTCGAGCACGAATTCAGCACAATCCGCACCGGGCGGGCGTCACTTGGTATCCTTGATCAAGTGGTGGTAGATGCCTACGGCTCACAATTGCCATTGAAACAGGTAAGTACGCTCAGCACACCCGATCCACGAAGCATAGTCATTCAGCCGTGGGATAAGAACGTTGCCCCGGCTATTGAAAAAGCTATTCTGGCTGCCAATCTGGGCTTGACACCCATTAATGACGGCAAGGTGATCCGTATAAATATTCCGCCACTGACCGAAGAGCGGCGAATGGAGCTGGTCAAGGTCGCAAAGCACATGGCGGAAGAGGGACGCGTAAGTATCCGCAATATACGACGCCATACGAAGGATGAGGTCAAGCGGATGGAAAAGGACCATAAAATCTCCGAGGATGAAAGCTACAAGGCGCTTGATAAAATTCAGCAGATTACAGATGATCATATCGAGAAGATCAATCAGTTGCTCAAAGCGAAAGAAGAAGAAATACTGGAAGTCTAGAGGATTCATGAGACCTTCACACGCCTGCCTGTTGTTTTTCGGCTTGTGTACCATTCATATACGGTCTACATTGTAGAAGCGAGCGCATTTTGCGCAACGATGGGATGGGCATTCGCACCGCTGGGCGCTTGCTCATATCCTGATCCATGTGTGGTCATAATCTTGTCACGATGAGTAAACAAAAGCTACAGCCAGAACAGAAACGGCCGACGCTCGCGCAGCTGCAGGAACAGATCGACCCAGCCCGGCTGCCTCGCCATGTAGCCATTATTATGGATGGCAATGGCCGCTGGGCAAAGCTGCACGGCTTTAAAGACCGTATTCACGGGCATCGCGCCGGGGTCAAGGCAGTCCGGCATGTGGTTACTGCATGCGGTGAGCTAGGGATTCGTGTCCTCACTCTCTATGCCTTTTCGAAGGAGAATTGGACTCGCTCGAAGCGAGAGATTACGGCTCTGATGGCGCTCTTACGCCATTATCTGCGTGCTCAATTGCCTGAGCTGCAAAAGAAGAACGTGCGGTTCGTGGCATCTGGATCTCTGGATGACCTTCCTCCAGCTACCCGCCGCGTTCTCGATGGCATAATTGCCAAAACAGCAAAAAATACAGGCCTGGTACTCAACATGGCGCTGAGCTACGGGAGCCGTACTGAGATCGTTGACGCAACGAAAAAAATCCTTCGCGACTTTCAGGCCGCTCGCATCACCGAGCAGGATCTGACCCCTGAGCGCTTCGCTACTTACCTGTATCATCCTGAACTTGGGAATCCAGACCTGCTGATCAGGACCAGTGGAGAAATGCGTATTAGCAACTTTCTTCTCTGGCAAATTGCCTATACTGAAATATACGTAACAAAAACGTTGTGGCCAGATTTCCGCAAGGCGGACTTAATGGAAGCGCTAATCGCCTACCAGAAACGCGAGCGGCGATTTGGAAAGGTCTAAGGAGGTCCTTAGGGCATGACGCTGCGACGAATGTGCTCGGCATTCATCCTCATTGCGCTCATCTTCGGCAGCCTGTTTGTCGTGCAGCTTAAATTGGTGCTGTATCTAATTATATTTGCCATTGCGCTCTTTGGCACATACGAGTACTTCAGCCTGGCCTCTCTGGCCAACTTACGGCCTAAGTGGATACCAGGCTTATTGTTCACTGTCGCGATTCTTGCCGATAGCATTCTGACGCGAGGCGTTCATCTTCCTTTCATCTTCGCAGCCGCACTCGCTATAGTGTTCACCTTCCACCTGATTCAATATAGCTATACAAACGTGATTCAAACTACCGCCGTTACGCTGTTTGGACCGTTGTACGTGGCATTGCCGCTTGGTCTGGGGATGATGATCTTACGCTTCTCTCCGCTGGGAAAAGAGCTGATTGTTTTGATGGTGATTATCGTCTGGGCTACTGATTCGGGGGCATACTTCGTCGGCCGCGAATTGGGACGCACAAAGCTCGCCCTCCGCATGAGTCCAAAAAAAACTGTGGAAGGCGCGATCGGTGGTGCAATAGCGGCAATCATTGCCGCAGTCCTGCTAAAACATTTCGTTCCCTGGTTATTCGCCTTTCTCAATTACCATACGCTCCTCGTGCTTACGCTCAGCCTGACGATAGCGGCCCAGATAGGTGATCTCGCAGAGTCGAGCCTCAAGCGGGCCGCAGGAGCAAAGGATTCTGGCTATAGCTTTACAGGACACGGCGGTTTTCTCGACATCATTGACAGCTTGCTCTTCACGCTACCCCTCCTCTATGGATACATTCTCATTTTTCACCCGTTCGGTCACCCACCGCAGATTTTTTTCTGATTGCCTGGGAAGCTTGCACACTCTTTTTTGCTGGCCATTCCCCTGAGGAAAATCTATCCGAGCTGACAGCAAAGGGTCTTTAATCCATCATGCACTTCCCAGCCCGCGCCACAATCACAGTTTCTTACTGAAGTGTGGCAAACCAGAACCAATTTGAATGCTCTTATGCGCTCACCACCTAAATCCCCTACTCTGAACCTCTGGTTCGTTTTCATCCCGGCAGCAACTTGACGAAACAGCGCCGGCTCCGGGGACCATCGAACTCACAAAAATAGACCCCTTGCCATGTGCCGAGCTGCAGCTTTTGGTTCTCGACGATAAGATAAAGCGAAGAGCCAACCAGGCTTGCCTTGATATGGGCGTCAGAGTTGCCTTCGCTATGGCGGTACTGCCAATCGCAGGGTACAAGTTTGTCCAGCGCGGCGATGATGTCTGCCACCACTGATGGATCAGCATTTTCATTAATCGTCACCGCGGCTGTCGTGTGGGGAACATACACCACGCAAACTCCGGTGCGAAAGTTTTGCTCGCTTATCGTGCGTGCGATCTGTGCTGTGATATCAACAAATTCAACACGTGTGCGTGTTTTCACACTCAACTCGATCATCTAATCCACACCTCCTGACTGGAATAGCAAATGAAAAAGAGATTGCTTTAAACAGTATATAGCTGGGAGGGGTAAAACTTGTCAAAGAGAATCGGCATTACTGCCAATTCCAGGGACTGGCCTGTGGATTTGGACGATACAAGACATACTTGAATGGAAGACATGCGTTTGTTTTCTCGGCCCGTCGTTCACCATTTTGTAAATTCTTCTTTGCGCTCGCCATATTAGTGATTCAACAGGGTGTCTACCGCGCGACCGTGCTGTGCAGACATACGAGTGCTGCTCAAGAATCTACTTGAACTATTGACAAAATGCCTTAATATAGTAATTACCCTTTGGCGTTTTTACAAATCGCCAACGGTCGCGCTTCTTGCTTCGACGACACAGTCAGGGTGGTGGTAATGAATATCATTTTTCTGTTTTTGGTTGCGATTGGGTTGTTTCTCATTGCCGGTCGAACGTATCCGCGCTATATATCGCGCGTGTACGATGTGGATGATCGTCGGCCAACGCCGGCTGTGGAACTACATGACGGCCGCGATTATGTCGTGACAAAACCCTCGGTAGTCTTTGCTCACCACTATGCAACGATTGCGGGTGTTGCCCCAATTGTTGGCCCTATTCTTGCCCTGATCTACGGGTATCTGCCTGCATGGTGCTGGGTTGTGTTTGGTGGTATTTTCTTCGGCGCCGTACACGACTTCACCGCCCTCTTTACAAGTCTGCGGGAACGTGGAAAATCCATTGCTGAAATCGCCCGAAAGTCTCTCGGCAATACCGGCTTCCTCCTTTTTATCCTGTTTCTATTGATCATGATTATTCTGGTAACGTCAGCTTTTCTGAAACTGGCCGCAATCTCATTAACTTCAGTATATCCGCTGGAGAAATTGCAGCTCCCGGCAGATCAGACATTATTAAAGACTACAGTTGATGCCAGAGGAGTTGTTCAGGGCAGAATTGGTGGTATTGCTTCAAGCTCGGTGATTTTTATTACTTGCTGCGCTCCTCTGCTGGGCTTTTTGATCTATAAGCGCCGGTTGAAGACGCTTCAGGCATTTCTGATCGCCGCAGGTATCTGCATCGTCTCCGTCTTGCTGGGATTTCGCTATCCCATCTCGGTCAGCCAGAATGCGTGGATGGTCATCATTAGCATTTATACCCTGATTGCCGCAGGGATACCCATCTGGTTCATTTTGCAGCCGCGTGATTTTATCAACGTGCAGGTGCTCTATGGTGGCCTGGGCATGCTGGCAGTTGCTGTGGTGGTAAACGGCTTTCAGGGTTTCCATTTTCAGATTCCGGCGCTGAATATTGCGGAAGGCACAGCCATATTAGGGGCCATGTGGCCAATTCTCTTTATAACCATCGGGTGTGGAGCAATTTCAGGATTTCACTCGATGGTTGCCAGTGGTACTACAGTGAAGCAAATCGCGAAGGAGAGCCAGACTAAGATGGGCTATTACGCGATGCTGCTGGAGTCAACCCTGAGCGTGCTGGTGATCGTGACTGCTGCGTCTATGCTGTCAATGGATGAATACAAATCAATCGTGCATCCTGGGGCAGGGGGGACTTCGAATCCTATTTTTGCCTTTTCTCTGGCTTGCGGCTTACTTCTGTGGAAGAGCATCGGCCTGCCCATTGCCATTGGCAGTGTCCTGGGCATTCTTGTAGTCGAGGGATTCATTGTGACCACGCTGGACACGGCTGTGCGGATGAATCGCTACCTGTTTGAAGAGCTCTGGGATATTGTATTTCACGGCAATACACCAAACCTTCTTCGTCATTACTGGTTCAATTCAGCTCTATCAGCAGTGCTGATGTTTATCTTTGCCTATACTAATGCCATTGGCAAGCTCTGGTTAATCTTTGGCACTGCAAACCAGCTGGTGGCTGCACTCGCACTCGTTGCCATCTCGCTATGGCTGCTGCATAAAGGAAAAAGCTTTCTCTTCACCTTGCTTCCAATGATCTTTATGGCTGTGACCACCCTGAATGCGCTGCGGATACTACTGGGACGATTCATCAAGAGCAAAAACTACCTGCTTGCCACAACGGATATTCTGCTCCTGCTTCTAGCAATTGGCGTTCTTGTGCTAGCGGTGCGAGCATTTTTCAAACGGCCTCTTGCTGAGACCCCAAAGGCTGAGAATATTGCTACTAGTACGAAATAGGTAAAGGAAGACTTTAGTGTTTGACCTCCTGATCAAAAATGGCACGATTCTGGATGGTTCGGGTTCACCAGCCAAGGCGGCTGACGTGGCGATTCAAGGCGATACAATTGCCGAAGTTAGCCAGTTAGGCTCGGTGGAAGCGCGCGAGATACTGGACGCGACCAACCTGTTGATTACGCCTGGATTTATTGACGCCCATTCTCACTCGGATATGAACCTGATCATCAACCCGAACGCCGAGAGCAAATTGCGCCAGGGCGTTACCACTGAAGTCATCGGCCAATGCGGATCTTCCGCCTTCCCTCTGCAAGGACCATACCGTATTCAAATCCAGGAAGATATGAAAAAATATAACCTGGACATAACATGGACAGATATTGAGGGATATTGCGAGAAGCTCCAGGCTGGCAGTCCTGCAGTGAATGTCGCACTGTTTGTCGG
>CAZVVA010000160.1:0-8672 GCA_964630455.1 uncultured Candidatus Sumerlaeota bacterium
TATTCTTCTTTCAAGATTTCAGAAGCTGTAGGGGCTCAAAATTTTGAGCCCCTACGTAGTAGCTGACTGTACTGAATCTAACAGGTAGAATTGCTTGCTTCACTCTGAGCTTGTTGAAGGGCATATCCATCAAAGATTGTGTGATGATGTACTAGAAGAACCAATGAAAAGGAGAGTGCACTATGAAATTCGGGATTAGCATGTGGAGCTTTGTCACGGAATACCACAAGGGAAACATGACAGTAGAGCAGTTTCTCGCATACGCTTCCGAGCATGGCTACGACTTCGTTGAGCTGCTCGACTACTTCTGGAAAGATGCCGGGACGGATATTCCGCACGCCAGAGCCGCTGCAAAGCGGCATGGAATAGAGATCGGCGTCTATTCCATTGGCAACGACTTTGCGCATGCGGATGTTGAGGAGCGCCGCAAGGCGATTGCCTACGTAAAACGCGGCGTTAACGAAGCAGCAGAAATTGGCGCGCCCGTGCTACGCATCTTCGGTGGTTCGCCTAAGCCCGGACTCGACTTTGCGCGTACGAAACCCTGGTTCCTCGACGCCTTGCGTGAATGCGCCACCCATGCTGCTGGTAGCAAAATTACGCTCGCCATGGAAAATCACGGGACCTTGAGCGGCCGCAGTGCGCAGATCCTCGAACTCATCCGCGAGGTCAACTCACCCTGGTTCCGTGCAACTGCCGACACGGGAAATTTCCTGCTAGTTGACGAAAAACCGCTCGATGCAATCCAGCACCTTGCACCGTACATCGCTCATGTCCACTGTAAAGACTTTGCCGCGATTAAAAAGGAAATTCCAAGCGAGGTAAGCACATCACTAGAGGGGAAAAAGTACCGTGGCTGTGCAATTGGCGAAGGCGCAGCCCAGATTGGCCCGATCATCACCTTTCTCAAGCAGCGCGCTTACAACGGCCCCATCTCGCTCGAATACGAAGGCATCACTGATCCTAACGCTGGCGTCGCCCAGAGCCAGAAATTTGTTAAACAACATCTCTGAAATGCCTGCCCTTCGTGCGCTTCGTGATAGAAGAAAAATACAAGGGCAGGCACAAGGCCTGCCCCTACACAAAAATTGCACCCTGTATGATGCTCTTCTTAGGCGGATTGATGTGCGTGCAATAATAATAGTAGGGGCAACCCTCGTGGTTGCCCAAAACAATAGGGCAGGTACAAGCCCTGCCCCTACGTGAGGAGAAACCGTTGTCACACCCGTTTGGGTCATAATCATTTTGTCTCCCCCCTGGCACAAGGCCCCTACGCTGGGAAAAGGCATTGCTACTCTTGGGCGACACAGGAACAAAAATATCTTTCGTAGGGGCGTATTGCAATACGCCCTTACATTTCTGAATCACCGCTGAATCGCTGGCAGATGTTCAAGCGTAGACAATCCTTTAAGCGGCTGTTTAGCGTCAATTTCCTAGTGGAGGTCAACGATGGTTACGGCTTCGCCGCCTTCTTCTACTGTACCCAGGCGGAAGGATTTGACGTGACAATGCGCGGCGAGAAACTCGTGAAGTGCCTTGCGCAGCACCCCTGTACCATAGCCATGCAAGAGCTTGGCGAAGCTGCGCTGGCTCAGGGCTGCATCGTCGAGGTATTTGTCCACACGCTCCAGTGCCTCCTCCACGCGCATGCCGTGCAGATCGAGTTCGTAGGGCAGGTCTGGCTTGGGTGTGTAATGGATTGCCGTCGCAGGAATGGCCTCGAGCTGCTGGCGCTCCGCATCTGAGAGCAGACACAGTTTTGCAAGCGGCAGCTCAACCTCAACATTTTTTAGCTGCACCGAAGCAATCCCCTTCTCCTGATCAATGCGTTTTACTACGCCGTGATCATTCATGTCGGGAACATAAACCCAATGGCCTTCGCAGAGAGTTTCGAGCAACTCTGCGGAAGCGGATTGCTCGAGCGTGCGGCGTTCCGCCTCGACCTCGCGAATCATTCCGCTCAGTTCCTCCCTGGCCCGGACAATGGACTCGCGAGAGGGGAAATGGGCGATTTTCGATTCGATCAGTGCCTTAGCCTCTGCCAGTAAGTGCTCCTTTTCGTCAAGCAAGCGCCGTCGCATTCCGCGCCTCTCCTGCTTCAGCTGTTCACGCAAGGCTTTGTAGTGCTCATACTCTGTCGTCTGCGCCTCTTTCATGCGATCCACTTCACCCACCAGGCGCGCGAACTCCTGTTCCTTTTCTTGAAGCGCTATGATGAGCTCGGTGAGCTGCTGCTCGCCAGCAGGAAGCATGGCCTTTGCACGCTCAATAACTTCCGGTGGCAAGCCGACACTGGAGGCGATGATAAGAGCTTCGCTCACTCCCGGCACATCCATGGAGAGGATAAAAGAAGGACGCTTGGTCATTTCATCGAGGCGAAACGATGCATTGCGGGCTACGGGAAAGCTGTGCGCCCATTGTTTCAGCACTGACAGGTGCGATGTCGCTAGCGTGAGCGCAGCTCGGCTGCTGCTCTCTGCCAAAACCGCGACAGCCAGTGCGCCGCCTTCTGTTGGATCCGTAGCAGTGCCAAGCTCATCCAGCAACACGAGGCTCTCCTGATCAACCTGCCCGAGAATGCGTGCAATATTGTGAATATGCGAGGAGAAGGTGCTGATGCCCTGCGTGACGTCCTGCTCGTCACCAATATCAGCGAAGATATTTGAGAAAATCGGAAACACGGAACCGGGCGAAGCAGGGACGGGAAGTGCGGATTGTGCCATCAGGGCCTGAAGACCGAGAGTTTTGAGTGCCGTAGTCTTGCCGCCAGCATTTGGCCCGGAAATCACCAGCACGCGATTCTCACGTTCGAGGCGAAGATCCAGAGGAACAGATTGCCGGCGTGCACAGAGGTAGAGGAGCGGGTGGTGCGCTTTCACCAACGCCAGTGGCTCCGCGAGCGATAGATCGGGAATGCTGAGCTCGTGTGCCGTAGCAAAGCGCGACTTGGCATTTATAAAATCGAGATCCGCTATAAGTGCTGTGTTCAGCTCGATTGTGCCGAGCTCAGCACGCAGGGAATTACTAAGGGCAATAAGAATTTTGCGTACCTCTTCGTGCTCCTGAAGGCGTAGGTCTGCAATCTCGTTTACCACGTCAACCATTTCGAACGGCTCGATGAAAATCGTCTCGCCGGTCTGCGAGGCGCCATGCACGATACCGCGCATCTTGCCTTTACTCCCCGCGCGGACGGGAAGCACGTAGCGGCCGCCACGGAGTGTATAATAATCGTCCTGCAAAATGTAGGAGTCTCTGAGCGAGAGAATCATTTGCTCTAGCTGATGCTGAATTTTAGTTTCGAGGTGGTGAATCTCGCTGCGGAGTGAGTGTAGCAGGGGCGAGGCATTATCGCGCACCTCGGCCTTCTCGTTAATTTTCGAGCGGATCAGACGCTCGAGATCGTTGAGGGGTGTGAGGGCATTGAAGGCAACGTAAAGGTTCGGGCAGATGTGCCGGTGCTTGCTTAAGAACGATTTTACGCGTGCGATTAGCTGAAGAAACGTTGCCACGGCGAGGAGCTCGGCTGCGTCGAGCTTTGCATCTTGCGGCCCGAGGCGCTTCCAGAGCAACCGCAGATCTGTCAGCTCACCCAGCGACAGCTCGTCACCTGACTCCTGAAGCGCCATGAGTTCGCGCACGAACTCAAACGCCTTGCTGAGCTCGGCAAGATCCGTGAGCGGCTCCAGCGCGTGTGTCTTCTCCTGGCCGAGAGGCGAGATGCAGTACTGAGCTACAATTGCCTTGACCTTGTCGAACTCGAGCAGCTTCTGACTGGCAGCATCCATTGGCTAATCACGATAGTACGTTGCCGCACCTGGAGCACGTAAAAGATGCGCTCTGCATGGTTGCGGAAAAAAGCGCCGCACGAAAAGCAACGGCTCTTTCGATAATGTTAGCTCTAGGTAGGATTCTTACGCGTTCTTGAGGTGAGAATCAATCATTTTCAGAATCTCGTCGCGGCCCTCGCCTGTTCTGGCAGAGAAGGCAATGAAGGGAATCGCCTCAGCGCACGAAAATGCAGCAGTGATCCGGCTCATCTGAGACACGAGCTCACGGCGCGAGAGCTTGTCGGTCTTGGTCAAAACAATAAAATAGGGAATGCGGTGCTGGTCGAGCCACGCTACCAGCTCGAGCTCCTCTTTTTCAGGCAGGCGCCGTGCATCCAGGATCAGGATGAATGCCTTGAGTGCCGGATTGTCGCGCAGATAGCCTTCGACAAGCGCACCCCATTGCCGACGCATTGTTTTGGAAACCTTGGCATAGCCATACCCGGGAAGATCAACGAAGTAGACAGTGCGGTTGATGAGGAAGAAGTTGATCTGGCGCGTGCGGCCTGGTGTGGCGCTGGTGCGGGCAAGATTTTTCCGACGCACGACCGTGTTGAGCAGACTGGATTTCCCCACGTTCGAGCGGCCGGCAAAGGCAATCTGTGGCAGTGCGTCGCGAGGAAAGTCAGCACGCCGCACTGTACTGCGAAGAAATTCTGCCGTCTTAACGCGCATATCGTGCCCTTTTTATGAACACAGAATGATTCAAATTAACCGACAATTTCCCCTCAACGTAGGGGCAGGCCTTGTGCCTGCCCTATTATGTTGGGCAACCACGAGGGTTGCCCCTACGATTATTATTCCATGTATATAGTTCGGCATAACAAGAAATGTATCCCATTAGACACGGGTTGTCCAAATTGTTCAACCGTAAGGGCAGGTTTCAAACCTGCCCCCTACCTTTTGGCAGGCATTTCAGATCCTCTGAATAAAGAGACATCATTTTCTTCTATTACTGCTAAGTAGCCTTTTTAGCAAATATGTATTACTAAAAGATGCAATTAAGGTCAATATGAACTTCGGATCACGCTGCTGCAAATAGCGATGAATTTTGCGTGATGCCGACTTATGCTTATAGGATTATTGTTTTGATGGACGTTATCGGGGCACGCCGCGGCGTGCCCCTACGCAAAAAATGGTGCGTTAGTATCCGTTCTCCGAGATTGTTCGTGGATTCAAAACATTTTCATCACTGGACCTGGAGTGAACGTTAATTGAACGTAGACTATGGGCTTTCAGAAAATGAGGGAGGAAGTGCTTGTTCGCTTTCGGCGGAACTTATGATCTGCCCCGGCCCTGAGGCAGGGGTGGATGCGGACCGGTGTCGGGGGTTTTGGTGATGCTGGCCTGAGCGCCGGTGTGTTTGCGCACAGACGTGCCGCTGGAGGAGCGGGCTCCTTTGGCAGCTAGTTTCTTGACCAGAGAGGCGTCGATAACCTCATCGAGATTCTCGACAAGGATGAACTTGATGTCCTTTCGCACCTTGTCAGAGATCTCTTCCAAATCGTCGTTGTTGTCTTTCGGGATGATGATGGTACGAATATTGGCGCGATGTGCGGCCAGGATTTTCTCTTTCAGTCCGCCGATCTTGAGCACCTTACCTCGCAGCGTAATCTCGCCAGTCATTGCAATGTCCTGGCGCACGGGGCAGTTACTGAGCGCAGAGACCATGGAGGTAGCCATGGTGACACCGGCGGATGGGCCATCTTTGGCAATCGCGCCTTCCGGAATATGGATGTGGATGTCGGTGGTTTTGTAGAAGTTATCGTTGATTTTTAGCTTCGTAGTACGAGAGCGGATGTAGCTGAGCGCGGTTTTTGCGGATTCCTGCATTACCTCACCGAGCTTGCCAGTCAGCACGAGGTTACCTTTGCCCCTCATAATGGTAGTTTCGGTAGGGAGTATTTCGCCGCCAACGTCAGTCCACGCGAGCCCTGTAGCCACGCCGATCTCCGTGGCTTTATGAAGCGCGAGGTCTTTAAAGCGAACCGGGCCAAGGTACTCGCGCACTTTTTCAAGGTCAATCTTCTCGAGCCACTTACGGCTCTTGTGCACCATTTTTTTCGCCACCTTGCGATAGATGCTGGCAATCTCGCGTTCCAGGTTGCGCACGCCCGCTTCGCGCGTGTAGCCCGTGATTATCAGTTCAAGTGTCTTGGTTGAAAAGGAGATATTCCGTTTAGTCAGGCCGTGGCTTTTGAGCTGCTTGGGAATGAGAAACTGCGTGGCGATCTCGAGCTTTTCGTCCTGGGTGTACCCCGCAAGGCGCAGTACCTCCATGCGGTCAATGAGAGCCGGAGGAATGCCGGCAGTAGTATTTGCCGTGGTGATAAAGAGGACTTTCGAAAGGTCGAAGTCAATTTCAAGGTAGTGGTCGTTAAAAGCTTTGTTTTGTTCGGGATCGAGGACCTCGAGCAGTGCAGCAGAGGGATCGCCTCGGAAGTCCACGCTCATCTTGTCAATTTCATCCATGAGAAAGACAGGATTAATGGAGCCGGCTTTTTTGATACACTGAATGATCTTGCCAGGGAGGGCGCCGATGTAAGTGCGGCGATGGCCGCGAATTTCAGCTTCGTCGCGCACGCCACCGAGCGACACACGGACAAAACGACGGCCAAGGGTGCGGGCTATTGACCGCGCCAGCGATGTCTTACCCACGCCCGGTGGCCCTACAAAGCAGAGAATCGGTCCTTTCATACTCTTGACCAGCTTATGCACGGCAAGGTACTCGATGATACGATCTTTGATCTTCTCGAGACCGTAGTGATCTTCGTCGAGAATACGCTGAGCGCGGTCGAGATCGAGATGGTCTTTGCTATGCTTGCCCCATGGTAGCTCAGTGAGCCACTCGAGGTAGGTGCGCGACACCGTCGCTTCTGGCGAGAGTGGCGCCATTTTGGCCAATCGCGAGACTTCCTTCCGCGCCTTTGCACGTGCCTCTTTTGGGAGTTTATTTTTTTCAATGCGCTCGGCCAACTCCTCAATCTCAATATCCTCTTCGCTCGCGATGCCCAGCTCCTTTTCAATCGCTTTTAGCTGTTCACTGAGGTAGTATTCCTTCTGGCTCTTGCCGATTTGCGATTTGACCTGTGAGAGGATTTTATTTTCCAGCTCAAGCAGCTCGTTCTCAGCGTCCAGAAAGTGAGTGAGGAGCAGAAATTTCTTTTCCACCCGGGAAGTTTCCAAAATCTTCTGCTTATCTTTTGTTTTTAAGGCAGTATGATTGGTGATAGCATTGGCCAGACCGGCGGGGTGATCTATGTTCTTAATGCTAAGGCAGAGATCCTCGGGAATTTTGTCGGACAATTTGGCGTAGGTTTCAAACTGACGAAAGGTGGTGCGCATGAGCGCCTCAAGATGCTTGGAGGAGCGGTACTGGGTTGGCAGGCGGACGATTAGTGCCTGGAGGAATTTGTCATTCTTCAGCAGATCAACGATCCGGCCAACGTACTGGCCCTGGACAAGAATCTTTGCTGAGCCGTCAGGCACGCGAAGCACTTGCAATACTTCCGCCACGGTGCCTGTGTGGTAGAGGTCTTCTGCTGAGGGATTTTCGACATCGGGGTTTTTCTGGGCAGTGAGAAAGATCTGTTTGTCGCGGTTAAGTGTTTCTTCGAGTGCAGCCAGCGACTTCTGACGAACCACGTAAAGCGGAGTGATATTATTAGGAAATACTATAATTTCCTTTAAAGGCATTACGGGAAATATGGCTGTTTCATCCCTGTCCATAGTAATTCCTAGTGAAACGGAGCCTCAGCTCAGGCCAGTTCCTTTTTCTCCCGCAGGATAAACACTGGATTCTCGCGGTTCTTCACTACATTAGCATCAATGCGACACAGGGCGATCTCCTGGGCGCGTGTCGGGAGATCGTACATGATGTTCAGCATGATCTCCTCAATGACCGTGCGAAGTCCGCGAGCACCGGTTTCCGTCTCCATCGCCTGCTGCGCAATGGCCTTGAGTGCCTCGGCTGTAAATTCCAGCTCAACGCCTTCGAGCTCGAAGTATTTTTTGTACTGCTTCACAATGGCGTTCTTGGGCCGTTCGAGTATTTCGATCAGCTCCTCCTCGTTCAGCTTGTCCAGGGTAGAAGTGACGGGAAAGCGGCCAATAAACTCGGGTATGAAGCCGTATTTCAGGAGGTCATAAAACTGTACCTGGCGCAGCAGGACACCTATGTTCTTCTCCTGTTTGCCCACGATATCGGCTCCAAAGCCCATGGTGCGATTTGCCACGCGCCTTTCAATGATTTGCTCCAGGCCGCTGAAGGCGCCACCGCAGATGAACAAAATATTCGTTGTATCAACCTTGATATACTCCTGATGAGGATGCTTGCGGCCACCGGTTGGCGGGACGTTGGCAATTGCCCCTTCCAGGATTTTCAGAAGTGCCTGCTGAACGCCTTCGCCTGAGACATCACGAGTAATCGAGACATTCTGAGCCGTCTTCGCAAGTTTATCAATCTCGTCAATATAGATAATCCCTCTCTGCGCCCGCTCAATATCGCCATTGGCATTCTGAAGCAGGCGGAGTAGGACATTTTCGACATCCTCGCCGACGTAGCCGGCTTGAGTAAGTGACGTTGCATCGGAAATGGCAAATGGAACGTCGAGAATTTTTGCCAGGGTTTTCGCCACCAGGGTCTTGCCCGATCCGGTAGGGCCGATCAACAAAATGTTACTCTTCTCGAGCTCAACGTCCTCGCTATAAAGATTGTGCAAAATTCGCTTGTAGTGATTGTGCACCGCCACAGAGAGGATCTTTTTGGTATGGTCCTGAGAAATGACGTATTGATCGAGGATTTCCTTGATTTCCTTGGGTGTTGGCAGACGTCGAATGCTCTGG
>CAZVVA010000161.1:0-8660 GCA_964630455.1 uncultured Candidatus Sumerlaeota bacterium
TCAAGGCGGCCTCAAACAAAGGCATCGTGGATAATTCGCGTATCTTAACGCCCTTCTTGGGGCTCTTAAAGCCTCACCGCACCTGGGCTACTTAGAAAAAGTTCTAAAGTTCAGAAGATATGAGACCGTGTTTTTTCCGTGAGTCAAGCGCCGTGAAGCACATGGAAGTGCAGCGGCACGGCCTCTTTGTCCTATTTTTCTTTGCGGCGAGCAGGTTTCGGTCTGCTCACTTTGACCATAGCAGGCCGCAGCACCTTCGTCTTGAGCATATACCCAGGACGAAGCACTTCCACCACAGTATTTTCTTTCGCGCCTGATGCCTCCACTACACCCACCGCCTCGTGCAAGTGCGGATTGAAGATTTCTCCTTTCGCCTCAATCTTTTCCAGGCCAAGGGAGCCAAGCGCGGTAAGCAGCTGGCTCTGGATCATCTGGACTCCCTCCAGTAGTGCGTTGGCATCGGTTGTCGCCGCCGCAGATGAAGAAAGGGCCAACTCGAAATTATCCAGCACAGAAAGCAGCTGAGCAACAAGATCCGCATGAGCAAGCTGGACGAGCTCGTCGCGCTCCCGTGCAGTCCGTTTGCGGAAATTCTCAAAGTCCGCTCGCGTCCGTAGAAGGCGCTCACTAAGTGTATTCACCTGAGCCGTCAGCTTTTGATTTTCTTGCTCCAGCTGTGGCGCCTGATCCTCAAACTCCAGACCGATCAGATCATACCTCTCCACGTAGTGACGCCGCCGTATCCGATAAGCCCTGCGACGGTCAGACGGAATGGGTATCTGTCGCGAAACAGGCGTAGACTTTTTGGACATCAATTACAATTCCTCCTACCTGTTGGCCACCGATCTGAGTGAAAAGCATGCACTGGAACCCATGCCTATGGCCGGCACTTTGAACCCTGAAGGCACACCACTCATTCGCAGAATCGCGCCGTTGCACAGCCGCGCATGAGTAGATACGCAGGCAGCCACAACCCGGCTCAGTCGGTCCGGCCCGAAAGCAGCTGATTCGCCCGCTCTAGATCCTCCTTGTAGCCAATAGGAATCCACATCCGCAAAACCAGCACACAGTGGATATCGCGCTTCTTGCTCAGGGTGCGCAGCGCATCGGTAAACTCGTACTCTGCCCGGTGCGTCTTCTTCAAGTGCCTGATTTCATCAAAGATCTCGTCGGTCAGAACATATAAGCCAGTATTTGCCAATCGCGACACCGGCTCGCTGGGCTTCTCAATGACGTCCCGAATCAGGTGATCGTCCACGATAAAGACGCCATACTTCGACGGATCGTCAACCTCCATCGCCAGGGCCGCTAGTTTGTAGTCCAGGCAACGCTGAATGTCGTCGCGATGATAGATATTGTCACCCATCAGCACGATGAAGCGGCCCGTGACCAGCGACTCCACCTGCGCCACGGCATTCGCTGTTCCGAGCCTTTCTTTCTGTTGGACATAACGAATCGGCAAACCCTGGAACTGCGTGCCAAAATAGTCCTTGATCTGATCACCCTTGTAGCCAATCACCAGAATAGCCTCGTCAACCAGACCTTCAAGCTGCTCGAGATTATACTGGAGAATCGGCTTGCCTGCGACTTTCAGCAATGGCTTTGGCGTCTGATACGTGAGCGGTCGTAATCTAGTCCCCTCCCCCGCGGCAAGAATCACAGCTTGCATGACAGTTCTATCCGATCCTTTCCTTGTAGATGCGCATTCCTACGCCAAGGCTACGGCAGGTCTACGACCTTGTGTAGCGTCACGTCCCTTTCTTCTGCTGCTGTTGCTGTAATATTTTGTTAATTACCTTCCTCCGCTGCAAGGTCTTCAGGCGCATCCAATCCTTGGCTTCGTCGTTGCGGTCAATCGTAGCCTGGTCAATGCTATGGTCTGTTCCGCCCGTGTGGCGAATGACGTCATAAATCGGATCAAAGACGCGGGCGATGTTATAGGTCTCGCTGATGCGATGCACAAGGTCGTAATCCTCGCCGTAGTTGCGAGAGAACCGTTCGTCATTCAGACCAAACCATCCCAGCTCCTTGATAACCTTAATGTGCGCGGCCCGCGGTGCTCCTGCCCCATTGATCCGCAGCAGGTTATTGCGACCATTTTCATGCGTCCACTCATCGTGAGTGACAACCGGAATATCCTCTTTCCGCGTGATCTCGCTGGTGGTTTCGCTTTTCTCCCAGACCTCATAAGAGCCGATGACCATGCCCACAGTGGGATCTTTTTCAAATTCCGCAATGATTTTCTCGATCGCATTCGGCTTAAGCCGATCGTCTGAGTCGAGCTGCACATAGTACTTTCCCTGCGCCGCGGCAATTCCCATGTTCAAACAGAGGCCAATATTATTAATGTCCAGGACGAATAGCCGAACCTTAGGAGCATCGGGGTCGTATGCATCTCCCCCCTGCATGTAGCGCTCAACCTCCTCGGCCGTTGCGTCTTTCTCCCCACCATTAACCATCACAATAACTTCCACATTTTTCACTGTCTGGTTTTGTACACTCTCAATGGCGGTGCCGATGAATTCCGGACGGTTATTTACCGGAATCACTACACTCGCAATGCATTCCTCAAATTTCCCCTCCTCTTTTGGTGTATACGTGACACGATGGAAATTGGCTCCTGGTGCAAGATATGCTCCGGTGCGCTTTAAATGCTCCGTACAGATGCGTTCAAGTTCCAGCTGGTTCTCTTTGCTCGCTAGGAGATAGTCGAAGACGTCGTGTCCTTTCTTGCTTGCCACCACAGTGTAGAGCGAGCCCCGGACTTTGTTC
This sequence comes from uncultured Candidatus Sumerlaeota bacterium, assembly GCA_964630455.1. Lineage (GTDB taxonomy): Bacteria > Sumerlaeota > Sumerlaeia > MWCT01 > JAUWMI01 > JAUWMI01. Next base: position 2,773 of record CAZVVA010000161.1, read on the forward strand.
GAGATGTGTCGGATGCCGTGGCTCTCCGACAGCTTCAGACGCAGATCATACAGCTCCCCCACCGAGTAGTCTTCGCAAACTCCACCTACTGCTTCCACTGCTTCTTTGCGATACATGATGACCCGGCCAAAATCTATATTGTCCCGCAGGCGACCAGCATGATAGTCAAGAAGATGCTGTTCCAAGCACCCACCTGCCTCATCTGCCAGTTCGTAATCTGAGTAGATCATTCCTACCTTCGTATCACGCTGCATTGTCCAGAAGAAGGCATCAACCGCGCTGTGTTTAAGCACGACTGGACTGGCAAGATTGTCAAGGTGGACTATGTACCTTCCCTTCGCCCGCTTTACGGCGGCATTTAGCATGGCCGCTCGATTCTTGAACGATCCTGGCAGGTGTTCCACCGAAAAGTCGCCACTTATGCGGATCGTGTCAATGAAGTCAAGCTTCGACTGCGTCCCGCGATTATCCACGATAATCAGCTCAAGTGGCGTATAGTGTTGTGTGCAGACACTGTCTATGATCTGTGGAAAAATGGCTTTAGTATCGTACGGCAGATCCTCTACATAGTACATTACAATGCTTATGAGCGGTTTGTCGTGCATGAGCCTCGCCTGGGAGACGTATTCAAAGTGGCACGCGAAGTACCACTTCTCAGATGAATACTTCTCCCCTCCTCCTTTCTCGCGGTGTTATTATTGTCAAATTTGCCTTAAAAGCCTCTGATGCGGATGTCAGTTCCCTGTTTCAGCATACGCAGAGTATCCTTCCGGGGTGTCGGTATGCCGCAGAGGCCTATCACTCTTTGAATTCTTCCCACGATGTCGTCAGGTTGTTCAGGAAATCCGGGGTCAATCGAATTTCCAATTTCGCAGCCGCGCCAATGATCGCCCCAACGCCTGCAGAGCTTTTGGGCCGAATCGCCTCCGCGCCAGTCACACCGCTTCCTATTACGTCCCGCATACGATTAAAATAGTATTCGCTGTGTTCAAACACGCCACCCGTGAGGATGATTTGTACAGTATCCGCCTGAAGATCCAGGCCACTGCGTACAGCCCGGACACCCTCCAGCAAATCACCAATCTCTTCATTCACGATGCGTTTGGCAATCGGGTCTCCTGACTCCGCTGCTTCCAGCACCATCGGCGCGAACTTGCCAACTTCTTCTTTAATTGACTTGAGCCCGGATATCCAGGGCACCAGCTGCATCGGGCTCTCCAGCGAGAGCACCTGTAAAATTCGGTCGTTGTACGATGGCTTGGGCGCTCGGCCATCGTAGCCTTTCATCATACTGACCAGTCCTTTCAGACCAAGATGATACCCGCTACCTTCGTCAGCGAGATACTGGCCGTAGCCCCCGGCGCGACGCACGTTTCCTCGCTCGTCTATTCCGTAAATAATAGAGCCGGTGCCAGCGATCATCAGAATTCCTACATTTGACAATGCACCCCCCATCAATGCAATAGCTGCATCATTCGTAAGCGTGAAGTTCGCTTTTATTCCAATCCGCTCAAGAATCGGCTCAATAACTTCATGATCGCTTGGCCGCCCAACACCAGAAAGCCCCAAGTAGCACCAGGCCAGGTTGTCAAAATTTTTATTCAACAGGCCGTGAATGACTTCTTTCAAGTTGGCCTCAACCATCTCACGACCTACAGCATGATAGTTCCCCGGGCCTGCAGTTTTTTTCTTGATAATCCGACCCTCTTTCGTTGCTAAGAGCCCCAGGGTTTTAGTGCCCCCTCCATCAATTCCCATCAGATATTGCATCCACTGGCCTCCACCAGAGAAAAGTCTATACTATCAACTGCGCATTCAGAAATCATAGCGTACCCAGCCGTTATTTCCACTGTCAATACATTTCCTAATGCCTGTATTATAAGATTCTGTCTGCCAACGCAGCGGAGAAGATCTCTATCTGCGGCGCTGGACAGCCTAAAGCAAGTAGACAGTAGATAGTAGGCAGTAGACAGCGCAAATTACCTTAGATACTAGATCAGGAAACCATAATTTGTGCGCTTGGCGCGAACGCACTGAGAGCGTGCCGTATTTTGCCTAGAAATAGAACCAGATTGACTCGTAGTCCTTGATGTTCTCTCCGCGCCGCTTCAAATCCTGGAGGTAATCATAGATCGGAACATCGCGCGTGACAAATGTGTCTGCCAGGGCAATTTTTTTCTCCCATGGATGAAATTCGTAGACCCGGCTTCCATCCGGCAGCACGGAAATGAGACTGTGATGCTGGCCGGCCCGCAGGTAGTTCTTTCCTAACCCGGGCACATTGTACACCGCTTCGTCCGTGCGCATCACACCCGTCAGCAGCCGTGCCTCCTCCTTCTGCTCTTGTAGCAGACGGGCAATCGGCACGCGATACTTCTTGGTTTCTTCCTTTCCCTTTGTGTTAAACGTATAGTAGGGAATAACCCCGATCAGCCGAAGCAGGCGCCGGAGCGCCGCGCTCTCAAATCGCCGGCTTGTCTCTAACGTGAAGACAAGCTGATTGAAAACTGCAATCCCTTTTCGTCGAAATCGCTCAATAGTCTCGATTGATTCCTCTGTAATTTCATAGACGTGTTCGTAGTGAGTCACCAGACATACTTCTCGGTGCCCTGGCTTTGAGTACTTACCCATGATGTTGACCAGCTTCGTCGTGATCCGCTGAGGCAGAACCACGGGCGTTCGGGTTCCTATCCGAATACGCTCGATATGCGAGATGGCACTCAGGCTTCCCATCAGCCGGTCAAGGTACGCATCGCCAAGAATGAAAGGATCACCGCCTGTCACGAGCACCTCGCGGATCACAGGTCGCTGCTTTAGCCAGTTCAACGCAGCCTCAAGCTTCTCATTGGAAATAGTCGCGTGGTCGCAGAGCACGTGTTCGATTTCCCAGTTGCGCTGGCAGTAGACGCAAATCTGTGCGCAACTATTATATGGCTTGAGCACCACAATCAATGGATAGCGCCGCGTGACGTGGTCAATGGGTGAGGTATCGTACTCCAGCATGAAATCCAGGGAGCTGTCGCCTCGCTGGCGGCCCTCAATGATTTTCTCCACATAGTCCAGTGGCGGAATCACCTGTGCCCGTACTGCATGGTCATACGCGCGCGAAGGCTCAACGTCTATCAGCGTAGCATAATAAGGCGTAACGCCAAAGGGGACATTGTTCTTGACTGCAAGGTCAATAGCGGCTTTCTCCTGCTTGGTTAATGTAACCAGAGCTCCCAAAGTCTCAGAGTCACGAATCACGTGGCGCAAATGCCACTTGTAATTTCGCCAGTCCTCTGGCTTGCCCTTGAAATACTTTAGAATGCGCTTCCGATTAGCTGCGCGCCGTTTCTTCACATCCGTATCCAGTCCAGAAGCATACCGATTTATATACGACCACGTATACTCACCCAGGCTATCCAGATCACTTGAGCGCCCAATGGCTGCCTCGCGCCCATTCTCGTACAGGTATTGCGGAGCGGTTTTCATATTATACAGCTTGACCCGGCCCGTAATGCCCCGCAACAGGTGACGCATCTCTTCCAGAAAGGCCCTGGTAATCGGATAGTCAAATTTCTGTTGCTGGTTGTACACCGCGTCGTACAGGCACTGAAGCACACTGAACTGCGCGAGGCGTTCGCTGCGCGGCTTAAGCATATTACGGAACGCCATGATGCATTCGCGAATCAGACAAATTTCCAGCGAGTGCAGACTCTGCCGAGTACCCTCAACTGCCAGCTCGCAATTCGTCAGGTAGAGCAACAGCATAGTCCGCGCCGAGGGCAATTCTTCGCTGTTCTTTAAGATTCGGTAAACATCGTAATTTGATGACCGGATAAGGTCAGAAAGCTTCTTTTTCATGGTTGTTCTTCACCACCTTGGACAAAGACTCAGCGCCCTGAAATGGCAATTCACCTCGCCTTTCCACTCCGTCGTACCTCTCTCTCCACATGCAGACACTTCTATTATACACGTTCATCAGACCTATAAAGTCGTACAATGCTGCTGAAAAAACCTGCGGACAAAAGGAGCATGGAGAGGTGAAAGTCTTATGAAGGAGAAAACCTAAAACCGACCGCTGGCTACAAGCGTTCTGACCAGCCGACTCTCGGACCGGTTATTTTGCACTAATAAAAAACTGAAACGCGCTTTTTGTTAATCTTCTCATAAGACAGTACCAGCAATCCTAAAGCGAATTCAACAAAAAAGGGCACTATTTGTGTACAATCGACACGAGCACTTCTGGTTAGTGTCTGCGGCATTATGCTCCCCAGACCGGATCTCCTTTTCTCCACAACACGGCAAGTACACTCATACCCGTGCCAGCTAACGTATAACGCCCTGGCACCCCATGTCCGGCTCTTGGTCGGGCCTATTAGCCACTCTTAGAATACGCCGGGGTGAAGTCAGGTACAAGCTGTTTGAGGAGCTCAACAATTTTAGCCCGATCGTTCGTCGCAGCATATTCGTCCAGCAGCGCAATCTGGCGCTGCAGGGTTTCCCAATCCACGACCTCTGGCTCTACAACAAAAATCTTGCCCATCTCGGTTGAACGTACCCCTTCGTCTTTTGTCAGGAGCTCCTCGGAGAGCTTTTCGCCAGGCCGCAGACCGGTAAAAACAATGTCAATATCCACTCCAGGCTCGTAGCCTGAAAGCGTGACCAGATTCGCAGCCAGATCAGCGATCCGCACCGGCGTGCCCATGTCAAGAAGGAACAACTGGCCTTTTTTTTCGATCGCCCCGGTATGAATAACCAGACTCACGGCCTCGGGGATTGTCATAAAGTAGCGCAACGCCTCTGGATGCGTCACCGTAATTGGGCCGCCACGTTGGATCTGGCGTTTAAACAGAGGAATGACTGAGCCGCGGCTTCCCAGCACATTGCCAAACCGCACGGCCATGAAGTGCGTGCCAGAGTGCTTATCCAGGCCATAGATCACCATTTCGCCCACACGCTTGGTTGCCCCCATAATACTGGTAGGCCTTACTGCCTTGTCGGTGGAAGTAAATATAAACTTCTTCACCTGATATTTATCTGCTATCCGAGTCAGGTGATAGGTGCCCATAATATTGTTCCGCACAGACTCATCAGGATTCAGCTCCATGAGCGGCACGTGCTTATGAGCTGCAGCGTGGAAAACAATGGTCGGCCGAAAAGAGGCAAAGACGTGCTCAAGCTTCTCGGGATCGCGGACATCACCAATCTCCACGGCGATCGTGTCGTCTTGAAAATGGTAACCCAGCTCCGTGGCGATCTCGTAGATGCTATTCTCTCCTTTGCCAAAAAGGAGCAATTTCTGCGGATGGTAGAGGACGATCTGGCGGCACAGCTCCGACCCAATCGAGCCTCCTGCTCCCGTAACCATGATCCGTTCGCCGTGGAGGTAGTTCTTGTCTGGCGGGAGCTCTAACCGAACTGCCTCGCGGCCGAGCAGATCTTCAATCTCCACGGGCCGAATTTCGCTAACTGAAACCCGCCCCTCAATAAGGTCATGCATGCTGGGAACAATCTTGAAGGAGACAGGGGTCTTTTTGCACTCCACTATGATTTCTTGTATCTTTTTCGGCGAGGCATCAGGCAAGGCAATCAGCACTGTATCAATGCGATAGCGATCAATAGCATCGCGCAGACGAGAAATGTCGCCTACCACCTGGAGATTGTGAATACGCCGCCCGATTTTTCGCCGATCATCGTCAATTAAAACAACCGGCCGATACCCTCGCTGTGGATTATTCAGCATGTCACGAACCACGGCTTCGCCCTCATCACCAGCGCCGATAACCAGCACACGCCGGGCATCGCTTGGAAGCCGCTGCCCCGCGGTGAGCAGCATTCGGCGCGACAAACGCTCGCCACCGATCAGGATAATGGCCAATCCCCACTCCATAATCACCACGCTC
>CAZVVA010000162.1:0-8638 GCA_964630455.1 uncultured Candidatus Sumerlaeota bacterium
AATTACCCGTGTACAATACGTGTGAAGTTACAATCCTTCGCACCTTCCGCAACATACCTTATGTGTCCCCATAGTCAATAAATTCGTCTTCCATGGTCACTCGCAGTACTTCGTCAATGGTGGTGATTCCCGCTTTGATTTTACTCCACCCGTCGTGGCGAATCGGACGCATTCCGTGTCTGATAGCTTCCTGACGGAGGATGTTTGCCGCCGTACGATCTACTATCAAGCGTCTGAGGCTCTCATTTATTTTCACCATTTCATACACAGCAGTTCGGCCCCGATAGCCCGTATAGCGACACTTTTCACACCCAATCGGTCGCATAAACTCTATCTGCGATACATCATCACGCTGCACGTTTATTTTATTCACAATCTCTATTTGTGGCTGATAAACTGCTTTACAATCCGGGCACAACAGCCGCACCAGCCGCTGTGCGACAATAGCTTCCACCGACGAGGAAAGCAGAAAAGGCTCGATCCCCATGTCAAGCAAGCGCGTAACAGCACCGCAGGCATCATTTGTATGCAACGTGGAAAACACCAGATGTCCTGTCAGCGCTGTCCGAATAGTGATCTCAGCGGTTTCTTGGTCCCGAGTCTCACCAACCATGATAATATCCGGATCCTGGCGCAAAACTGTCCGCAAGCAGCGCCCAAACGTCAGCCCGATCTGCGGCTGCACTTGTATCTGCGTTACCCCCCGAATCCGATACTCGATAGGATCCTCAATGGTGATAATTTTTTTCTCAACACTATTAATTTCGCTGAGCGCAGCATAGAGGGTGGTTGATTTGCCACTTCCGGTTGGCCCTGTTACCAGGATAATCCCATGAGGTTTCTTGATCGTCTCCCGAAGCAGCATGATGTGATGCTCGTCAAATCCCAGCCGATCAATACGGCACAAGTCGGAATCTCGGCTCAAAACCCGAATGCTAATACTCTCACCGTACGGTGTGGGCACAGAAGAGACGCGCAAGTCATAATCCATATCGCCCATTTTCACTTTGATTTTCCCATCTTGTGGAAGCCGTCGCTCAGCAATGTTCAGATCAGCCATGATCTTAAGTCGCGAAATAATCGCCGATTGAAACCGTTTGATTGACGACGGTATGGCCGCCTCATAGAGCACCCCATCAATTCGGTATCGAATGCGCAATTCCTTCTCGAGCGGTTCAACATGAATATCCGTTGCCCGATCGGTGAAGGACTCGGCAATGATCTGGTTGACAAATCGCACGATCGAGGCATCTTCGGCCATTTGATCAATGTCTTCGACGTCTTTCCTCTCAACCTCCAGAACCTCCGCCGTCTCGCCGTTCATCATTTCTTCAACCGTATCAGCGCCTATGCCGTAGTATTTCTTGATTGCATCGTCAATTTCCTTTGTTGAACTAATAACTGGCTCGATCTCAGTTTTCAGGGCCAGGCGCAGGTCGTCCAGCACGTGAATATTCAGCGGATCGTTTGTTGCCACTTTCAGTGTGCCGTCCTGATGTGCAACGGGAATAAGACGATAATGGGTGACGAGCTTTGCGGGTATCTTTTCAATGACTTGCTTTTGAATTTCCACCTCGCTAATCTTGACAAATGGAATCGCCAATTGCTGAGACAGAGCGCGAAGGACATCGTCCTCGCTTGAGAACCCCATTTTCATCAGTATACTGCCTATTCGATCGCCCGATTTCCTATGCTCGCGCAAAGCCATCTCCAGGTCATTGGGATCCAGCTTTCCCATTGCAACAAGTATTTGTCCTAGCAGATTCTCCTGGGCGTGCATCATCATCGCTTTTGGCCTCGCTTTATATTTATTGTGCGCATACCATGCTGCCCCGTACTTTTATCCCAACAAATTATATGCATGAAGTATACCAGTCTCTTATCGGCTAAGTCCAATTTTTCCAATAGCCTCGTAAGTCGCCAAAAGGAATCCATGGAGAATGATCTCTTAGGCATAAACCACTGATATCACATGCCTTAGAAAGTACGAGCATTCCGCGTCCCTGCGGGTACAGGCAAGATTTTTCTTCACTCTATAGACTGGAGACAAGCCAAAAAGGTGAGGGGAGCACGAAGGAATTGTGAAATCACTGTTCGCGAGATCGGGTTTTCACAACTCCTCACCATGTGCGGCGCCTTGTGGGTGGAAGACGGAGTGGCACAGGATTCTCAAGGGCGTAGAGCCTGGCCCTGGCATCGCGCAGTTTATTTGTCAGATCCTCCTGGTTCATCTCTGCCAGAGCAGGGTTAAGTTGCAATGCGCTTTCCCAGGCAAAAATCGCCCGGCGTAAATACTTGATCGCCTCTTGTTTCTCGCTAATGATGTGAACCGAGCGAAGCCGCTCTGAGCTATAAAGCGCACTGATGTAACTCTCAGCGCGTGCAAAATACTCATTGCCGCGCTGAGCAAGGACGCGGGCATTTTGCGCGGCAATACGGTGCTCGCGCGCTAAATCATTCTCGGCCTTGCTGATCAATTCCGATGCCTGCTCGATCACTCGTGACGCTTTCGGGTATTCGTCAATGATGTCTCGGGTCATTTTGATCACGACTTCGTATTGCTTGTCACCATAAAAAAACAATGCTTCGTTCAAATCCTCCTGCGCATAGAGATTCAGCATTTGCTGCGCTTTTTGGTTCTCACGGTCTTCAATCAAAACTCGTTTCAGTTCTTTTTTTGCAAACCTGTGTAAACCCCTGTCACGACAGAATTTCGCCAGCTCCACGCGCCCATCGTAATCATCCGGACCAAGCTTCAGCGACCGTGACGCGTATTGATAAACGTAAACTGGAGTTGGATCCACGTTGGGAAAAGTGTCCATATAAAGCTGATAGTAGTAAATCGCCTTTTCATAGTCCGTCCGCGATGCGTAGTCCTGCGAGAGGCGTTGCGATATACTCGCTAATCGCTCTGGTAAATATGTCCCTCTAAAGTTCCCGAGCTTGTAAGCTTGCAAATAGTATGGAAGAGCCGAATCCAGATCTTTTTTTCGATAATACGCATCAGCCAGCTTGAGCAAGACAACCGCATCATTTGGATTTATTTCAATCTTACGCTCATAAATCGGAATGACCTGATCTATTTTGGTGGGGTCGCCTTCCCAGAGAGCCACGAGCCGATCAAATGCCTTGACGTTGTTTGGCTCCAACGTAAGGACTTTCTGAAACAACGTGCTGGCCTCTTCGCGATTAAGCCGATCTTCCTGGTAGAGTCCCCAACGAAAATAGACATCCGCCAGAGCACGGTTTATCTCCTCAGTCTGTTCGTTGGTCGGCCCCATCTTTTCGCCACGCTTAAGAAGCGCTTCCGCCTGGTCGTACTCGTCATTTTCCGTCAACTTCCGGGCCTCACTGACTATCTCGCCAATGCGTTCGATTCTGCGCTTTTGCTCCTCGGCTTCCTGCCTGGCGATTTCACTTTTTGCCAGGGCGATACGTGCTTTGATGTCGATGTCGCCTGGATGGAGATTCAGCGCCTTTTCGTATTCCTCCACGGCACGCTGAAAATTACCACTGGCCAGATGCTGATCTCCAATTTTGAGATGGCCGACGTAAGAATCTTCTTTTTCAATCCGTTGCAGCCGATCTCGTGCGATTTTTACGCCGCCCATACTATTGATGAACATAATATTCTCAGGTTCATTCGGGACATCCTCTACAATACCTTCTTTACGCTCGCCGCTTTTGAGAATAATGACATCACCAAACGACGATGAAAGCGCTAACGCGCACACAACGCCAGAAATAATGGCACCATATTTAAACAGTTGTCCCATGGTCCCTCACCTATTTGCTAAAGTTGATTCTGCTGCTCTTTTATCTAGTGTTACTCTTATAATTTAAGACCCCCTACAGTGTCAATTGTTTTGCTCCCTTACAGGTGATTCCCCAGCGGTTAGGCATTCGGCTCATACATTTTCTCTAGCGCCAGATCGGGCGCAGAGCCTCTTCTCATGGGGAGGCACGTCGGTAGAGCACAACGTCGCACCATTTCAACCCGCCGGAAAACCGCCGCTCCTTCTCCTTGATCCACCCGGAGGCAAGCCACCTGCTCTCCAATCTCTGGAGCCAGTCGCGGTTGTCAAAGGACCAATCCGAGACGATGAGCCAGAGGTGTGTTGCTTGTGCCAATTGCGCCGGTCGCACGAGAATTTTCCCCTTGCCCGCCAGAAGCCGAACGATTAGCGAGACGCGCTGGGAATTAAGAATATATTCGCGATCAGCGTGTGCCCGATCATAATATAGGAATGGCATAAAGGAAAAAGGATTGGCATGGACAACCAGATCCTCGGCTCGCCTTGACTCTGCTACGTAATTGTAGGCCGGCATGGTAACGTCACGAATGTCCAGCGAAAGATACGTCTTTGACGATAAGTAGAAAAAGCATGTCAGAAAAATCAATATCCCCCCAGCAACGACCCGTGATCGCATATGCACCAGTCCAAGGCTGAGCAGGAGAAATACTATTGGCAGGTAAATAATGAAACACCGGCTATAGAGACGACCGTGCAACTGGACATGCACCAGCGTCAGGACGAGCGGAACGGCAAGTGCGCAGATGAGAAAACACCGCCAGGAGGCCTGACTCCAAAGCTGCTTTGCACCCTGCAGACTAACAATTATCAACACGACAAGAAAAACAGGTAGCTCCACATACCAAAACAAAGTGGAAAATGGATTGAATGATAACTGTATTCCGATCGGCACCCATGGGACCAGACCTAGCAGCGGGTCGAACAGATATTCGTGCATGCGGCCAATTGTCAGCCCGCCACGTTCAAACGAATGTACACCCATAAGCACGTTATTCAACAGGTGAGTAAAGAAGGTCTCGATCCACGGAAGGTAAAGGATCACAATCAGCACCAGACACGTTAGGGCTTTCCGCAGAGCAACCTCGGTTTTGAGCCCGCGCCCGATAAGATCAATCAGAACATAAAGAAGCAGCCCACCAATGAGAAACAGGCTGTAATAGTGCGTATACAGGCAGAGTGCCGCAGTCACCACGAATAGCGCCATATGGCTATGAGCGAGCGACCGCACATAGAGCAGCGCTGCGTATATCATCATCGCCGATAGAAACGCCAGCAGGCTGTACATGCGAATCTCTTGCGAATAGTGAATTTCTGCTGGTGAGACTGCCAGGAAGAACATCAGCAGGAGGCCAACATACACACCGAAAAACCGCTTGCCAATCAGGTATCCCGCGATGAGGGCAAGCATTCCGAACACAACCGATAATCCGCGTAACCAGGCCGCGCTGGAGCCAAGATACAACCAGACATGGAGCAGAAGAAAATAGAGCGGCGGATGCACGTCCATCTTGAGCAGGGGGAGCATTTGCCCAAGGGAACGTGAGGCAAAATTGTAGCTGAACCCCTCGTCACTCCACACGCTCATTGCTCCCAGATGCGATACTCGCAACAGTACCCCAAGAAGAAAAATGAGCCCCCAGAGCAACAGGACGTAAGGCCCTGTATTGCCTGCGAAGTCTCCAAAGCGCTGGCTATCTGTCCTGTCTGGCACGCTTGTTATAGCTCCTTTCATGCTGCCGGGTTATGCGAGTATCGAAAGATAGATCTCCCGCCCGATTCTAATTCATTTCGCACACAGGGTGCGCGCCCAATGTCTGGAGAGCACAAAAGAGCGGGGATTTTTTTTCTCGAATTCAAATTTTTCCTTGCATAATACTAACCATTCCTTGTAGTGAATTCTTATATTTTTCCCAGACAACGTCAAGAACAAGAACTCCATTCCGTCCATTCACGGTGTGCACGGGGGCATCGTCAGACACCACAGTAAAAATCACTCTCACACGAAGGACCCTGAAAATGGTTAAGCCAAAGATACTTCGCATTGGAATCATTGGAGCAGGGATGTATGCGTGTACCGTCCACATGCCAGCTTTGAGAAAATTCAAAGAAGTGAGAGTCGTGGCCGTGTGCCGTCACCACAAAGAGCGGCTCAATCAGTTTTGCAAGCTTTTCCATCTTTCCAAAGGCTATACCAACTACAAGCAGCTCCTGGATAAGGAGCACCTGGACGGCGTTGTAATTTCCAGCCCGCACAGTCTGCATTACGAGCATGCCAAAGCATGCCTCGAACGCGGTATCCCGGTGTTGATTGAAAAACCCATGACCATAAAAGTAGCTCATGCCAAGGAACTTTTGCAACTTGCCAAAAAGAAACAGATTCCCATAGTAGTGGGATACAATCGCCACTACTGGGCTAACTATTGCGTGGCAAAAAAGATGATTGAAGACAAGCAGATCGGTGAAATTCGATTCATCAGTGCCCGCTGGGTAGCTGATATTGAATGGGCGCTGGCCCGTACTGATCCACCTGGCTACTTCCGCACCAAGGCATTTCACAAAGAGGGCGACGCTCCGAATTTCCGCGGCGATCCTAAACTTGCGGGCGGAGGTATGTTTATTGACGGTGGATCGCATCTTTTGGATGCCATTCTCTGGACCACGGGACTACACCCCCGGCACGTGACTGCCTTTATGGATAATCGCGGCTTTCAGACCGATTGCGATACCGCGCTCACCATGACCTTCGATAGTGGCGCCATGGCCTCGTGTGCTGTCATGGGAGCCACGAAGACGTTTAAATGCCATGAACTGCATATTCACGGCACAAAGGGGTCGATCTTCGTGGATGACTATACCATTTTATACCAGCTCGAGGATCAGAAAGAGGTACAGATTGTTGATCTTCCGGGCGACAGTAGCTCAACGGCCAATTTCGTCAATGTCCTTTTAGGAAAAGAACACGTCTATTCGACTGCCGAGGACGGGCTGAAGGCCGTGATTATGGTTGATGCAGTCTATCGCGCCGCCCAAACAGGACAACCTGTTGACATCCACCAATGGGTGTAAGGCGCGAGCCACCCACTCCATCCGCCAGCCACTCCGCATGGATCTCTTCCGCCCGACAGCGGTCGCCTGACCGCGTCTCACCTTGTGGAAACCCTAGCTAGGAAAAGTGGCGGCAACAAGATAATTCTAAGCCTAACAATATCATGCGAATGGCTAAGCAATCATTTAGTCCTTTTTTAATTAGAGCGTCAAAAATCCGATTCCCGTCATTTTTTTGTTGCAATACCGGTGCAACATCAGTAAATAGGCAACTCAGTAAGAATCAATTTTTTATAAAAATTCTGACCGCCCTTAAACTTATCCACAATAATGAACCAGACTCGCACAGATAGAATCCTTGTGGTTGACGACGAATCGCCGATTCGCGACGTTCTGTCCACAGTCCTGACCGCAGAAGGCTACACCGTTACCACAGCCAGTGATCTTCCAGAGGCACTGAGGCTGATAACAGAAGACGCCTTTGACATCGTTATCACGGATCTGAAGTTGCCAAAGGGAAACGGGATCGAAGTTCTTCGCCAGATCAAGCGGCTAAACCTCGACACAATGGGCATCGTGCTCACGGGCTACGGCTCAATTGAATCAGCAATTGAGGCCTTACGCACTGGCGCCTATGACTACATCACCAAGCCCTTCCATGCAGATGAAATCAAGATTCTCGTCCGCAAGGCACTCGAGTACAAGAAACTCCACAAAGAAAATATTTATTTGCGGCGACAGGTCCAGTCAGCCTACCGAATTGAAAATATCATAGGTAGCTCTCCGGGCATGCAGGAGCTCTTCCAGCTCATCGAGACCGTTGCTGATAGCGATAGTACTATTCTTATTTTCGGAGAAAGTGGAACAGGGAAAGAGCTTGTTGCGCGCGCCATTCACTATGCCGGCGTCCGGCGCAATCATCCGTTAATCCCGGTCAACTGTGGGGCAATCCCCGAAGACCTTCTTGAGAGCGAATTGTTCGGCCACGTTAAAGGTGCGTTTACTGGCGCGGTAATGAACCGTGTGGGACGATTTCAGCTGGCTGATGGTGGAACCATTTTTCTGGACGAAATCGGCGACATGAGCCCGAAGCTGCAGGTAAAACTACTTCGCGTACTGCAAGAACAAGAATTCGACCCTGTGGGCTCCACTGAAACGGTCAAGATCAATGTACGGGTGATTGCCGCAACAAATATGGACCTGGAGCAGTCAGTCGCTGAAAAAAGGTTCCGCGAAGACCTCTATTACCGCCTGAACGTCATTCCGCTACACATTCCTCCTCTGCGCGAGCGCCGTGAAGATATACCGCTTCTCATCCAGCATTTTGTAGAAAAATTCAACAATCTTAAGCATCGTAAAATTACCGGCTTTTCTCCCGACGCCATTGAGCTATTGCAGGAATATCCATGGCCCGGCAATGTGCGTGAACTTGAAAACCTGGTCGAACGCATGGCGATTTTAAAAAGCGTCGGCAAGGTAACTGTCAGGGATCTGCCCCAAAAGTTTAAAGTCCCGCAGGCTGACACTATTCCGGCTGGGCAATTCTTCCCGGAGCATGGCATTGACTTTAACAGCGTGGTTGACGACTTTGAAAAAAGACTCATCCTTCATGCCCTTAACAAAGCCAGCGGCGTGAAAAGCCGTGCGGCCCGGTTGCTGAGGGTTAAGCGTACCACACTCGTGGAAAAAATAAGGAAAAAGGGAATAGGCGCTTGACAACGCACGCGCAGCACACGTCCCGACACCAGTACGTCTGCCAGGCCAGTTTCCCTTGACAT
>CAZVVA010000163.1:0-8552 GCA_964630455.1 uncultured Candidatus Sumerlaeota bacterium
CTTTTTTATTACTTCCTGCCAATGAGCCAAAGGCTCATAAAGGAAATTTTCAAATCAGCAAGCAGAGACCTCGGTTCTGCGAGCCTGAGGAAACTCAGCGTTCCTGTGCTTCGCCGGTCATTGGCACGAAGCGCACAGGAATAACTGTCTTGCGCTTAATTCCCTTCTCGGTTTTTATGATCAACACCAGTTCCTGATAGTGCTGGCCCACCGGGATAACCAGGCGGCCGCCTACCTTAAGCTGGTCAATCAGGGGCTGGGGTATGTGGTCAGGCGCGGCAGTCACAATGATGCCGTCGAATGGCGCATATTCATCCCATCCCTGATACCCATCACCACATTTCACCACAACGGTATCGTATCCCAGATTACGCAAGCGCTCGGCTGCATCCTCGGCAAGTTTCGGGACAATCTCAATGCTATAGACCTGGTCAGTGAGCTCTGCCAGAATAGCGGCTTGATACCCGGATCCCGTGCCGATCTCGAGCACACGGTCCCCTGGTTGGACATCGAGAAGTTCAGTCATCAGGGCAACGATGTAAGGCTGCGAGATGGTCTGCCCCTCGCCAATCGGGAGCGGGTCGTCGTAATAGGAGTATGTCAGATACTCCTCCGGCACGTATTTATGGCGCTCGACCTTGAGCATGGCCTTGAGCACGCCCTCGTTCGAGACGCCGCGGGCTTTAATCTGCCGCTCCACCATCTCCTTTCTACTAGTCATGAGCCACTCCTCACCTGGCTTTTCCTTTTTAGGTGGCGGTGGTTGCCCGGTGCAGCGTGAAAATAGCGAAAGAAGAAACGAAAGCACCATGATCCCTCCCAGAGTCCAGAACCGTATATATCCTTTACTCCTGTCAGATGCCCACATCGCCATGGTCCCATTCCGTATCGTCTCTGTGCAAGAGTCTTCTGGCTAATATTTGCGGAGCAGTATCCGAACTACGCGTGGCTTAATGTAGATTCCTTAAAATGCCCCACCTGATCCGCTCAAATTTTCTCTTGTACGTGTTTATAAAATAATGGCGCTCCCAAATGCAAGGACTATTTACGTAAGAGAATCTAACAAAGGAGATTAAAGCAACATGGAGGCTACCGATGTTTCAAAACATCAGTGCCGGTCCGCCTGGTAGCTCGACGGACCATCTCGGCGCCCAGGCTGTTGACCTTCTCGATAATGTTTTGTTCGTCCACGCGGGTCAATCGGCCGTTGCGAACCACGATTTCGCCATTCACAATAGCGGTGTGCACGATGTGGGAGCTGCCGCAAAAAACCACAGCGGCAAGCGGATCGTGAATTGCGCCTGCAAAGCCAATCTGGTTTAGGTCAATCAGAATGCAGTCAGCCGCTTTGCCGAGCTCAAGGCTTCCGATGTCGTCGCGGCCGAAGAGCCGCGCACCTCCGCGCGTGGCAAGCCCCAATGCCTGCTCGGCAGACATCGCACCCACACCCGAGCTCAGGCGGTGCACGAGCAAGCACTGGCGCACTTCGCCGAGCATGTCGGAACTGTCGTTGCTCGCGCTGCCATCGCTGGCCAATCCCACCGGTACCCCGAGCTCCAGCATACGAGGCACACGTGCAACGCCTGAGGCCAACCGCATGTTGGAAACCGGGCAATGAGCCACGCCAGTCTGCGTTTGAGCAAGCTGACTAAGCTCCTCATTGTCGAGATGAATCGCATGCGCAAGCCACACGTCGCTACCCAGCCAGCCAACGGATTCTAAAAACTCAAGTGGGCGTTTGCCATAGACCTGCTTGCAGTAGGTTTCTTCATCGCGCGTTTCCGCGATGTGAGTATGCAGACGCACTCCGTGCTGGCGAGCGAGCTGCGCGATCTCGTGCAAGAATCCTTCATCTACAGAAAAGGGTGAACAGGGCGAGAGAGCAATCTGACACATGGAGAAGCGCCGGGAGTCGTGATAAGCCTGAATCACACGCTCGCTATCGCGAAGAATCTCGTCGGGCTGCTGCACAATGTCATCAGGCGGCAGGCCACCCTGTGATTTGCCGCGACACATGCTGCCCCGTGTGGGGTAAAAGCGCATGCCGATGTCGTGCGCTGCGCGAATGGTTTCATCCAGCAGCTCTCCTGACGTGCCGCGCGGAAAAACGTAGAGGTGATCCGCGGTTGTCGTGCACCCGGTTAGCAGCAACTCGCCCATACCCGCCAGGGCGCTCCAGTAAATCGCATCGGGTGTGAGCTCCTGCCAGATAGGATAAAGCGTGGTGAGCCACTCGAAAAGGGTCGCATTCTGCACACGTGGGATGTTGCGGGTGAGAGTCTGAAACAGATGATGGTGCGTATTGATGAAGCCGGGCAGCACAATCATATGGCTGGCATCAATAATCTCATCCGCCTTGACCTGTAGCTGCGGCCCAATGGCCTTGATTTCCGGGCCTTCAATATAAAGATCCGCGTTGCGCTCGATGCGCGAAGTATCGTCGAACATGGCGATCAGCATGGCATTGCGAATAAGGATTGAGCTCATCGTGGATGCTCCTGTTTGAACGTTACACTGATGCGTGCGTCACCTGCAAGAGGAACATGCGTAGTCACGCTGCAGACGCCATCATGCTTTTTTACCTCAACCTCTAGTTGTTGTTTGCCCCAACAGACGCGATCGGGCACGCAGCCAAATGTCAGAGTTGCCTGGCCCTGCCAGTAGGCATCAATGTGAATGCACTCACTGCTCTCTTCAATTCGTGTCAAATAAACCATTCCCTCGACGTCCAGCAGTTTCGATTGCGCAGTAAGAATCTTATATATGTGAAAGCTTAACGATTCAAGTGCGAACTCGTATGGCGGAGAGAGCAGACACTTCTGCTTGACGTCCCAGAGCGCTGGGATTTGCTCTGTAATCCTGTACGTGCCCTGCCTGCCACTGCAATTTGACACTATGAGGTAGCCTGTTTGCGTCTGATTCCAGAGAACGCCGTGCGAGCAGTCAGTGACAACAGGAAACGGAGCTTGTGGTTCATCTTTGGCCTGCCCGTCTTGAAGCAGATGCGACAGGATTTTTGCAAAATCCAGGCCCAGGTTATCACCGTCCAGGCTGCAACCAACGTACAGGGCATACCCTCCCTGTACTCCATGTTCCACCCGCGTGATTATCGGCGTCTGACCGTACGTCGAGCGGTACAGAACCTCGCTTTGAACCTTAGGATCAAACACGGGGCGGCCATAGCCGTAGCAGGTAAATGCTGGTCGGGTGCCAAGCATAGCGTCCTGTGGATTTGAGCCAATGAACTCCATCTCAATCGAATCATCCAGGGCTATCGTTTCAATCTGCTGCTCAGAATCAATACCAAACAGCGAAAGGACTTCGGGAGGGAGCGGCGTAAAATCGCTATAGAGCCCCTGACAGTCGTAGCGATAGCCATTGCGGCCACCGAAATATACGAGACGCCGAGCCGGATGCCCTTGCACCCATTGACGCAGCAGCTCGCGTTCCTCAGGCCCAACCGGAAAGTATTCTGACAATACGATCACGCGCACTTCAGGGTGATGCTCGAGGCATTGTTTCAAACTGTCGGCGTAAAATGTCAAAAAGGGTAGTGCGTCGCAATAGAGAAGCGGCCGCGCAAAATTCCAGTAGGTCTTCCATATCTCGCGCCAGCCTCGTGGCAACGGGCGTGCGATTCCATGGTAGGAGAACACAAATGCAATGGGCGAGGAGGCAGTTCCGAGCCGCGGTAGGTAGCGATTGACTTCGCTCAGCAGCGACATGTGCTGGGTGTCGCGGTCATAGTCCTTGCCGTACCAGTGGCGCGTCATGCCGCCTGGTGCAGCCGCCGTGGCGGCAAGCGTGTAGCGCGCAAAATAGTCGTATGGAAACAGCGTATTGCCCTCGTAGCGAGGCGGCAGGTGCTCGTTCGTCGGGTTGTTCACCGCAATAATGGGCTTGCCCAGTGAATGGGCCAACACCTCAAGATAGCCAAGGCGAGGCAGCGATTCGCCGGAGCTGGCCATCATCGCCTCGCCATAAATATTATCCGGTTGCATGCGCACCACGACGAAATCAGCAGCCGGCAAAAACGTAATACGACCCGCATCGCAGCATGAATTCCATGTTTCCATTGGCGTGTTTTCAAATGTAGGAGAAAAGAACCAGGGCATAGTGCCGCATTTCTCGTAGCCGAGGTTCTTTGCCGCTCGCGTGAGCTCATCATAAAACTCCAGCAAGATGCGCCGCTTCAGCTCCTGCACTCGCAGGTACGCCAGGGAATCCCACTGCCGCGTGGGATAGGGCAAATCAGGATAGGCGGTTCGGAACCTCTGATAGAAGTGATCCTTTGTGCCAGGAACGTCTACGCGATACATTGGCTCCTCGTAAACCACCCAATCGAATCCATAGTCACGAAAAAGCTGCGTGAGCTTCTTGAGAAACTGCAACCACACCTCTGATGCAAAAGAGGCAAAGAAATTCTTTTTGCCAGTGTCTGCGAAGTGCTCGTAGGTGAGCGTAGTATTGTCAGCGTA
This sequence comes from uncultured Candidatus Sumerlaeota bacterium, assembly GCA_964630455.1. Taxonomy (GTDB): domain Bacteria; phylum Sumerlaeota; class Sumerlaeia; order MWCT01; family JAUWMI01; genus JAUWMI01. The sequence continues at coordinate 4,479 of CAZVVA010000163.1, forward strand.
GTACTGGCCTTCTTCCAGCGGAACATCGTCGGAAAACGCCACTGTGGATTGTATCTGGACGCATGCCTTCATTCCCAGTTCATGAGCACGTGCGGTAAATGCGCGATACAGGTCGCCGTACTCCTCCTGCACCGTTTTCATTGAAAAGGCGTAGAAGGCGCTATATGCCACATCGTAATTCCAGCGCTGCATGTCGCGGAAATAGCGGTCAATGGCTTGCGGTGAGTTGGCGGTGTCTGGAGAAGTCGGCAAGACATTCATCGGTTTCCTCCCGAGCGTAATGCTATTGATTGTAGCCTTCAGGAAACCTTATGCAAGAAGATCTGCATGCTGACAAGGCTAAAGAACTGCACCCGTTATCACGGGCAAGTTGAAAATGCGCCTGTGGCGTGATGCCCGTGCCACTCTATATTAAATCCAGATCACCTGGTGTTACTTCGAGCATGGCATGCGCGTGGCCTCTCGATTGGCACCACTGCGAAAAACATACCATATCGGCTGTACTAATCGTTTGTTGGATCTGGGAAGAAATCAATTGCAATCAGCACCTCAAGTCGCTTAAACATAGATTATAAGACCGGCAAATCCGAATGGGTTTTGCCTGCACTTGTGCGCCTCCGGCGTATCAAAGCTCTTCAGCCCGGAGAAGTCCTCCTGCGGCGGACAAGTCCTCCTGAGGCGGGCAAGAGGACGGATAAGCATGCTGGGCCCTATAGGCTTTTCCAAACCGTTGTTTCTCGTGCTGCTGCTTGCGGTGCCTGTGCTATTTCTGATTGAGCGAAAAACCCTGGTGGCATTGCCGCTATGGCGACAGCGCACGGCCCTGGTAATGCGGTTAGTCATTATCTTGCTGCTCATTTTCGCACTGGCAGGGCTGACGTTTTCCACTGCTACTGATCAGCTCTGTGTGCTGTTCGCCCTGGACAGGTCATTGAGTATTCCCGCGGCTGAATCGGAGCGCGTCCTGGAGACAATCAGTGCGGCCGTCGCCGCGATGAGGCCCGATGATGTTGCCGGACTGGTTGTGTTTGGCGAAGACGTCTCGGTTGATTCTGCCCCCGCGCGGACACCTGACTTCGCAAAGATCGAGTCTGCCACCTCGCCCCATCACACGAATATTGCGAAAGCAGTTCGCCTGTCACTGGGTCTCTTTCCCGAGGATAAGCAAAAGCGCCTGATTCTCTTTACTGACGGAAACGAGAATCTTGGCAATGCACTTTCTGAGGCCATGGTGGCTGCGGCAAACGGCGTGCCGATTGATGTTGTCGCACTACATCCCGCTATTCCCGCGGAGGTACTGGTCAGCAAACTCATTGTGCCTGAACAGGTAGATCGGGGAAAGCCCTTTGATGTGAAGATCATCATTGAAGCCAACGTTGACACGGCTGCCATTGTGCACCTCTTTAAAGACACGAACTTCATTGGGGCGCAGCCTATTCAGCTGACCGCCGGCAAGAATGTCTTTCTGCTTCCGCAGGCAGAAGCCGACCCCGGTTTTCATACGTACCACGTGGTCGCCGAATCGCTGCGTGATACGATCCCGGATAATAATACCGCGTCCGCATTTACTATGGTATATGGTGAACCTAAGGTGCTCCTGCTCGGCACAGAGAAAAATGTCCAATTTGTCCGCGAGGTTCTGCAGCAAGAAGAGATTCTGAGCGATCAGACCCTGCACATGCCCACGAGCCCTGCAGAGATGCAAAGCTATGACGCCCTCTTCGTTGCCAATGTGTCAGCGGAAACATTTTCGAAAGATCAACTCAAGCTGGTCAAGACCTATGTGCACGACCTCGGTGGTGGATTGACCATGATTGGCGGTGAAGATTCATTTGGGGTGGGCGGATATCACAATACGCCGGTGGAAGAGACCCTGCCAGTTTACATGGAATTGAGGGATAAGAAACGCTTTCCGAGCCTGGCCTTGATCATGGTGATTGACAAGTCGGGGAGCATGTCGGGCGAAATGCACGGGGCCACGAAAATGGAGCTAGCCAATGAAGCGGCAGTTGCAGCAGTGGAGATTCTCACGCCGCGCGACCAGGTGGGCGTCATAGCGTTCGACTCAGCGGCCCAGTGGGTTCAGCAGCTGACTCCGGCCACGGAAAAATACCTTATTATTGACACCATACGTTCGATCCGATCTGGCGGTGGAACAGATATTTATCCGGCCCTTAATAACGCCTTCAGCGCCTTGCAGGAGGCAGACGTCCAGGTGAAGCATATCATCTTGCTTTCCGATGGGCGGACACAACCGGCAAACTTTGACACGCTGGTGGAAGATATTGCGGACGAGAAAATCACCTTGTCCACTGTCGCCATTGGCTCAGATGCGGATCAGGAACTGATGGGCTATCTGGCAGAAATGGCACAGGGGCGTTATTACTTTACCGACGACCCGTATAGCATTCCGCGCATCTTCACGAAAGAAACCCAGCTGGTTCAGCGCTCGTACGTAATCGAAGAACCTTTTTCCCCGTCAATAGTGCAGAGCCATGAAATTCTTCAGGGCCTGACAGATATGGGCATCCCGCAGCTGCATGGCTATGTTGCCACGCAGCCTAAAGAGCGGGCAGAGGTTCTCCTGAGCACACATAAGGACGACCCATTGCTGGCGGTATGGCGGTACGGGCTGGGCAAATCCGTGGCATTCACATCGGATGCAAAGAATCGGTGGGCTGGAGAGTGGCTGGAATGGCCGGGATTTGGGAAATTCTGGCAACAACTCGTGCGCTGGGTCGTGCGCCAGCAAAAAGAGGGCGCGCTGCACCCGCATTTGAAGATCGAGCAGGGCAAAGGCACACTTACAGTTGATGCTATTGACGAAGCAGGCAAATTCATAAACTTCCTTGCGCTGGAAGCACGGATCGTGACGCCGGAGAAGAACGCATTTTCACTCGGCATGAAACAGGTAGCTCCAGGCAGGTATCAGGGTGAATTTGCGGCAATGGAAATTGGGCCATATCTGGTCAGCACGTGGGGAGAAGAGTTGGAAACGGCAACAACCGGGCACGTTATATCATATCCGCCCGAATTCAGCACATTTACGCCGAATTACTTTCTTTTAAACCAGATTGCTTCGGTCTCTCACGGCCGGCTCAATCCTCGCCCTGAGGAAATGTTTGCACATCTCGGCACGACAATACGAAAGCCACGACCTCTCTGGCATGAGCTTTTACTTATAGCGTTGCTGCTCTTGCCGCTTGATATTGCGTTTCGACGTGTTGTTTTTGACCGGCGCCAGGTCGAGGCGGTTCTTAATGCTATCGCACGGGTGATAACGCTTCCCATCCCCAAGAAGCAACCTGTGCCCGCAGATACGGTTGTGGGGACGCTCAAGGAGCGCAAGCAGCGCATTTCGCATGAGCCAAAGGGCCTGACCATTGACCTCGAGGCGCTAAGGGCGCAGGCTGAAGCAAAACCCAAGTCCGAAACACCGCCTCGAGAAGTCGCGCCATTTGCCGAGCCCGCTTCCCAGGCCAAGGAGCCATCGGCTCCGAAGCTTGAAGACAAACAGGAAAAAGAGGCGGGGGACGAGTCGTACACGGATCGCCTGCTTAAGGCACGAAAGAAAGCCCGGAAGAAAAAGGGCCTCGAGTAGGGACAGATTATAATCTGTCCCTACCTATAAAGATCCATCTCGAGAAGCAGCGCGGTCGCCGCTGCCCGAGCAGAATGTGAAAACACTAAAAAATCCTTGCAATATTAATAAAGGCACAGCAGAATTCCCCACTAAATTTTTGCGCGAGAAAGAGCGCAATTAGAGTCTTTTTAGGGAGGTAATGGTTTAGCATGGTACGTACAGCAATCATGGGCGCTACTGGAGCTGTCGGGCAGGAGATGATAAAAATTCTTGAACAGCGTGCGTTTGCCTGTTCGAGTCTGAAGCTACTAGCCTCGGAGCGTTCAGCAGGCAAGAAACTGCCGTTTCGGGGGAACCTGCAAGAAGTTCAGGTACTCACGGAAGAATCGTTCAAAGACATTGACTTGGTGCTTTCCTCGGCAGGGGCCAGTGTGTCGAAAAAGTTCGCCCCTGCAGCAGTGAATGCCGGGGCCGTGGTGGTAGATAATACC
>CAZVVA010000164.1:0-8520 GCA_964630455.1 uncultured Candidatus Sumerlaeota bacterium
GAAAGGTTTAGGAGGGGAGCGCGAGGGCTGATCCGCCGCGGCGGACCCCTCGCAATAGATATTTTTTTCTAATGCAAAATATAAACTAATAAACCAGACCTTCCACACGGAAGACTCGTTTCACGTGTCTGCCCTACAAGCCTGAATCGCGCTGCTGCCCTATTCCCAGCGAAGCGTGTAAGGCATCAACATCAGGGCTTTTTCTCGTCTCATGAGAGGAAAGAAGACCGTGGCCTGACGTATGAGCTGAACCTCAGCCGCATTCAGGGGAAGCAGCTGTGTCACGCCGGCCTGCCCGCCAAACATCTTCTCAATAAATTCAAAAAGCCCGAGCTGCTTTGGATACACCACCACGCTGATCTCTTCGTCCTTGGCAATGTGTGCCAACTCCCTGGCGATCTCCATGGCGGTCTGTAATCCGCCTATCGCATCCACAAGTCCTCGCGTTTTCGCCTGTGTGCCCAGCCATGGTCGCCCCTGCGCTACTTCATCCATCTCCGCAACCGACATATTACGCGACTCTGCCGCCTTCGCCACGAACATATCATAAATATGCCGCAAAAGTTTTCGCATCACCTGCCGCTCGTCGTCTGTGAACCTCGAGGACTCAGAAAAAAGGTGGCTGCGCTGCCCACGGCTAAGGCTCTCCTTGTTCACCCCAATCTTGTCGTATAGCTCTCCCAAGATGAATTTGCCACCTATTACTCCAATTGCGCCCGTAATTGTTCCAGGCTCCGCGACAATCTTATGTGCGGCCATCGAGATGTAGTAGCCTCCGGAGCCTGCAACATCGGACATCGAGACCACGACGGGCTTCTCCTTTTTTACCTCATTGACTGCCTTCCAGATCAGATCCGATGCTAATGCTGACCCGCCCGGACTGTCCACTCGCATCACAATGGCTTTTATCTGCTCGTCCTTCTGACATTCCTGGAGATCACTGATCAGATCATCCGCCGCAACAAGATTCTCAGCAAATGGATAATCTTCTCCGGAGCCTGGCAGAACAGGCCCCACCGCATAGACCAGCGCAATCTTCTTCTTGCCCACTTCGGGTGCTGCACGTTCAGGCTTCTGAAAAAGCGTGAAGATATTGAAGAATGACATCTGCTCCATCGCCGGTTTCGCCTTACCGTAGTCGCGCACCAGCTCGATTTTCTGTCCATAAGAAGTTTCCAGATCCTGAAAAAAGTCATCTTTGTATCCAACCACGTCAATCAGATTATTGCTCCCGGCTTCAGTCGGCGTAAACGGCCCCTGATCCACAATCGCTTTGACGCGTTCCGGCGTCAGATTCCTACCCTCGCCGATCATCATTGCCATCTGATCGTACAACTCATCCAGTAGTGAATTCAACACCTCACGCATTTCCTCTGACATCGAGCTCCGCGCCAGAGTTTCCGCTCCAGTCTTGTACTTCCCGATGTGCAGCATATCCGCCTCAATGCCAAGCTTTGATAAGAGGCCTTTCAAATAATAGATATCTGCACGCAACCCAACGATGAGTAGCATACCCGATGGCGCCAGCACAATCTGGTCGCAGGCCGATGCCACCAGATACCCGCCCAGCGATTCAGCCTCCAGGAAGGCGTGCACCTTCTTTCCGGATTCACGAAAGTCTGCAATTGCGCGGCGCAACTGCTGCATCTTTGCCCAGCCCAGCTCTGGAAACCCAACCTCCAGAATAATCCCGCGAACGTCAGCATCCGTCTTCGCCCTGGCAAAGAGGTCGAGGTACTCCTTCACAGTGTAGTAGCGCGGATAAATAAAACTATAGAGGTCCGCCTTTTCATTGACTGGCCCGGTGAGCTCGAAAACCACGTACTTTACTCCTGTTTGCGGCTGAGCCCAGATTGGCACGCTCCACACGCCCACCGCAACGCCAAGCAATAACACATAAACAACTTTTCGCAGTTTCATCAATTTTCTCCTCTCTTTTTGTACATGCTCTATCTCAACGCTAACCAAATTCACAGGCAATGGCAAGTATGAAAAATGCTCCGTCTTCCGTCCTTACATGGTAAATGGCTCCCGCGCCTCATAGATCGTCCAACTGTACTCGGCCTGAGATTTACGAAGCAGGCGATACCGCGGCCCGAGCAAACCCCAGCGTGCAGCCCTTTTCAGCACTTGAGGCCAGGGCTCCATTACTGTGCTAACAACGCGCTCGCGCCCTTCCCATACCACGTCTAATGGTTTAGGCCAACCAGCACAGGTGGCGAAAATCATGTCGTAGTCCTGCGGCATACCTCCAATGTACGCTCTGCCATATTCATACACGTCACCCGGCGTAAAAAGCGTGTAGCGTCCCCGCAGCCCGTGCCTCCCCTTATACGTCAGTTCAAAATAATACGAGTTACCAGGCTGCACAGGAACTGGTTCGGCAAAAACGAAATTTACCTGGTCTGTATTCCATCCAGGGCGCTCGGCCCCTTCAAGCGTGGACACACCCAACCGGCGTTGTTTTCCCGGACTGTCCCAAAGGGTGAGCGTCACCTTTTCCGAGGGATCCATGTAGCTATTGTCCAGCACTACCACTATCCGCGGGAGATAATACGTTTTTGGCCCGGTAACGAACGTCTGTCCACATGCTGATTCTGTGGAAATAAATCCCCCAAGCGGACCGCGGACGTTTAAATGCTGATCCACAATAACTCTATAGCCACCCTGGAGTAAGATAGGCGAAGACTCGAGGTGATAGAGCAGCAGCGCCCCTGCAGGAATTGGTTCATCCATGCTTGGTTGAAGAAATGCCGAATTTACCTCTGGCTTGCCGTGAAAAAACTTCAAGAGAAGATCTGTTGAACCGCCCAATTCTGAGCCCTTTGGCATAATAAAAAAGAGCTCACCCCGAGATGGCAGGTTCACTGCCAGCTCTTCTACCATTCGCGCGTTTATATTCTCGCTGGTCGTATAGTTTCTGATGAAATGGATATTCGCCATGAGTCCCATCAGGACGAATGCGCCAACCGCCAGAATCAGCACCACGGCTACCATTGTTGCCAGGAGTCCCCGTAGGCGCTGGCGCCATGACACCGTGTGTGGCAGAACAGCCACCAGCCCGCCTATGATACTGGCCAGCACAAGGAAGCAAACGGCTTTCCCTGCAAGAGGCAAGCCGAGGAGCCCGAGAAAAAGCACCAGAACCACTACCCCAACGCCAAGCCAGATTCCTGTGCTCGTCCGAATTTGCTGAAACGCCCACTGACACTCCCGCCACAATGCCAGACCTTCTACCCCCATGAACACTGCCAGTGGCGCCACCATAATTGGCATATACCGCGGCAAAATGTGCGGCCACGGGGTATAAATCAGCAACCCGCTCAGCGTCAAGATGAGGAAAAACAGCTGGCAAAGCTGAACAACCGGCACCCTCGCCTTTTGTATTACATTCCTGCTCAGCCGATAGACAAATGAGCCAAGGCAGACGTAGAATAACGGACCCATACCCACTATAAGGTACGACAGATATTTGCTGAAACCCTCGTTGATCTGCTGGCTTGTGATTGCATACGCTTCTACATACGACACATCCGCAACCCTGAACACAACACGCATGACCAACATGCTAAGTGCAACCACGGCGATTCCTGCTGCTGTCATGGTGCCCCACAAGACGTAAACCGGCCTTTTTTGGCGCGTTGCCACCAGCGCCACAAAGAAGATCACCATGGCAACTGGAACGGCCACGATAGTCTGCTTAACAAACATAGCCACGAAGAGAAGAACTAACGCAGCCATGCCTATTCGTACCTCCCTGCCTCGTACACTCTTCCTCTTAGCGCTTCTTGTAAAAAGCAGTACCAGGAGAAATACAATGAGCAGATAAAATGGCTCCAGCACCGGATCCGTCGCGTGCAGCCGATACCAGTTCGCCAGGTAGGCCTGGCAATCACTGCTATAATGGATCGGAGAAAAAAGCGCGAACAGCAGCACTCCCAGGCGGCCTGCACGCCGATCGCGGGATACCTGGAAGACGATCAAATACACAAGCGCCGCACAGATGAGAAAATTCAGCAGCCTCAAGGCATGATACAACCATAAGGCTTCCCCTACGATAAGCTGTTCAAGAGCACTAAAAAGGTAGACTAGCACAAGATAGCTTAGCACCCACGGATTCTGCGGTTCCTCATACGCTGAAAGGTCAAAATGGGAGATAGGTGAAGTAAGGCCAAGATGAAGAAGTAGACGATGACTTTCAAAGAAATAGAGCGCATCATCAATGAGCGACCAAGGTAAGCTGAGCGCAGGAATTACCAAAGCGATCAATAGACACGCAAGAATAGCCTCGCCAGCAAAATGTCTCATGCACTATACCTCGAAGAATTTGTGTCGCCGCATCATGCTGCCCAGATAATGAGTCAACACCTTCGCGTGTTTCCCCGCAGAAAAAAAACTGATTCTCTTACGGCTCGCGTAACAGCAACATGAGCCCGGGCTTGCGCACATCAGCGGATGTGTCGCGGATCGAGTGCATCCCGCAGCCCATCGCCCAGAAAATTGAACGCCAGCATGGAAATGCTAATCGCCGCTGCCGGGAAGAAGAGCAAGTACGGATACGCACGAATTCCACTTGTCGCATCCGCAGCCAGTGTGCCCCAACTCGCCAGTGGCGCCGAAACCCCAAGGCCAATGTAGCTCAGAAACGATTCGGCAAAGATTGCTTCCGGGATGCTCAGGGTCAGCGTTACGATTATCGGGCCGAGGGTATTAGAAATGATATGCCGAAAGATTATCCGGCTGTGCGATGCTCCCAAAGCACGTTCAGCCATAACGAAATCCTGCGCTTTCAGGCTAAGCACCTGGCCGCGTACAATACGCGCCATCGCAAGCCAGTATGTAAATCCCAGGGCAAGGAAGATATTTTTTAACCCCGGCTGGAACACTACCATGAGCAGGATGACAAAGAGGATCAGCGGAATGCCATAAAAGATGTCTACAATCCGCATCATCACTGCGTCCGTGCGACCACCCACATAGCCAGCAATCCCACCGAACGTAACGCCAATCACCACGCTGATCAGGCTGGCGACCACACCGACTGCAAGAGAGATGCGCGCCCCGTACAGCACCCGCGTCAGCTGGTCGCGCCCGAGATAATCAGTCCCAAACCAGTGACTCCAGCTCGGGCCCTCATTAGTATGCTCATAGTCATTCTCATAATACGAATAGGGTGAAATCCATGGCCCAAAAATTGCCGCTCCAATCAGAATCAGCACAATGCAGCCGCCCACCACAGCCATAGGATTACGGCAGAGCCGTCGCGCTGCAGATCTCCATAGCGAAATCTCAGCCATTGCCATCCTCTCCGGTGCTTCGTGTGGTGGACACCGCCGCATCAGAATTCCCTGCGCACGGCCCCTTCCTATAGCGAGTAGCGAGCAACACCGGCGCTAGCACGCCCACCAGCGCGATCAGCCAGAGATAGCGCCATAGCCGCGTGCAGATTCGCTCGAGAGTAGTCGGACGCTCGGGATAGAGATACCTCCCGGGTATCGGCTGCAAGTAATAACCGCCACCCGGGATCGTCCAGTACACGTACATCAATCCATTGTCGCCAGGATATGGCTGATACTGAAACGTTAGCGGATACACTCCCTGCTGAAGCTCAACGGACGCTCGGGGTAGATGCTGGGGGATTTCCTTTGTGTTCAGAAAGAGCTGGGTATTATTCAAATTCAGAGAGTATGTGCCGTTAATCTTCATAAAGAACTCATACGTGCCAGTCAGGGGTGCTTCAAGATACCCTGACCAATGCCAGGATTCCTCAGAGCCGCTGCTTTGCGAGCTGCTAAAGCGCAACCGTTTGTCCAGAGTCACTTCCTGCGCCGCAGCTCCCTTCACATGCTCCTTCACCAGGCCTCGCGGCCCCTGGAAAATCCTCACCCCAGCAGCGCAAATAACAAAGAGCACCAACCAGATCGGCACCCATCTATTCAATCGGAAAAAGTCGCGACACACATCCCGGAGCCCGCGAATCCTAAGTCGCGGCCAACCAGGCAGCCGTCTCAGCGCTGACCCGCTGAACCCGAGGCCTACCACGCACAGTACGTAAAAAAGTGCGAGCACCCAATGAAATTGCCCCGCGATCAACCGATACAGCCAGAGCTGAATCTTCCCATCTCCGATCAGGTACCACGCGCCTGCCAGCGACGAAACCTGCGGGATGAAGAGAAACGCATTCTCGCCCGGCAACAAGCCCCAGATTTCATTATTGTACGCAATAGAATTCACCAAGGCATTCAACAGCTGCACCAGAATGCTCACGACAACCATGACCCACACGAACAGCCACCGAAGCGGAGTTTGAGCATCGCCCTCTTTCAGCCCAATGCTCAGTGGAAGAAGAAAAAACGGGATCGAAGCAAGAAGAAAACGCGAGCCCAGCGTCCATCCTGCGTGCCAGGTCCAGAATTTGCCGTACAGGTAGAGCTGGAGCAGGAAGAAGAGAAGCGCAAAGAGGCTGATAAGGCGCTCGCGCCGGAAGAACCTTGGAAAAAACAAGAGGCTGACCAAGAGCACAGGATTGTAGATAAACAGGCCTCGCCCTACACTCACGAGCGACCCGTATGCGCCCGTGAGAATATTTGTGGTGAAGTCAGACCCCTCATAGGCCGTCTTAAAGAACGATCCGCGCAGCCCGTAGTTGATACACCCGGTAACAATCATTGCCAGGAGCGCGGGAATGATTAACCAGCAGAGAACACCAGCGCGGATTCGCCTATCCCCTGATGACTGCTGTCTCACATTGCCAATATAGAAAAGCAGATATAGCGGCAGGAAAAGAATTGCCGAGAATTTCGTCAAAATTCCAAATGCAAAAAAGAGTCCGGCCTTTGCGTACAGGCCTCCCTGCTGAGATCGCGTGCCAGCCACAAGGTAATAGAACGCACCTAGAAAGCACAGTGCACTCAGTGGCTCAGAAAAGAAGGTCTGTGAGTAGGGCAGCACAAGGGTAGCGCACCCCAGCACCAGCGCGCTTGCAAACGCCACACGTGCATCTCTCACTAACAAGAGAACCAGCCTAAAAAAATAGAGACACAGCAGAGCGGTAATCACCATATTGGTCAGGGGTAGAAAACCAATGTCGGCTTGAACCAGGGTAGGCTCTATGCGCTTGAGCAGTCGGTCAAGCAGGTAAAACGGTATGCCAGCAAGCGATTGCCCCACTCCATAGCCTGTTGAGGTCTGGCCGTAGGTCTCTTCAAACGTAAGTTTTCCATGCTCGACGATGTTCTTAGTCACCAGGCCCATCAGCACTTCGTCGCTCGAATAAAAGGCGCCGGAAAAGAAGAGCCCATAAAAACAAATGAAGAAGACAACCAGCCATATCTGCATTCGCCTGATGCCAGGTTCGAACAGTATCATGGACATGGAGTGCAGCTCCTTCCTGTCCGCCAAGGCGGATCCTCGCGCAGCTCAATCCTGCTTGTGAAGCACGATTCGCGGATCCAGAAACATATAGACCAGGTCAACCAGAATGTTCATGGTCACGAGCAGCGTGCCATAAAAAACCGTAACCCCGAGAATCACGGTATAGTCGCGATTGGCCACGCTCGTCACGAAGAATTGCCCGAGCCCCGGAATACTAAAAATCTTCTCAACCACGAAGCTGCCGGTAAATACAGCAGCAATCAGCGGGCCGAGGTAAGTGACAACGGGCAGAATGGCGTTCTTCAGCGCATGGCGAAACAGAATAACTCCTTGCGCGACGCCTTTCGCCCCTGCCGTGCGAATATAATCCTGACCCATCACATCCAGCATGCTGGCACGCGTCAGGCGTGTGATGAAGGCGAGCGAGAAGCCCGACAACGCCAGCACAGGCAAAACGATCTGCTGTACACTTCCCCACCCTGCTGCTGGAAGCCATTGCAACTTCAGGCCGAAATAATATACCAGCAGCGTGGCAAGAATAAAACTCGGCACCGATACACCAACAATCGCCATCAGCATCACCGTATGATCCTGCCAGCGATTATGCCTGAGTGCCGAATACACGCCGACCGGCACACCTATGAGTAATGAAACAAGCACCGACATAAAGCCCAGGAGCGCCGACTTCGGAAACCCGTCTTTGATGATATCGTTCACTCGCCGGCCTTCGTAGGTAAGCGACGGCCCGAGATCGCCCTGCACCACATGCCACAGATAGTCCAGATACTGCTTATACAGCGGCTCATCGAGCCTGTAGCGCGCCTCGATATGTGCGCGAATCTCTTCAGCCACGTACCGCTCGCTGTCAAACGGCCCACCGGGAATCGCATGCATCATCGCAAACGTGATCGTAATAATAATCCAGATGACAATCACCAGATGCCCAAGTCGTTTCAGCACGTATCCCAGCATCGCACAACCATCCCGGATAGAAAAGCAGCGCCCATGGCATTGCTCACTACGAACCTTTGCCATCCCAACCTGATTATTGCTTTTCGCATAAATAAAGAAACAGTCAAAGCCCCTGAAGGGCTTATTTTTGTGCGAATGCTTGGCCTTCAACTGTGCCATTCAACGTGGCACGGG
>CAZVVA010000165.1:0-8490 GCA_964630455.1 uncultured Candidatus Sumerlaeota bacterium
CTACTACGACCGTCACCCCGACAAGCAGATACCTCCCGAAGTAGCCGAGAAGATCCGCAACCTCAAGAACTTCGATCCCCACGAAATGGCAGCCCCGCAGTCAGAAGAGTAGCAACATCACCTCACCGAGCGCAGCTTGATGACCCGTCCATCCTCGCCCGCGTCAGCCAGGACAATACTGTCTGGTTCAAAGTGCCGTCTAATAAACAGCAGCCGGTCGCCGGGCGCAAAGGTCGGGTGCATGAAATTGCTAAGTACGTGGACAAGATGCTAGTCATCTTTCCATTTGAAGAGGGCATCTATCGCGAGGCAGGCGTAAACGTAACCTACGTGGGTCATCCATCGCTCGACGTCATGAAGCTCACCATGACCAGGGAACAGGTGTTTGAACGTTTTCAATTTGACCCGAATAAGAAGCTTATCGGGCTTCTTCCTGGCAGCCGTAAACCCGAGGTAGAGCGTCTGCTGCCCGTGATGCTGGAGGCCTCGGAGATGATTAAGGCTCGGATACCAGACATCCAGTATGTCATTCCGCGCGCTTCAACGGTGAAGAAAGAGCTGATTGACTATTACATTGAAAATGCAGGATTCGAGGTGCGTGTAGTTGATGCGTATCGTTACAATGTGCGCAGTGCCATGGACTTTGCCATCGTGGCCTCTGGCACCGCGACCCTGGAAACTGCTTTCCTTATTTGCCCTATGGTGATTCTCTACAAAACGTCATTCCTGACCTGGATCATCGCAAAGAATCTCGTCAGTCTTCCCTACATCGGGCTGGTTAACGTTGTGGCCGGTGATATGGCGGTGCCCGAACTCTTGCAGAACGAAGCAACACCCTTGAACGTTGCCAATCGCGTTGTGAAGATTCTCTCTAACCCCAAAGAGATCGAGACGATCAAGTACGAACTGGCAAAGGTAAAAGAAAAGATCGGTGGACCTGGCGCGTCGAAGAGAGCCGCAGAGCAGGTACTTATAGTTATCAACCAGCGCACGCCAAGCCCTGTGGCTACCGCGGTTGCGTCGTCTTAGCTTTCTCCTACTCACAAAAAAAATAGCGCCTACCTCTGAACTTGTGTAAAGCATACGCAAACAAATCTGGCTTACCCCAGCATCCCGCAATTTCCACTGATTGCAGGCTCAACAGGCATGCATCCGCGCGTCTCCTTCATCCGCACTGCGTGGCAATAATCGCCTTGATGACCTTGAGCTCCTCCACATCGCGCAACGCCTCATTGGTTTGCTCAAGTGAATACTGCGTCTCAGCCAGCGCATGCCAGGGAAAGGCGCGATGATGGCACGCCATAACCTGAATGGAGCGGTAGAAATGGCTGAAATCACTTCCCCAGCATCCATAAAGATTTATGTGCTTTCTGTTCAGGTCGCGGTGCGGATTCAGTGAGACCTCTCCGCAGTCTGTATATTGGCCAACTACGACGTAGGTGCCACCGTCTCGGGTAAACGCAAGGCCTTCGGGAATTGCTGCGGGATTACCGGTCGCCTCAATCACAACGTCTGCGCCGCGTCCGTTCGTCACATCACGTATAGCACGCAACCTCTGCTCAGGGCTCTGCTCATGAATGTCGATCACCAGATCCGCGCTCATACGCCGCGCCATATCGAGTCGTGCCGCAGGTGCTCCCGTGACCACGATTGTAGTAGCCCCGCTCAGTCTTGCAAAGGCCACCGCACTTAACCCCACAGGCCCGGTTCCCTGTATCACCACGGTGTCGTTTAAGCGAATCCGCGCCCGCTCTATTGCATGGAATGCCGTGGGCAGTCCACACCCACCACCGATGTACGTCTCGGGCGACAATCCCTCGGGCAAACGAATAATTTTCACCCCTGGCTTAAGATAAATCCGTTCGCTCCATCCGCCCAGCAGACCATCCCGCGCTGAATACGTGATGCCATAGACCTTGCGTGTCGGACATCGCGTGGTTGCTTTCGCCACCAGACAATACCAGCAGCGACCACAGGTTTCGTGCACGTCCAGGAACGTCACCTGATCCCCCGGCCTGAATTCCTTGCCTTCTACGTCCACTACCCGGCCTTCAATCGCTTCAATCTCTCCGACACTGACGTGTCCAGGAATAATGGGATACGGCACGCCGGAAAGTCGCCCATGGTGGAGATGCACATCCGTGCCACACACCTCGCTGAAGAGCGTACGAAGCACCACTGCACCCTGCTCAAGCACCGGGTCAGGAAATTCCTGCATCTCAATAGGCCTCTTCGGCCCAACCATAACTGCTGCACGAACCATACAATACTCCGTTTGTGCCGCTACTCTTCTGTGGGAGGCGACTCTGCTGGCCCGGACTTTTTCGCCTCCTCGCCCTCAGGGGGTACCTTGGGGGTCGGCAGCTCAACTTCAGGTGGCCCGAGTCCTTCCAACCCTTCCCCCTCTCTGGCGCGTGTCTGGCGCAATTTGAATAAGAACACTACCAAGATAATAATAACCAGGATAAGAGCCAGCTGGACGCCAAAAGGCCAGCCTTGTGGCGCTTTTGCTATTAACTCCTTCTCGGTCTTCACCTGCTCCAGCGAGGCTCTCAACCCCTCCTCCAGAGCCTTGAGATTGCTCAGGACCACATCCAGCCTCTCAATATGTGTATTCACATCCCGTTTTAAATTATTCAATGAGGTCTCAAAATTCCTGATCTCCGTAGTCAGGCCACTTACCCGCATTTCCAGCGTCGCCATCTTATCCTCCAGCTCCTCGCTGGATGGTGCTTTGGCTTGCTCACACCCCACCATGACCATGACAATCGCCAGCATTGTTAGCATACTGAAGATTTTCTGCCTCATATACCCTTTCCTCCTTTTTGGGAATTGATCCTGTTCATACACAGCGAGAATAAGTAGGCATGCCTTTGATTGTCAAGCCCTTAAATGTGCTGTCCTATGCTCGGTCGCGGCATCTCGGATCTCGTGCGCGCCACAGCATAAAACTATTGACATCCACGGCAGGCTTCCGTATCGTCTCCCACTGTTTACTGCTCATAAAGAAGCGACAGCGCTAATTCTGACTGGTTGCTGATTCCGTTCCTGTTGAACAGTTCCAATGGGCCCGCAGAATATCAAAAAGTTTTTCAGAAGTCGCCGCCTCTTCTCTTTTGGCTCACTAATTTGTCTATGCATCGCTCTCGGTATCTGGCTGGTCGTCAATCGTAACAACCTACGTGAGCTCTTCACTGCTTATCAGATGCGCAACAAAGAACAAGCTGAAGTCCGCGTGCTGGAGAAGTCTACGATAGAGATGGAGGAAGATAAGCAGTATTTGCTCAAGGGTGATTTTGAAAACGAGAAGGTCATCCGCGAACGCTACCGTATGGCCAAGCCAGGCGAACGGTTAATTATTCTGAAAGAAGAGCAAAAGAAACCCAAGTAAACGGCCCCTCCCCCCAACAATCAACTCAGCACCGTACACTAGCACACCGTCACATTTGAAATGGGGGAAGAAAAATCGGGGACTGTCCCAAGCGAGGAACGAGCGCGTGGACTGTACCCTGTACCCTATTTTTCAATATGGCCTTTGTGTGAAAAGCACAGAAGGTGAGAGCAGTTATTTGAATTTCACCGGTCCGTAGGGTGTCTGAATCGATCCTGAAGGAGCAAGCATCGCGTCGCTTAGCTTCCCACCCCGAATCAGCTTCAACAGAGAACTCGCCACAGACATTTCCCCAACAAGAGCCAGGCGGCTGGTCTCTCCAGCACCTACCATTCCACCGGTAGATGCAGTTAGGCCGCCGATTTCCTCGCCCCCTACCTTAAGCGCATATCCCAGACCCTTAATACCCAGATCAAAAAGATTTGGATTTTTTACATCAGCATCCACTGCAATCTTCGCCCTGGTGAGAGACACCTCTGACAGGCTGGCCTTAATATTGGAAAACGCCGGCGGCCTGAGTACCGGAAATGTGCCGCTATGAGAGAGAGGAAGATCGAAAGACTGACCAAGAGCTGAAAACATCAGAGCACCGTTAAGAGTATAGTCAACCTCCTTGGCATCAGAAAGCCCCTGAAACGTTCGCCAGAGATCCTTGTACGACAGTTGTACCGGTAGCGAAAGAGTCCCGACCTTAGCCGCTGGAAGGTCAATCCCTGACTCGGCTTCCCCCTTAAAAAATTCGTTCTCCTGAATTGCGATCCCGTATCGAAAGCGCGGTGTACGAATCGGAATCGGATAGGGATTATTAACATCAACATCGAAAGCCAGACTGATCGCATCAAAATCGATCCCTGTAATTTCTGGACGCACCGAGACAATCTCCGGCTGACGAATATTCTCCAATAAGGAACATCCACTAATCACAATGCTTAACAGGACAATAATAGCGCAAGTATACAGCTTTAACCGCTTCATAATACCATGCCTCCTTCCTATCTCTACGCAAAAAAGCCCTGGTTTTTAGGAATGCAAAAAACCGTACACATTGCCAGGCTACATGTCAATAACCGAACCACTCATCTGAATGTCGATTGAGGTTAAAATCCCTTTAAGATTCTTGCTTCATTGGAATCGTGTTCGTCACGTTCATAGCTGAGAAGGAGAAATTCGGGAAATTCGATGACAGCAAGTCGAAGGCCACCACCAGATTAGCTCCTGCCAAAACATCTGGAGGCAGCGGATAAACATCGTAAGGCGTCGGAGTTGGCCCTTTCTCTGCTTGGCTCTTCAGTTTGTCATTTACATGGCCTCCCTGAGAGTGATTCTCCTCATCTCTGGGAGCGGGTCAAGCTCGGCTAACTAAAAAGCACAACTAGTTACCCATTAGTTACACATTATGCACTAGCCCACATCTGTCTAAATTTCGCTGACGGGGAACAGTTCAGGAACGTGCGGAAGCTGGCTTCATCACTCGCCCTCAAGCCTCCAATGCAGCCCATCATCGCACCAGGCTACGCCGTGGAGACTGACAGAAAAATAGTGCTTGACATAACTATTTACAGTACTTATGCGAAAGGCTGGGATTCTAAACCTGCGTTCTATCGAAAACAGGAGGAGTAAAATGCAAAGGAATCGTTTGAACCTCGAATTGTTTTCCGCAATGCTGGCTTTAGTATGTCTTTCTGTTTTGCCGCTTTTCTCTTCTCTTTCTCTTGCCGCAGATCACAACGCTCCACGTCAACATGCAAGCATCAAGTCGGCAGATGCGACAGGGGCCGTGCAGTCTTCTGGCCAGCCGATCGGTTCGGGCAATGGGCTGATCCACGTGATCCCGAGCCTGTCGTCGCCCTCGGTAAAGAATGGCGGGCAGCTCAAGATCCAGGCGGTGGTGAAGGCGGTTGAAGGTGTCGAGCGTGTTGAAGCGGTGATCGAGCGTGTTGGTGAGCAGGACGCGCCTGTGGTAGCAAGGATTGAGTTGAAACCAGCGCCGATGAATCTTGGCGTGGTCAGTGGTGACGTCACGGTGGGACTCTGGCAGGGAGAATGGGAAGCACACGGGCTTAGGGATGGCTATTACACGGTTGCTCTGCGCATCACCGACCGGACGGGCAATGTCTTCACCGACCGTTCACTTCGCTTCAGCGACCCGATAGCGGGGAACAACACACCCGGCAGCACGGCGTATCCGCCAACGCGGCGGGATTCGGTGAGACTCAACATGGGAGATGATTTGCTCAACTGCGCGGTGATCGACTCTACAAATGGTTACGCCTATTTCGGCACAGATACCGAGCCCGGCCGAGTGGTCAAGATTGACCTCTCAACCTTCACCCGCGTGGGTACACTGACCTTGAATCCCGGAGAGGATAATCTCAGATGTGCGGTGATTGACTCCACAAATGGTTACGCCTATTTTGGCCCAGATACCTATCCCGGGCGGGTGGTGAAGGTCGGGCTGGGCATAGGCGGAAATCCGCCCACCCGCGTGGGTGCCGTTGAGCTGAATTCAGGAGAGTATGATCTCATCAGCGCGGTTATAGATGCCGGGGCGGGCTACGCCTATTTCGGCACGGGTACCTATCCCGGGCGGGTAGTGAAGGTGGCGCTGGGCACTGGAACAAATCCACCCAGCCGGGTGGGTGCCGTGACGCTGAATGCGGGAGAAGAGTATCTTAGTAGTGCGGTAATAGATCCCGTAGCGGGCTACGCCTATTTCGGCACGAGTACCGCTCCCGGGCAGGTAGTAAAGGTAGCGCTGGGCGCAGGCGCGAATCCACCCAGCCGGGTGGGTGCCGTTGAGCTGAATGCGGGAGAGAATTATCTCGGTGGTACGGTGATAGATCCCTCGGGGGGCTATGCCTATTTCGGCACGAATACCAGTACCGGGCAGGTGGTGATGGTAGCGCTGGGCGCGGGCTCAAATCCGCCCAGCCGGGTAGGTGCCGTGACGCTGAATTCGCCAGAAGGGTATCTTAGCAGTGCGGTGATTGATCCCTCAGCGGGCTATGCCTATTTCGGCACTGGTAGCTACGGGCTAGTGGTAAAGGTCGCGCTGGGAGATAGCGTCACTTCCCCCAGCCGGGTGGGTGCTGTGTGGCTGGATTCGGATAATTATGAGATTAACCTGACGTGTGCCGTGATTGACCCTTCGGCCGGCTTCGCCTATTTCGGCACCTATACCAGTGCCGGGCGGGTGGTAAAGGTGGCGCTGGGCGCAGGGGCAAATCCACCCAGTCGCGTGGGTGCGGTGACACTAAATACGGGGGAGAATGGTCTCAGGAGAGCAGTGATTGACCCCTCGGGCGGCTATGCCTATTTCGGCACCGATACCTGGCCCGGGCGGGTGGTGAAGGTCGGGCTGGGTACAGACGCCGCGCCGCCCAGCCGGGTAGGTGCTGTTGAGCTGAATCCGGAAGAGCATTTTCTCTGGAGCGCGGTGATCGATCCCGGAGCAGGCTACGCCTATTACGGCACAGGTCTAACCTATCCCGGTCGGGTGGTGAAGGTCGCCCTGGGAGATAGCTTAACTTCCCCCAGCCGCGTGGGTGCCGTTGAGCTGAATCCGGCAGAGGGTGATCTCGCTTGCGCGGTGATTGATGCCGGAGCCGGCTATGCCTATTTCGGCACAGATGCCAATCCCGGTCGGGTGGTGAAGGTCGCGCTGGGCACTGGCGCGGATCCGCCCAGCCGGGTGGGTGCCATTCAGCTGAATGCGGGAGAGCGTAATTTTATGAGCGCAGTGATTGACCCTGCAGCGGGCTACGCCTATTTCGGCACGAATACCCCTCCCGGGCGGGTAGTTAAGGTAGCGCTGGGCACTGGAACAAATCTACCCAGCCGGGTAGGTGCCGTTGAGCTGAATTCGGGAGAAGACTATCTCAGAAGCGCGGTGATTGATCCCTCGGGGGGCTTTGCCTATTTCGGCACAGGGGCCAATCCGGGTCAGGTGGTGAAGGTCGCGCTGGGCACGGGCGCAGATCCGCCGAGCCGGGTGGGTGCCGTGACACTGAATCCGGGAGAGCCTTGGCTCAGGAGCGCGGTGATAGATCCCTCGGCCGGCTACGCCTATTTCGGCGCGGGTGGTAACGGACGGGTGGTGAAAGTAGCGCTGGGAGATAGCTTCACTTCCCCCAGCCGGGTGGGTGCCGTGAGGCTGAATCAAGGAGAGAATTGGCTCCACAGCGCGGTGATAGACGCCTCGGCGGGCTTTGCCTATTTCGGCACGGATACCACTCCCGGGCGAGTAGTGCGCGTTGCTCTTTCCCAGAAAAGCTTTGTGAAAGCCACCCGGTTCACCATGCCCGAGCAGGGAACCGCCACTGACGTCAATTTTTACTCCCACGCATCGACCGGAACGCTCCGACTTGCGCTCTATGAAGAAGGGACAACAAAAACGCTGCTCTGGGAATCCGGGGAGATAATTAACACGGCTACAAATGATTTCGTAGTTGCGCCCATTAGTTCAGGCACGCCCTCGAGCCTGGAACTTTTGCCCGGGACTTACTGGCTGGCATGGCAGGTGGACACTTTAGCAGACGTGCCCAGCTACACTCAAGGTGCTTCCGGCGACGGCTTCTTTGCCCCGCAGCCCTACGGGGCTTTTCCAGTAGAGCTCGGCCCTGGCAGCATAACGACAACCGATGAGGTCTGGACCGAATATATCACCTATGAGACACCGACTCCAACACCCACGCCGACGCCAACTCCATCTCCCACTCCAACACCAACGCCAACACCGTCGCCTACGCCCTGGCAGATTGTCTTTGGCTTTGTCTCAGATCGCGAGGGGTGGACTACCGGCGGTGCAACGGTTGTCTTTAGCGCTCCGGATTTTGTATGGGAAGCTGACTACCTGAAGATGACCTCGTCAACGAATACGAATACGTTTGGCTTCTGGCAGAGTCCGCAGGATGCAATTCCTGCAGACGCAGACTATCTCTATCGCGCTCGGTTTAATGTCTCGACCGATATAACGGATCAAGGCGTTGTTCCGCAGATACGCCTTCGGGCAAACTCGTTGAACCTGCAGCAGTATGATGTCCTGTCGATCGAGAGCGCAGGTGACGGCGCTGCGTCTCCCGCCGTGTCGGGCACGGATT
>CAZVVA010000166.1:0-8381 GCA_964630455.1 uncultured Candidatus Sumerlaeota bacterium
GATCCCTTGCTTCGCTCGGGATGAGGGGTCGGAGGTAAAACTCCCCGACCCCTCATTTAACTGGAACTTATGATGGTATACTTTCTTATTCTGACTTTTTGATGCGCCTAAGGCGCATCCACTTCCTGCCGTCGTGGTTTAAATTATTATGGCCACTTTGTCACCACGCTGACCTACTGCAATTCTTTTACTTTACTTTGCTTTTCTCTACCTCCGGCGGCACTGGTTGGCCCGGTCGTGGCATTGTGGGCATGTCGGGGCCCATCGAACGTGTCCGAGGTATTGTCTGCATTTCGCGCATCATGTTGGCAGAGAGCTCTTTGAGTTTTGCCTTCTGCTCGGGCGTGAGTGCACTCATCACTTTGTGCGTGGTGCGAATGGGAATGAGCTTCGCCTCCACCTCAAGCGTGCCGACGTCCTTAGCCTTTTTCTCAATGGCCTCCATATCAAACTCGTCTGCGGCGATAAGGGCGTCCATTTCCAATTGTACCTTCCTCAGGGCCGAACGGGTGTTGCTCTGTTCTTTTTCGGAATCCATACGCACCTGGTTGATGGTTTTCATCTGTCCCTCAGACAGATTCAGCGTCTCCTGATGCCTAAGGACCATCTGCAGCGTGCGCATCTTCATCATCCGCCTCATATGCTCCTGCATCCGTGTCTGCATTTCTTCCCGCTCCATCATCCGGTCCATCCTGCGCTCCATCATTTCAGGGCTCATCATTTCCGGTTGCATGGGCATCCCGGGCATCCTCATCGGCGTTTCCCTCATCCCTGGCGGTTGCGCTGGAGTTGGCGCCGGCTGCTGCACCTCAGCAGCAGGAGGTGCCGCCGCTTTTTCAGCAGCTTTCTTTTCTTCCATTTCCATCGAGAAAGCAGCCACCGCACCAAGAATCAGAATCATTACAATCCCCGAGCATACAACAAGTCTTCTCATTTTCACACCCTCCTTTTCCTTAGTGTATTCACGTACCTACTCGATGTGTAGATTAATCCACCTCAGGCGGATAGATGGCTTCCAGGGAATCGAGTAGTATCGAGCCATCGCTCTTCTTTGCTTCACGGGCCTGAACAAGGTAGAATCGCACAAAGGTAATCGGGAAATCAAGTCGCGCTGCCGGATTGGTCCACTTTGGTACAATGTCGTCCCGGTTGATCTGGATATACTGCCACGTATCCTTCCAGTTAATGCCTTTTGCTCCCTCGGTGAAGTCTATCAGGAACGCTTCGCCGTCGCGATCTTTGAGCTCGCCTCTCAGCCACTGCTCCTTTCCATCGCCATACACCCAGAGAGCAAGCTTCTGTGGCTCGCCCGGAATCGGCGCATTGAGCACGCGCGAGATCAGGGAGGTTCCGCCATGCTGCATGGAATAGGTCAGCCGTGTGGCTGCCTCGCCCTGTTTCTTAAGGTCGCGATCCAGCGATAGCAGGGTCTTATCAGGGTCGTACCTTTGGCCGGTGAGGTGCTCTTTCGCCTCGCCTGGGGGCAGCGTATCAAAGCTCTCGATCACCTCGGTCTTGTACATGTCAACGTAGACCGGCACCTTGGCGCCAGCCCATTCCAGAGCGAGCATGAGCTCGCCTTTCCCCTTTTCCAAACCAGTAAGCGTCAGGATGTCAGGTTCCCATTTTACACAATCAGGCGCTGCACTATTCAGCATGTCATTTGTTACGAAGAGTTTGCGGCCAGTCGCGTCGTATGCCTTGTAACTGAGCGATCGTTGTTCGCCAGTTGTCAGGAGAAGCAAAGATGGATCAACTTCCAGCCGGGCCGCTGGCCGCACATTAGTACCGGTAGAGGCGTGGAGCCCCCGCTCGGGTATGCGCGCCATGACTGATCCTTCAGCCGAGCTGGTTGATGTATGAAGCACACCCATTGAATTGATCGTACCCAGTCCTTTGGTTGTGTACCAGCGAATTGCCTCGGGTTTCACAGTGACAGGATTGTAATATTGATCGTAGCCCTCGACCGAGAACTTCACCGAGACATTAGGCGGCACACAGGTGAGAGTAGGGAAGAGTTCGATGCGATGAAGTGGCCCGGTTGGTTGGGTGCTGATCACGAGAATGCTGTTCGACACTGTGCGCGAGCCTCCACGGTCAGAAGGTTTGTTCGTAACCTCGCCACGAATCCACATTGTCGTTGACCCACCGCCATCCAGGTTGATCGCCTCATCTGCGCCGAGCTCGCGCAGGTACTCCGCCAGGCTATAGAGATTAATTCCAATGCTGACCAGAGGCTGGCGGCCATCCACGGCGACGAGGTATAACGTGGTCTTCGCCTTATCAAAGCCGACTGCGGTTCGGGGGTGCTTATCTGTAGCGAAGTTCCGATTGATGCGTTCTTCCTCGATATTGATGTCCACCTTCCCATTGGAGAGGAGCCTTGGCGTGCCACCGACAGCCATTACAACAGGCCCAGGTACTTGTGGGATACTGGCGAGAAGCGTGACGACGTCGCCCGGGACACAGTACTGTTCTATTATAGTCTTACCTGTACCACTGCCAGAGAGCACGAGACGGCCCGGAGCCAGGGGGCTGTTGCCTTGATTTTCTCTGACGGCAACAATGCGCGCCTGGCAGGGCATATTCGGGATAAATTCCTTGCCCAGCATCTCCATCTCTACCTCTGTGCGGTCGGCATCGGTTCCTGTAGAAGATCCAAAAGGCGGGGTATAGAGTTCCACGGTGTCCGGGGAGTGTTCAGTAGGATTGATAGCATCCACGGAGATCTCGCCGGATGCAGTCTTCACCACTGTAGACATCGAGACGGTATGAATATATGGCTCGCCGTTTCTATCAACAAGAAAGGCGG
Source organism: uncultured Candidatus Sumerlaeota bacterium (assembly GCA_964630455.1). Lineage (GTDB taxonomy): Bacteria > Sumerlaeota > Sumerlaeia > MWCT01 > JAUWMI01 > JAUWMI01. Next base: position 2,813 of record CAZVVA010000166.1, read on the forward strand.
CACGATTGGGATGAGGCTCAGTGAAGATCATCCCTTCGTCTACAAAGAGGCCGACAGGCCTGAAATTGCCTTTATAGAAATCCGCGTTAACGGCGGCAATCACGCGATGGCCCTCATAGATTTCTCGGGCAGCCATTTCTTCCACTTTCTCGCCTTGAAACAAGGCGTCTTTACCCTTTTCCGCTTCCAGATGAATCGTGGGCTGCGTAAGGTCAACGGTCAGCACGTTAATCAGGTAGGGCCCGTCCTGGTGGAATTCAAAAATGTGCTTCACCCCTTCGCCTACCAAGCGCTCGCGTCGAATGTTCTCCTCGCCAGGAAGGACGATCTGCGAGAGAAAGGAACGCACCAGCGGTTTGTCGAGCTGTTTGAGTACAGCCCGGGCAAGTTGTTTCTGCTGAGTGGTGACCTGCGGTTCTTCCTGGCCATGGGATAGAGGTATTGCAAGAAGAATAAAACACAGCGCAGCGGCCAAACTAAGACGCTTCATTTTTCAGCTCCTTTTTTGGTGGGATGAACTTGACTCAGAACATCACAACGTGCGTGTATTGGCAAGAGAAAAACTCTTGGGTGTGGCCATCTGGGGGCCTGCGCCGCGTGACCAGGAGCTGTCCTCACCATGGTGTTTTTATTTGACAGAAAAAAAGGCGGATGGGTAGTATCCAGAGCTGTTTTACTCCTCAGACAGCCACTCGGGAGCCGGCGGCTGAAAAGATAGAGTGCCAAAAGATGGTGAATATGGCACTTGCGCGGGTGAGAACTAGTATGAGGTACATATAGGGCGTGTCAGATTCAATCTGCTTGCTATGTCACACGGATGGGGTAAGGATGTGTGCGAAATAGTGCTAGCAGGCTTTCTTGTCAATGGCATTATTTGTAGGGGCGTATTGCAATACGCCCCTACCATCGCTTTGGCATAATAATAAAAGAGAAGGGACCACGTAATGCGAACCGAGATGCAAGAGGTCCGGCAGAATTACCAGGGAGGTAGGGCTTATGGCCATCGTTGAGACGACACACCTGACTAAAGTGTATGTGCAGGATGTCATCGGGGTAGAGTATGGCCGGATAAAAATCCGCCTGAAGGGACGTCGGGTGGCCGCGCTTCAGGATTTAAATTTGACTGTCAACGAAGGCGAAATCTTCGGACTCCTTGGGCCAAACGGAGCAGGCAAAACAACGGCGATCAAGATTTTCATGGGCCTGATTTTTCCAACCGAGGGCAACGCCCGGATCATGGGAAAGCCGCTTGGCGATAGAAGAGTAAAAGCACAGGTCGGTTTTTTGCCGGAAAATCCCTACTTTTATGATTACTTGAAGGGCTGGGAATTCCTGGACTACTACGGACAGCTTTATGGAATGGACAGGCGGAGCCGCAGACCGAAGATTGACGAAATTCTGGAGATGGTCGGCTTAACCCAGGCGGCAAACCTCCCGCTCAAGGGCTATTCCAAGGGTATGCTTCAGCGTATTGGGCTGGGCCAGGCGCTTTTGAACGATCCGCGAATCGTGTTTCTAGACGAACCACAGTCCGGCCTGGATCCATTTGGTCGAAAGGAAATGCGCGATATCATCCTGAAATTGAAAGAGGAAGGAAAAACGGTCTTCTTCTCGTCCCACATTCTCTCTGACGCCGAGATGATCTGCAATCGAGTCGGCATTCTTTACAAGGGGAAGTTGATCAATGTGGGTTACCTCCGTGACCTGCTGTCGGCCAAGACCAAGGAATACGAGATCGTGGCCAGTGACCTGCAGGAGGAGATGCTGAAAGATCTTGAGGCGAAATGCGAGCGCGTAGTCGTACGCAAGCAGGACGTGATGCTCTGCGTGCGCCAGAAAGCCGACGCGGAGCAGATCGTCCGAACCATTCTTGCTGGTCCGGCACAGCTGGTCTCGTATACCCCCCGGCAAGAGACCCTGGAAGAGTATTTCATTCGCCAGATTGAAGGAGGAGGACAGTAATGCTCAAGATCTTGGCGATAGCCCGTAATACTTTTAAGGAAGCGGTGCGCAATAGGATCTTATACATCCTGCTCATTTTTGCGCTGCTGATCATGGCCAGTTCAGGAGTGATCAGTGATTTGACCATAGCCGCCAAGGACAAAATGATTAAAGATCTAGGCTTAGCAAGCATTAATTTCTTTGGTTTACTCATCGCCATCTTTGTGGGTATCGGCCTGGTGTATAATGAAATGGATAAGAAGACGATTTACACGATCATCTCCAAGCCGATTGACCGCTACCAGTTCATTTTGGGCAAATATGGCGGGCTGCTGCTGACAATTTACGTCATGGTCCTCATCATGACCGTATTTTTTCTTTTTGTAATCTATTTTCAAGAGCTGGTCGGTACCGATACTGTTGCAGCGGCAATTGGCAAGATTGATGAACAAGGCATCTATCAGAGCCCTACGTTTGGTCACTACGTGCTGTATCTGATTCAGTCGTTTTTCGTCGCGACAGGCCGCACCATGGGCACTCTTTTGCAACTCTACCATTCGCCTCTAACGGCAAATATCCTCGCGGTAGTGGGTTACAGCTGTCTGGAGTTGGCCATTATCACCGCCTTTGCAATTCTCTACTCCACGGTGTCATCTCCAACACTGAGTGCCATTTTTACGGTGCTGACCTTTATTATTGGCCGTATGAGCGAGGATATCATTCGCTATGCCTGGCGGCTCAATGAGAAGGGGCTTACCGTGGCACTGAGCGGGAAATTGAAATACTGGTTTGTCGTGGCTGCGGCCCACGTGTCGCCAAACCTGGAACTCTTTAATAAGCGCTCCGAAGCGATCTATAAAGAAGAAATACCCTGGGATGGCCTGGCCGTGTACTATGGCATTGTCTATTCGGCCATGATTATTCTGCTGGCAATTATTGTTTTTCGGCGGAGGAATTTTAAATAAGTGAGCAGTCGGGGAGTTTTCTATAACGCCGATTGCTCATCCTGAGGACCCTGAGTGAAACGAAGGGGACGGAGGATCTTAATAATGAGATCCTTCACGGAGTTTATCCTTAGCGAAGCTGAAGGGTTCAGGATGACGGGTCAGAAACTCCCCGACCCGTCAAATAAGTGCCCATGAACGAATGGCGGAAAATTATTTGGGGTCTCATATTTATAATCCTGCTGGTTGGGGTTATCGCAACCCAACACCGCCAAATCGAGCAGGTGCAGAAATATGCTCCGTATCGCGACAGCATGTATCTGCCCACACCGCAGTACGTCAAGTTGATCGCCCTGGGCTACGACATGATTCTTGCGGATTTTCTGTGGCTTCGCTCGATCCAGGCATTTGGAGCCCACTTCACGTCCGACCGCGACTATCGGTCGGTCTATAACCTGTTTGATGTCATTACGGATCTGGATCCAAAGTTTATCCCTGCCTATACATTTGGTCAGATGGTGATCGGTGAGGAAGGGAGAGATCACGAGCAGGGGCTGGCGCTAATTGACAAAGGAATGTTAAAGAACCCTCGCCATTACATACTTCCTTATTGGGCCGGCTATGTCTGCGTGTGGGATGTCGAAGACTACCAACGCGCCAAATACTACTACCGCCAGGCTTTGAAGTCCCCTGACTGTCCGGATCATGTGCATCGTATCCTGAGCTACATCGAGCTCAAGTGGGGAAAGTACAAGATTGCATACGAGAAGTATATTGAGGACTACCTCCGGGCCCTGGACCAGGACTACGATGTGATTATTGGATTGACCAAAGGACGACTGCGTGAGGTGATCTCCCGCTGGTACGTTAAAGTCCTGAACGAGGCGGCGGTGACATATAAGGAAAAATTTGGCAAGGAGATTGAGACACTGGATGACCTTGTGAAAGAGGAGGTGCTCGGTAGTTCTCAGCTGCCACATTATGCAAAGCTGTTGAATCTGATTGATCAGTACAAGCACCGCGGCGAAAGACTGATGCCCTATTTTCAGGAGATAGTACAGAAGAGTTTTGTCGAGATAAAGGGCATACCTCCGGAGCCCTATGGTTGGTTTTATTATATTCAGCCTGGGCGCACAAGTCAGGATGCGGACTTTATCAGGGGTGCCCACGATATTATTGACCATGTGAAAGTTTTAGTTCAGGCGGTCCGCACAGACATTGCCCGCTATAAGGAGCTGCACGGCGCTTATCCTAAGACGCTTGATGAACTCTACGGCGAGAAGTTTAAAACGCTCGAGCCCTTTGGCGGCGAATGGATTTATAATCCCGATACAGGTGAGTTTGGCCCGTCAACTGTTCCCAACATTTGACACTCCTTTGATAGTTTGCCGCTTTCCTTATCTCCACCAAGAGCAATAAACATAATCACCACGAAGCACACGAAGAAAAATCCTCGCCTTCGTCAAGATAAAGTCCAGATCCAGGTTGTAGGGGCAACCCTTGTGGTTGCCCAATCACCTTCGTACCCTTCGCGATCTTCGTGATAAAAGCATAATCTGCTCATTGCCGGTCATTAAAATATGGGAGCTTAGCCACGGGTTGATACCATCAGCTCTAGCCGTGGTCTTGATAAGGTTAAAATGCCTAACTCCATAGGCGGTTCAATAGGAATCAATGTATTCTTCCTCGTATCGAGGCCCGAAAGCTTTGCACTGACCTCAATTGTCGGCACCTCTTGTTGAATCTCCAGAATGTAATAGTAATTCCACGTCTTCCTGAATCCCTGCTCCCATAAAAATAGTCGAAAAATTGGCTTTTATTCAAGAAAATAATTGACATCCATTCGATAATTGTATTAAAAGCATGTTTGTAAAGCCAAAGAGCAGCCTTGCTCCCTGGCTTGATGCAGAGCACTGGAGTTCGCCTCCTGAACAGTCATCTTGCAATCCCGCAGCCTAACTATTGCGTCTAATATAATGTGGGTTCTTGGGATTTCATGGTAATTGTAGGGGCGTTTAATTAAACGCCCCTACATGCCAGCCAAGAAATGGAGACTGTGCCAAGCCAGGACACTACAGATGAAGAATCATAATGTGGAGGCCATTGCAAACCCAAGGGCCGCAAGAATCGCTCCGCAGGAGGGGATGACCGGGGCAATGAGAGTATTGTATCCAGAGACGTCGCCTGAGCAGAATTTTCACGCGAAGGTGTGGGTTGGTGGAGACAGTGTGAATACCGGGGAGTACGAGGACGAAGCAAGAGCGGTGGTTGCGTACCTGCGCTCCATAGATGATCGAATAACTTCCCCAACAGGTGCAGAACAGGACAGCAATACGTATCAGCTGCAGCAGTGGAGGAGTCTTGATCTCAGGCCAGATAAAATACCACAAAACTACGACGAAAAGTGGCAACTGAGACCGCTCAATCTTGGCTGGAACCCGGAGTTGGTCTGCCACCTCCGTAAGCTTCGCAGCGAGGACGCGGCTACCACGCTGACCTTCTATATTGATGCCGATAAGTTCAAAGACAATAACGGCAACAACTATGAGTATTTCGTGATCTCTCTGGATAAACTGGAATACAAGCTGCACCTGTTATCAAGGTTTGTTACCCATTATCCTGAGCCAGAGGACAATTATACCTATACTCACATTGAAGAGAATCTTCCCATGGATTTAATCTTT
>CAZVVA010000167.1:0-8355 GCA_964630455.1 uncultured Candidatus Sumerlaeota bacterium
CTGTATGGGTGTGCTGAAGATGAGGAAAGTGGCCGGTGGCGTGAATGAAACCATCGGCAGCGATGAGTGCAGCGTCTTCGGTGATAGAGAAGTCCGGCTGGAGCATCCAGCGGCTGCGAAACATTACCGGCTCAGCCATTCGTGCCAATCCTCACTCAGGAGTCCCTGCTTACGGTATCGCTCCATTGCGCGCTGGCAGTGACAGCCCGGGGGCAGGGACTTGCGCGCCCCACTGACTTCTTGCGTGGCGCGATTGAGCTGCTGTGCCAAGGCGCGGATGATCGAGGGGAAGCGTTTGACTGCCTGGCCGATACGCTGCTGCTCTCTGGAGGAGGCCAAGCCTTCAAAGAGTTCACCATTGCGGAAGCGCCGCTGCTTTACGCCTTCGGCAAAATTCGTGACGTAGGCGAGCGCGGCGTAGCACATCTCGAGTTCGCGCGCGAGGAATGCTTCCGGCGCCAGCGTCATGCCAACAAGATCCGCGCCGAGCTTCGCATACATGCGGATTTCTGCAGGGGTCTCCAGGCGCGGCCCTTCAGTGCAGACGTAGGTGGCGTGATCGCAGAACTCATAGCGAAGCCTGATCAGCACACGCACGAGCAGACTGCGCAGACTGGGACAAAAGACATCACCCATGCGGATAAATCCGAAGGCAGAGTTTTCGAAAAACGTGGAAGGCCGTCGGCGCGTTTCGTCAATCATATCTGTCATGACTGCAAAGCTGCCGGGCAGAAGCGCGGGATTTATTGCGCCAGGGCCTGTCCAGGCTACGATATGAGTAGCGCCGTTTTCTTTCAGGGCATAGATGTTGGCGCGGTAGTTCACAAAGGGTGCAGTGACCTCATATCCTTTCTCCCCATGACGCGAGAGAAAGAGGAGGCGCCTGCGGCCGATGGGTATCTCATAGAGCGGCTGAGATGGGCCGTAGGGTGTGGAGACCGGGCCGAGGCGCTTGCCGGAGAGCGCTTTTGTTTGAAGCAACGTATAGGCCTGACTTCCACCAATGATTGCTAGCTTGATTCGCTGCCTTGGCACATCTGTTCCTTTCCATTACTATTCGTCTACTTTTCCAAGTTAAACAGGCAACACAGCCGTGTGGTCAGGAATCGTCCTCAGGCGGTTTTCTTATTCATAGCTCGCAGATATGTGCAATCAGTACAGCTGATTTCGTTATTGTTGCAACAATCGTTAAAGATGCGAAACAGGGCTTGCTGGCGCTGTTCAGTGGTAAGAAGCGTCCGTGCCCGGGAATGGCCGCCAAAGAGGCGGTGCGACATAAATTTTATCACGACGTTGGATGAAAGCCTGGGGAATACATTAAAGAGTTGCCAGCAGAATTCTTCGCCGTGCTGATCTTTGTCTTGCCGCATTGTTAAGATCATGAGGGGAAGCAGGGCGTTGAATACGACAGAGAGGGCCTTGCTGGCGCCGATGAGACTCATGGGGCGCGTGGTCTTTTTCGTTGTGAAGAGATAGCGATGTGCCCAGTAGTCGTCTATGTCCAGGATAATCGCCTGCTGGAGCTGCCGGATCAGGGTCAGCATTGTTTTACGTGTGTGGCTGCGCTCTGCCTCCTGGCGAATCCATGTGACAAATGAGCCGAACAGCCCCTTGTCGCCGCTATGCTGGACAATGAGATGACTCATGCCAGCGATTCTGCGGGTGGCAAAATTCACAGGCCGCACCTTGGCAAACCACTTGCGATCCGGAGGAATGATGCGATCGGTAAAGTAGCCGGAAAATTCTGCCCAGTAGCGATTCAGCTGGTTGATGTATTCCATGGTTTCATCGTCGAAAAACGGGTGCTTAATGTCCTTTTGCGGAACCAAGTTTGCTACGTGGAGCAGGATGGACTGGAGCATGAGGCAGCGCGTCTGGGCACTCTCGCCGCGCGTATAATCAAGCAACTCGCTCAGTGGAACGCGCTTGGACAGAAGAAAAAATAGCGTCTTGCTTCCCTTGTACCCCATAGAAGTCATCAGGGCCTGATAGAAGACCTGCTGAAAGCCCTCGCCATAAAGCTGGTCGCGAAAACGCCGAACCTTCTCCTCCATGCGCTCGGTGCCTGCGAGGTTCAGGAACGTGCGCACGAATTCCTCGTCTACAGTGGTCATTACCTCAGCGCACCGGCCAATGCCCGTCTTGGTACTGTAGGGATAATCCTCGGCTGAGATGGTACGGCGAATGGTTTCCAGGTCAGGAAAGAGGTGGGGTTCCATCTCGAAGCGCTCGAGCGGTTCGCCGTTGTGCAGCGTGTCGCAGGTCTTCTTGTCGTTTTTGCGCAAAAAGACATGAAGCACCACAGTATTATATTCGAAATTCCGATGATGTTTATGGCCCTCCCAATCTGAGGCATTGAGATGAATTTCGATATCGCCCTTGATTGCCTTGCCGGCGATGCGAACTTCTGCCATCCGAAAGTCGGGGCCGCCTTCCTCGTTCCATCTTCCAGAGTCCACGATTTCCAGTGGCTTGCCTGAAAGTGTCTTAAGGCCAACGTTTGTTAACATGGCGTCGTACCAAATACACTGGGCGAGACGTTCGTCAACCGTGCGAGCAAATCCGGCTTCAGCCCGTGCGGCTTCGTCCACCTTGTGAGCCAGCAACATAGTCCGGATGGCATTGCGATAGTCCTCGTAAGTTTGCAGCTGACTTGATGATGCCATTCAGACCCCTCCTGTCATTCCATGCAGTTAGACACGCATCTGCACCAGGTCAAATGATAAACTGTGCCGTGCGAAAGATAGCGTGCAGCCGGCTGTCCAGCAGAAGAAAGCACGCAGTATCGGCGCGTGAGTAATACGGGCAATGCTGCGTGCCAGGCTGGCGCAGCGGCGAAGTGCAGCAGAGCAGTCACTACGATTTTTGCCATCTATGGAGCCAATCATTCACCAATAAAACCAGATGGCCCAAGAATGTTCAAGTGGAAAAAACTACGGAGACTTGGTTGTAACTGAAAGAAAAAAGCCGGTTTGCGGGAGTAGGGTTTAACATGTTAAACCCCTACAATAAGAAAGAAACCCAGAGCTGCCTGTAGCAGACTTACGGAGACACAGAGAGCCTAAGGCTCATAAAAGTACTGGATTGTAAATTGCAAATATTAAATTTTAAATTTGCATTTTGAATTTTTCAATTTACAATTAAATCTTCTGTGCCTCTGTGACAATCCTGTATAAAAGGTGCAGGCAGGAGAGAGGCGAGCTGGAGCGTAATGATCAGGGCGCGGGTGATTTGGTTTGGAGGGAAAAGGTATAGGCCACCTGGAATTGGGTATCCCAATCCGGCAGGCTGTGCAGGGTTATTCGCACGGTTTTAATTTCGGCGCCTTGTTGAGATGCCATTTGGCCTTTCAGGCTGAAGCTGAGAATTTCCTGGCCGTCCAGGTTCGTAAACCCCGGGGTTTTCTGCGTATCAAAATGCACGGTTTTGTAGAACTGCTCAATCCTCGAGCGCTGAGCCTCTCCTGACAACCTCTGAATCTCCACAAGTGCCTGCTCTGCATCTGGAATAATCTCGGCTACCAATAGCGTGTTTGGTGGTGTAGCATAGGAGACGCGCAACAGAATCGTGTATGTGTCGCCGGGGACTGCAGTGACCGCATAGGTTCCTTCCAGAAGCTCTGGCGGCTCGAGAAGATTTAGATCGTACCCCGTAATCGCAGGGGTAGGAGCTGGGAGCGTAGGTTGCGATGGCGACGGGGCTGGACCAAACACGGCTGAGAGGGATGTTGCGGGAGCACTGGATAGTGGCGGGGGTGTGGGCATCAGTGATGGCTGTTGGAGGCCCATAGCAGCAATAGGATGAAGAGGAGGGAGAGCGGCCGTAGATTCTTGGGTCTTTTCGATCTCTTCGGGTGGAATGATTATCGAGGTATCGTAGATCTTATCGCCAATTTTAATCAGCGAGCAAGCGTGGCTTGGCACCACGCGCGTTACAGCGCCGAAATCGCCAACAGTGCTGATAATTTCCAGTGCTGCCAGGCGTCTTGAATTGCGAAAAACGAAATATTTCCTTTCAGGATCGGGTTTCTCGATTTCACAGTAAACGTTCCCGGTCTCCAAATCCGGGACCGAGGCGATACTCCCCCTTGGTTCTTGAGATAAAGCGGAGTACTGGCACGCCGCCAGGAACAGAACTATGAATATACTATGTGCTATGAGTTTCACGGCTATTAGCTCGCTTCATGGTCTTTTCGATACTGGATTTGTAGAGAGATTTTCCCTCTTCAGGAATTAGATTGTCAATGCTTTTTCAGACAAAAGAACGGAAAAAATGGCATAAAGGTCTACAACCCGCTCATCCGAATAACCTCTAACCCTTTATTTTCCAATGCTCTGATAAAGGGATTTAGGCCCACGGCGTCGCTGGCAATGTGTCCCGAAATAATCAGGTTACCCCGGGCCGTAGGGCGCAGCTTTTCAAGCTCCTCCGGGTCAATGTGAATATAGACAACTGTGTCAATGCCGTGATCGAAATAGGCTTTGGCCACGCTGGCGCCACCATTGGTACCTGCGCCGTGGGCGACCACGACGCGGCCTGCCGGAGTTTCTGGTTTGCCCATCTGGATGGCGATCCGGGTATGTGCCTGCTGAAATTCGGCCAGTGTCATCAAAGCATCAACGACATTCTGAAGTGTTGACGTTGCGGTGAGGTGAGCCTGAATCGTATCGTGCATGATGCGGCGGCCGAGCTCGTCGCAAGGATTGTGAACATTCATGTAGGGGATGTCGAGAAAGCGCGCGACTGAAGGGTTATGGTCGTGATTTTTCTTATGCATGAGGACGGAAGTTTTCTGGAGAAGCGGCTGAAGGGCCTCCTCAGCAGCAGGTCGCGGCACACCAGCATTGGCCATCAGGTCAATATGCTTGCGTATGACTTCGTTGTAGCGCGAGAAGGCCGTGCCGCCAGCCGGGTGATGAGCAATGACACACTGGGCGCCGATTTGCTTGGCGAGCAGGAGTTCAGGCGCCTCCATATCTACGCCGATTGCAACGCGCTGGATATTATCGCCTGGCACGTAGATAGTGCTGTCGCCGGGAATCTCAGAAAATCCAACGAGGTCAAGCGCAATTTGCATAATCTGATCTGTGTTCATTTATCTATTCATCCTTTTGAAATCTGTTTTCTTGATACTGCGCACGATCGCTAAAGCCTCTCTCGAGAAGCCACGCTAAAGCGCGCTTAAGATTTATGGCTCTTTTTCAAATGAGTAAGCATTTTGCTCAAGAAATGATCCCCACGCACAAGGCGCATTTTCCCCCTCACCTCCATCCTCTCCCACAAGGGGAGAGGAAGCAAGGTTGGGCAATGACTGGAGATGCCGAATAGCAAAGAGCACCCTGTCAATTCACGCTATCTTCTTGAAGAAACCTTCAAGCATTAAAAGCAAAATACAGTTGGGGAAGAAGTCGTCTTAGAAGCCTGTAAATACTCAAGTTGCTATCTGACACATAACTATTCTTGCTGACCCATCTAACAAAGAGCCAGATCTATTCTTTATTCTCCAATATTTCACCTCGCCTGAAGCCGGGCTAAATTTTCCGATTTCCCTCTCACAAACTTGCTCACAGCCCGCTGAAGTATCCAAACTCTTGAGGCGGGCTTCCGGTCCGCCTCTCTCGAGAAGCCACGCTAAAGCGCGCTTTAAGGATTCATCCTTCACTGAATTCACCTCGCCTAGGCGAGTGCAAAGAGTAGCCCGCCTAGGCGGGCTAAATTTTCCGATTTCCCTCTCACAAACTTGCTCACTGCCCGCTGAAGTATCCAAACTCTTGAGGCGAGCTTCCGGTCCGCCTCTCTCGAGAAGCCACGCTAAAGCGCGCTTAACATTGGGTTCGCGTTCTTCTCTTTTCACCTCGCCTAGGCGGGTGCTAAGGAGAGCCCGCCGAGGCGGGCTAAATTCTCCGATTTTCCCTTCACAAGCCCGCTTATTCCCCGCTAAAATGCCCAAACCCCAGGCGCGGATTTCCAAGCTGTGTGTATCATGGGCAAGATGAAAATGCGCCTGTGGCGTGATGCCCATGATACAACTCATCCACATTATCTCAAGGGCAATTGCTCACACCAGAGAGAAATTTGATTTTAATGCACGTGGCACGGGCTTCCAGCCCGTGTGTATCATGGCCAGGATATCCATGACACCAACCATCCATTAGTTCAAAGCTAATGCTGCGCTAGGGAGCAGTTTAACCTTGATGGACTCGACACGGGCTTCCAGCCCGTGTTCTATGTGGTTCGGATGTTTTCCAGTATTCCTCGGAGTACAAGAAGAAACGCTATGCACTCAATGCGCTATCCACGCGATGCGGTGTTGTTTAGCCCGCCTAGGCGGGCTCTTCTTTGCACCCCGCCTCGGCGGGGGTGAATAGGTAGGATAAAACTCCACCTAAGCGCGCTTTAGCGTGGCTTCTCGAACCCGCGCTCGTTCCTCGCTTGGGACAGTCCCCAATTTTTCTCTTCCTCATTTCAAATGTGGCGGAGCCCTAGCTTTCGGCGAGCTCCGAGACGCCGGTAAAATGAAAGTCGCTGATCTTTAAAGCAGGAACGCGAGTTCCACCATAGAAGCCCTCCACCAGGGTGGTCTCGCGAGTCAGGGCCTCAACGTTCGCTAGCGCCTCGAGAATACTCTGCGTAAAGCGCATGTTCCTGACCGGACGCGTGAGCTTGCCATTCTCGATCAGAAATGTGCCATCGCGAGTCATACCTGTGAGCACAGTAGCAAGGGGCTCTACGATATTTGTATAATGAAACCGTGTGATGTAGAGCCCGTGCTCAGTGGTGCGAACCATCTCGTCAATGTTCCGGGCTGCACCGCCCTGCATGAAAAGGTTAATGGCGAGTGGGCCGAAGGCGTTCGGAGCAGGGAGTGCGTGTCCGGTGTTTTGCGCATCCTTTTGGCGAGCTGCGGTACGTGAATCATACACCACGCCCCTGGCAATGCCCTGGTCAATCAACAGGACTTTTGTTTTGCGCACACCTTCAAAGTCAAAGGCACGGAGAAGCCCCTGGGGATCGAAGCCGTCATCCCAGATGGTGATGCACTGTTCTGCGACGCGCGTGCCGATCTTCTGGCTCATGAATGAGCGTTTTTCTTGAAACGCCTTAGCGCCAAAGCCAACGTAGGAAAGATCGTCCACCAGTGTGCCAACGGCATAAGGCTCAAGGACAACCGTATAGCGGCCTGGTTCGAGCGTAACAACGGGAAGAGAAGAGGTGGCTTTAGAGAGCGCCTGGTCTGAAAGAATAGAGGCGGGGAGAGTGGTGAGGTCGGTGCCGAGCCAATAGGCATAGCCTGAGAGCGCGCCTTTTGAGGCTACAATATTAGCTTCGGCCAAAGAGCTCTGCTGATAGGCATGGACGCCGAGGGAGTTCACAATGGCGAGTTCTTCAGTGGAGGTTGAGAGTGCGCCAGCGAGTTCCGCCTTCTGGTTCACGGCCAGGGAGCACATCTGCTTGACGAGCTGCGCACGCTGCGCAGGTGCACACTGAGCAGTGGCTTCCACGTAACCACGGTTCTCGACAATTGTGTTGCCGGAGGGAAGCGACGTGAACTCAGGATCCGGCTGCTGGGCGTTCGCAATGCTCACGGCATTCTGGATTGCGTGTGCAATGCCAGCGTCATCAAGGCGATCAGTCGAGAACGAGCCGAGCTTACGGTTGATGGCAACGCGAATCTGGAGCCGTTGCGAAGTGGTTATGGTATTCTGATGAATACTATTTTTGCAAAAGCGCGTGAGGCCCGTGTCGGTGCGGAGCAGGAGGGCTTCTGCCTGATCAACATTGGCCTGGCGGATGATACGATCCAGGAATGAGAAGATGTCTGCGTTTCCGGTGATCATTTTTCGTGTAGCCTCAAGAGCTCAGTCAGCCTGCGCGCCTTCTTTGGCGTGCTTGGATTATTTTGCGCCCCAGACCCTGACATTTCGGAAGCGAGCCGGAGCAACCCGATGGCCGACGCGGGCAGTTTGAGGTGGCTCGCCCTTGCCACAATTTGGTGTGCCCCAGAGCTGTGCGAACGCATCGCTACAAATTGCGTCGCAGGAGTTCCAGAATTGTGGCGTAATTCCCGTATAGACCGGGTTTTTATAGAGACGGCCGAGTTTGCCATTATGAATTTCGCGTGCTACTTCAGTGCTGAATTGAAAATTCACACGCTGGTCGTCAATGCTCCATGACTTATTGGTCTGAAGAAGTAGACCCTTCTTCGTATCGGCGATGAGAGCTTCGCGATCCCATTCGCCCGGTTCCAGATTAACATTAGTCATGCGGATCAGGGGAAAGTTCTGCCAGCCGTCGGCGCGCATGGTGCCATTGCTCGCGAGTCCCAGGCGAGGGGCAGTGGAACAGGACGAGAGA
>CAZVVA010000168.1:0-8348 GCA_964630455.1 uncultured Candidatus Sumerlaeota bacterium
AGTGGTCGTTGTCTTTTTGCAGGCTTGGTGGATCATTCAGAAAAGGGGAGGGAGTCGGAGGAATCTTGGCTTATTGGCGGCGTCTCTGCTTATTGTGGGCCTGCTCATCCCGTGGTCTGAGTGTTTGGGCCTAATGCCCCCACTGTAAGCGGTTTTCGGTATGGGTGGAGAAGATCCGATTCCTTTTTGACTTATCGAAATGGCGGAGAGAGAGGGATTCGAACCCTCGGTAGAGCTTATAACCCTACACTCGCTTAGCAGGCGAGCGCCTTCAGCCAGCTCGGCCATCTCTCCGCATTTGTCGACATGATTCCACCAACTATGTGGCGGAGGGAGTAGGATTCGAACCCACGGAGCTTTCGCTCAACGGTTTTCAAGACCGCCGCCTTCAACCACTCGGCCATCCCACCGCTTAGTCGCGATTTTCCATAGAGTAAAGACCCGGGTGACCGCCACCCGTGGCTTGACCTAAAAAATCGGCCCAAAGAGCAACGCCGCCTTTTCTTTAAAAGGCATCAACTACTGTTCTTATCGCATATGGCAGCCAACATCAACAAAAATCTGTCCATGCAGAAAGGGCGGCCCGCCGCGGCGGGGCGCCCCTACAATTTCATTGATTCACGCTATCGCCTTGTCAATGTGCAGTTGACTACCGCTAGTGAGAAAGCAGCTTGAGATCCCGCCCGAAGTTGAAATCATCGTCGTGCTCTTCATTATGGCATTTCAGGCAGACGGCTGGGCTCACAGCTGCCTTAGGGGAATGGCGGGGTGTAAACGTGGCAGTAGTGGCAGTGCCCGCAGCAGCGCGCTTCTTTTGCTGGTCGAAAATGCGCTGTTCAAGGGTATGCCTGTAGGCCGGGCCGTGGCAGACCTCGCACTGCACATTGGCCATAGCCGGCGAAGTCCGCAGATCCCGGAATCCATTGTTATCCTTATACCCGGTAGTATGGCACTGCAGACAATCAGGATTAAACTGCTGCTTCTTGGCAATCAGAGTGCCCATGGCTTGCGCATGGCGTGTCGCTGCCCAGGATGTATGTTGCGGCTCGTGGCAGGCACTGCACTGAGCGACCCCGGCATAGGTAATTCTGACGCTGGCTGGGCGAGCTGGTGGCCGCAGCTTCCGTGTCTCTTTCTTATACTCATCAATAAGCTTCGTAATTGCAGGGTCGGGTTGCATGGGATCCGCAATTTCGATATTTTCACCCTTGGCCTTAGTGATCCGGCGATTCTGATCCATTTCGACAAGCAATTTGCCCAGATAGCGGCCGCCAAAGCCCGGATGCACGATCAATGTGTCGCCTTCCCGCAGGGGTTGGTACCGGACCGCGGACGGTGCGCCTGAAATGACAATGTCAATTTCATTGACCTCCCGCGCCAATTGCTTTGAACCGTTAAGGCCAAGATGGCTGAGCACCATTACAATATCGCACTTGTCTCTCAGCTCGGGCATCAGCTGATTCAGGGTGCTGGTGGGATCAAGGATGTTATACAACGCAGGCTGGTCCGCCTCGGCGGAAGAGGGTCCAGGAGCACGAGCCTGCATTGCTTCGCGCCCTAACTCACGAGCCACCCGCGCGGGCCTACGATTATCCTGTGTAGCGGACGTGCGTGGGCGTTGTGCTGGGGGTTGAAACGTGGTTTCTTGAGTCGGGACGATACGCTGCGGTTGGTCAGCAGGCGTCCGTGCAGGCCGTCCGCGCATGGATGGACGTGCTAAATTCACTGGCCCACGTTGAGGCTTCACCGGCTGGAATGACCCTGTCTCAGGACCGTATTGAAATTGCATCAACCGGCTAGGGTCTGCCTCAAAGCGGCCTTCGATCTCAGGCTCGACCTCTTTATTGATTGTTGCTTGCTCTGGCTTTTGTGTCCTTGGAGTTACACTCCGGTATGTTGAAGCCACGGAATAGGTCACTCCCACAATCCCGACGGTCAGCGACTCCTGTCCCTCCCCCATCGGTATCTTGACCAGGCGGTATGGCTCGAAAATGGGGACGCCTGAGTTCTTGTCCACAATATTTGCAGAAACCAAGGGCAGTTTGTTTTGATCTTTCAACGAAACAAGAAGGTCAGTGCCCATTTTCAAATCCTGCTCTGACACATTGACCGCATGAAATTGCATCTGCTCCATAATGCTGATGAGGAACTTCGACTTGAGCCGCTCATTCTCTGAGAGGAAAGTATCAATGAATCCGCCAGAATCTACCTTGAGCACCGGCACATTCAACTTCTCGGTGTCCTGTATGTAACGCGCCTCTTTGTCAATGCCGCCGAGTTGTTTTTTGCTGCACCCGCACGGCTCCAGCTCACTCTGACGATTGCCTGAATAGAGCACAATGAAGGATTGTGGTGAGGTATTGGAAGGTACCGCACCAAGAGCCAGAAGAATAATCAAGATCGCCGCGCCAATTGTCAGACGTGGCCCCCAAAATCGACAGAAAATGTTTCTTGTGAAAATACTCACGCAACACCACCATATTTTCTAGTCCAGATTTTATGGAAATTAGCACCAGATGTCAATAGATTTCCCTGAGCAACGCATCGTAGATAATATGAGGCAGTTTATACTGCGGTGGAAAGCTAGTCCGCCTCAGGCGGACTAGCTTAGGCAGAACTGACTTGCCAGGTTATCCGCTACAAAGGCGGCCAAAACATATAAATATTGCGCGCATTATCACCCCACAGTCGGCTCAGGTGCTTTGGGGATATCCGGTCGAGGCTTCACACCTTCTGGCTGAACCGCAAGCGAAGCCGGTTTATGTGGCTTTTTTAAGCCATAACGTCTGGCAATGATTTCACGCTTCAAGAGCTGAATGGCGAATGCAGGGTCAACCCCCTTGGGGCAGGCTTCAGAACAAGCTCCTGGGAAATGACATCGCCAGACACCGTGTTTATTATCCATAGAACCCAACCTCGACTTGAACCCATCATCTCGGGTATCAACAACATAGCGATAGGCCTGTGCTGCGGCTTGAGGCCCGACGAACTTGTCGTCCGTCGAAACGGTGGGACAGGCTGCAACGCATGCGCCACATTTTATGCAGTACGAAAACTGGATATATCGTTCCAGTTCCTCCGGCGTTTGAGCAAACTCGCCGCTCGGCCGATCCATCTCATCTACATCTGAACGGATGATGTAAGGCCTAATTTCCAAAAGTTTCTTGAACAACGTATCAAGATCAGGCACTAAATCGCGAATGATCGGAAAGTTCGGCAAAGGCCGGACAACGATGACATCGCTATCCAACTCGACGATTTGCGTCTGACAGGAAAGCAGGGGAAGGCCATTGATAAACATGGCGCAGGATCCGCAGATCCCCATGCGGCACGACTTGCGATACGAGAGACTGCTGTCCTGGTTTTCCTTGATGTGCATGACCCCGTCCAATACGGTCATGCCGCGCTCAAGCGTAAATTGATAGGTTTTGTAATAGGGCTTTTGATCCTTATCCGGATCGTAGCGCAGAACCTTGAAAATGACGGGTTTTCCGTACCGCTTCTCACGTCCTCCTTTTGTCTCGCTCGACATATCTTTTCCCTTCTATAGAGTATAACCGATGATGATAGCATAGGCACCGTAAGTAAATAAGGCAAGCCCACCTAGTAAGGTGACCACACTGACTGCCTTCTCCAGTGTCTGTCCAAGCGGCAACTCCAGCACAAGCGACCGAAACCCATACAAGCCATGATAAAGCGCTGCTGCGAGAAGCACAAGGTACACCACCAAGTGGAATATCAGCTTGGATCGGTGAACAACCGACCCATAGGCGAGCACATCCTTATCCCCTATCCCGAGAGAAAAAAGAAGGTGATCGAGGTGCATAATGCCGAAGTGAATCCCAAGTGCAACAACGATAACAGCACCGGCAATAAAATGCAAAACCCACAAGGTTGATTCGCGCATAGTAGCCTCCTCTCTATTCAAAAGCGAAAAAGTCCATTGCCCCATAGATAACAATAATTACGGTTAAGGCCATCAACAGAATCATCACAGGACGTTGACGCATCATCGCAAGGGGATATGGATAAACCGGTCGCATTGGCTTGCCCAACAGGTAGCCGAACTGCGTCAGGATCAGGCGAATGCCATTGGCCGCGTGAAAAATAACCGCTGCAAAAAGTGCATATTCCCCCAGGTGAAAAATAGTTCCTCCCACAGCATTCATAACCCACTCCCATGATTCCTGGCCCCTAATTTTAAACCCCGTCACGTGGATGTGAAGCACGAGATAGAGGAGAATGCCCAGACCAGTCAGGCGATGCAAAGTATAGAGATAACGTTCTATGCGATACTTGCCTGCATACGCCCAACCAATTAATCCAAGTTTATAGGGATATACCTTCCTCTTTTCAGTGGGGAATTGCATGGCTTCCTCCTAGTAGGTTCTTTTAACCGGTTTCCATGTTGTGATCGTCACTGGGAACGTGTCGAACCGCGGGCCGTCTGGCGTCCAGTATGCCAGTGTATGTTTTAACCACTTCGCGTCGTCTCGTTCTTTGAAATCCGTTCTTGCGTGGCCGCCACGTGACTCCTCTCGTTTCAGACCTCCCTCTACGACCACCTCTGCAACGTCGAGCATAAAGCCAAGCTCAACTGCGAAGATCAGGTCTGTATTATATACGCGGCTCTTATCCCGAACGCTGATTTTCTGATACCGATCTTTCAACTCGCGAATCTTGTTAAGGCCTTTCTGCATCTGCTCCCCAGTTCGGTAGATTCCCATGTTCTCATCAATAGTGTTCTGCAGCTCAACGCGGATTTGATAAACGGTTTCCTTGCCCTCACGCTTCAAGAGATCGTGGAAAATAAAGGCCCTCTGCTTAGCAACAACCGCCTCTGGCACAGTCGTCGCCCCTTCCTTGCCCACGACATACTTCGCGGCTTCTGCACCTGCGATCTTGCCGAAGACCAGGCACTCAGCCGTGGAATTTGTCCCTAGCCGGTTCGCACCATGCAGACTCACGCACGCGGCTTCGCCCGCAGCCCAGATTCCCTGAACTGATGTCGCACCGTTAATATCCGTATGGATACCTCCCATCAGGTAATGCCACACGGGCCGAATGGGAATTGGCTCAAAAACCGGATCAACGTCCACGAACTTCATGCACAGCTCACGGATAAAGCCAAGGCGTTCGTTGATTTTATCGGCACCGAGATGAGTCAGATCAAGATGAACATAGTCCATCCCCTGGGGTACTTTAAACCCTCGACCTGCCATGATCTCAGTCACGATTGATCGGGAGATTATGTCGCGGGGAGCAAGTTCCATACGACTGGCTGCGTAGTTTTCCATAAACCGCTCACCTTTGTTATTCCGCAGGTACCCCCCCTCTCCCCTGCATGCCTCGGTCATCAAAATACCCGTTGGAATCAACCCTGTCGGGTGAAACTGAACAAATTCCATGTCTTTCAAGGCAATACCAACTCGATATGCCATGGCGATACCGTCACCGGTCGCGCTATGGGAGTACGTGGTAAAGCCGGAGATACGGCCTATACCGCCAGAAGCGATTATCAAGGCCTTCCCTTTAAGCACGTGAAATTCGCCTGTGGTCATGTCCAATGCAGTCAGCCCGCGGAATTCCCCATCCTGAGTGAGAATTGACGTGATAAACCATTCGTCATATCGCGTCACATTGCTGTACTGGTTGAGCGTATCGTAGAGTGTCTGCATTTCGAAGAAGCCGGTCTTGTCGGCAGCGTAGACCGCTCGGGGATAGCTGTGTCCACCGAAAGGACGTTGGTCAATGCGACCATCAGGAAGCCGACTCCAGGGAATTCCCCGGTGGTCCAGTTCCAAAATCTCACTCGGAGAGAGATGCACGAATCGAGAAACAACATCCTGGTCCGCCAGAAAATCGCTGCCTTTCACGGTGTCCCAGGCATGCAGCTCGAGGCTATCTCCCTCGTCCTCTCTGAGAACCGCCGCCGTACCACCTTCCGCTGCCACTGAGTGCGACCGCATGAGCTGAACCTTTGACACAAGGCCAATACTCAACCTCCCCTTGCTTTCAATCGTTGCTTCCAATGCGGCTCGTAGACCGGCCAATCCTGATCCGAGAATCAAAATATCGTGCGATAGCACGTATGCCATTGTTCACCTCCAGTGTGCATTGACTGGCTGCCTGGGCAACCAGATAGCCAGGGAAAGCCGACGCCTGTCTACTGTTTATCTCCAAAATACAGAGCCTTTTGTTAGAAAATTCACATTGATCGCTGAGGCAGTGAGCACTGAGTCTTGAATACTTCTCTGTGCCTCGGCGGCTCTGTGGCTAGATAATTTGTGTTAATTTTCTTTACAGCGTCAGATCACTATCAAACAAAGTGTAAAAAAGAAAGTTTTGTCAATTTAATTTTCTTCAGCAGACCGATTTTTATGCATTCCCTAATCCAGGGCATAATGTACGATAGAGATGCAGACTGTTCTGCAATATGCCCACTTCCAAATGCTAGTATAGTGACGAAACTTTCTGGCTTACCGCCCATTACATTCCCTGAACCCGTCTCCCTCTCGATGCAAGCCATGCCGCACGCCCAGGACAGGCTCCTCACTCGCCTATTTACCCCAAACCCGACGCCAATGAACGGTGAAGCGGCCGTGACTCTCGATACTCACTTATCTTCCTTTAAAGTAACCCAGCCAATCAATACCGTGCGGATTTTAAAGCGTAGCAATTTCCCTCTTGACGGTGAACAATACCGATGTTACCTGACTTGACAAGATACAACCGGAGTTTATTAGACAGATTATGCTGTGCGCGATATCAGAAGAGAGCATAACGGATCGGCTCCAGGGCGGGAATAATGTCAAAGAAAACTTGGACCGACTTCTGGCTCGATTGCTCAAGCCCCAAAATTTCAGAAGTTTTTGCTAAACTTATTTCAAAATAGTCCGATAAAGGATGAAGAAGATGAACCCTAGCCCCTTAAATCTAATTCCTCATTTCAATCCTCGAACTTTGCTTTTACTTTTTCTCTTCTCTATTTATCTCCTAATATCTCAAGCGGCGGCAATTACCGTCCCGGGTGATTACGCAACAATTCAGGCAGCGATTGATGCTGCCAATGACGGTGCTGAAATCGTTGTGTCCCCAGACACCTACCAGGAGAACATTAACTTTGGCGGCAAAAATATCGTCCTGCGCTCTACTGACCCCACCAGTTCAACCGTGGTCGAAAGCACCATTATTGATGGCAATAACGCCAACTCCGTTGTGACTTTCTCCGGAACGGAACTCACTACATGTGTCCTCTCCGGGTTTACTATCACTAATGGCCACTCGTCAGACTACGGCGGTGGCATCAGAGGTAATGGCACCTTTGCAACTATACAGTATAACCGCATAACAAACAATATCTCTTTGCAGGTTGGCGGCGGACTCTACCAATGCCACGGCACCATTCAGCATAACTTCATCTGTGATAATGAAGTTCCCAATCCTTATTATGGCGGGGGTGGCGGACTATATGAATGCCACGGCACCATCCAGTACAATTCCATCAGCGGAAACATGACATGCGATGGCGCCGGTCTTTCCCGTTGCAATGGCACTATTCAGAATAATTTCATCCACCATAACGATGTCTGGATGGACGGAGGCGGACTTTATAGTTGCGATGGGACTATACAGAATAACCTTATTTATCAGAACTCCGCTTCCCGCTACGGTGGCGGCCTTATCGGCTGCTTAGGCACTATCCGCAATAACACCATCTATGCCAACTCTGGCTCTGTACAGGGCGGCGGTTTACGCTGGTGCACCGGAATTATTACAAACTGTATTATCTGGCAAAATAGCGCTGGCGCCAACCCACAACTCGACTTTTGCTCTACACCTTCCTATTCCTGCATCCAGGGGTGGAGCGAAGGTGGCACTGGAAATATCACAGATGACCCACAATTAGCCGACCCGGCTAACGACGATTTCCATCTTCTGGTCAATTCTCCCTGTATTGATGCTGGTTCCTTTATTTCTGCTTTAACTCAGGATTTTGAAGGTGATCCCAGACCTATGGACGGTACTTCAGAGCCTCGTGGCGATGGCTCAGACTACGACATTGGCGCTGATGAATACTATGTTGAGCCAACACCCACCCCTACACCGACACCATCTCCAACCCCTACTTCCACGCCTTCACCCACTCCAACTCCTACCGAGAGCCCTACCCCTACTCAAACACCAACACCAATCCCAACGCCGACACCCACTTCCACGCCTACACCTACGCCTACTCCTGCACCGTCACCAACTGGCCCTCCAACCCCAACTCCGACGCCAACAACGACAGCTACGCCTACTCCTGCACCGTCACCAACTGGCCCTCCAACCCCAACTCCGACGCC
>CAZVVA010000169.1:0-8251 GCA_964630455.1 uncultured Candidatus Sumerlaeota bacterium
TTTGAGCTCGAGGTCGTAAAATAATGCCCAAAAAGGCAAAGCCGGTTGATCTCAAGCGTGTCCCGACGTACCCCATCCGTAGCCGCGTGAGTAAACTGGATCAGTCGCTGCTGGCACGGCTTCCCTTGCCTGATAAGCCTCTGGCCGAGTTTTTCCGTACCTGGCCAAAACTGCTAAAGGCAAAGGAATTCCTCCGCATCGCTGAGCGCATGGCCCATGCTCACCGGACCGACCGCGCTGTTGTTTGGATGATGGGCGCACATCCGATCAAGTGCGGCCTCTCGCCTTTGATTGTTGATCTGATTAAGCGTAAGGTCATCACCTGTGTTGCCATGAATGGCGCTGCTGCTATCCACGACTTCGAACTCGCCTTCTTCGGCCACACGAGCGAAGACGTCGAGCGCGGCCTCGAAGACGGTTCCTTTGGCATGGCCCAGGAAACCGGTGAAGGCATGAACAACATCATCAACGAAGGCGTGCGCCGCGGCTATGGCATTGGCGAGGCACTTGGACAGAGCATCCTGCGCCGTGGCGCTAAGTTCCAGGAGCTCAGCATCCTCTGCCAGGGCTTCAAAGACAACGTCCCGGTAACCGTCCACATTGCCCTGGGCACTGATATCATTCATCAACATCCAAACGTAGATGGCGTGGCGCTTGGCAAGGGTGGCATTCTGGATTTTCGGACCCTGGCAGGTCAGCTGCCGGGCTTAAACGATGGTGGGGTAGTGATCAATTGCGGCTCGGCTGTGATTATGCCTGAGGTCTTCTTGAAGGCCCTGACAATCGCCCGCAACCTTGGCAATACGGTAAAAGACTTCACCGCTGTGAACCTGGATATGATCGAGCACTACCGACCTACGGCTAATGTCCTCACCCGGCCAACCAGCCTTGGCGGCGAAGCCCATTCAATCGTGGGGCATCACGAGATCATGCTTCCGCTTTTGTACTCAGCCATTCTCACTCAACTCAAGTCTTGATATCCGGTACCCGCTCTGTACTGAGTAGATGTGGATTGACATAGGTAGAGTAGTGGGAAGTCACAGGCTGGGTTATGACGGGCAGGCGTTCGCTAATATGCGAACTTGTGCTGCAGAGCCATCTGTCGGCACTGCCCATCCCTGAAAGATGCAAAATTTGCCTTGCAAAAATCAACCGGAATTGTGACAGATAAATATGGAGCTGGTTAAGTATCTTAAATCTATGAACATAGGCTCGGGTTGATGAACATCACGCTTCAATGCATTGATTGTGAAAAGCAATACGATCCGCTGGAGCTTCGCTACACGTGCGATTGCGGCGGCCTGCTCGACGCGATTCATGATCTAGACCGCCTGAAATCCTTGCCTCTTAAACAGCTCTTCGACGAGCGCTGGCACTCGCGCTTGTTTCCATACAACTCCGGGGTCTGGCGCTATAGAGAAATCATTCTTCCCGTTGATGACCAGTATATTGTATCTAAACCGGAAGGGAACACCAATCTGTATCCTGCAGGCAAGGCGGGTGAGTATGCTGGTCTGCGCCGCATGTTTCTCAAACATGAAGGCGAGAATCCCACCAGTTCATTTAAAGATCGTGGGATGACCTGCGGCATCACCATGGCACGCCTACTGCAGGCCGATACTGTCGCCTGTGCCTCCACTGGCAACACCTCTGCCTCTATGACGTCCTACGCGGCCCTGGCTGGCATGCAGGCCATCATCTTCATCCCCGAAGGCAAGATTAGCTACGGCAAGCTAACCCAGGCTCTGGCGTACGGCGGGAAAACGTTCCAGATTCAAGGCAATTTTGACGACGCCATGGCCCTTGTCATAGAGGTCTGTAAGGAACTTAATATCTACCTTCTTAACTCCATCAACCCCTTCCGCATTGAAGGCCAGAAAGCAATTGGCTTTGAGGTGCTTCAGCAGCTCAACTGGCAGATGCCAGACTGGTTCGTGCTGCCTGGGGGAAACCTAGGCAACAACAGTGCACTGTCTAAAGGGCTGAAGGAGCTTTTTGACATTGGCCTCATTACTAAGATTCCGCGCATTGCTGTCATTCAGGCCGAAGGCGCCAACCCTCTTTACAAAATGTGGAAAGAGAAAACCGCTTTCCAGCCGGTCAGCCAGCCTGAGACCATTGCAACCGCCATTAAAATCGGGAATCCTGTCTCGTGGAAAAAGGCCATGCGAGGCATTGAGTGGAGCAACGGCATTGTTGAGCAGGTCTCGGAGCAGGAAATCATGGATGCCAAGGCGTGGGTCGATGCCGTGGGAATTGGTGCGGAGCCTGCTTCCTGCTGCTCCATTGCTGGCGCTAAGAAGCTGGTTGAAAAAGGCGTGATCCAACCTGATGAACTGGTCATTGGTATTCTAACCGGTCATCTGCTCAAGGATCCTGAAGCCGTAATTCGCTACCATACGGGAGATCTCAAGTCGCTAGGGATTGAGTCGAGGTATGCGAATGCGCCGATTCGGATTGAACCTACACTCGATGCGGTGAGGGAGGCGCTCTATGAAGTACGTCGTGTTTCTCGCTGACGGAATGGCTGACGAGCCACTTCCGGAGCTCTCAAATAAAACACCACTCATGGTCGCTCGTACGCCTCACCTTGATCTCATGGCGCATAACGGCCGATGTGGAACACTCCTCACCTTGCCTGAAGGCTTTCCCACCAGCTCAGACGTTGCCAACCTTTCAGTGCTCGGCTACGACCTTGCATCCTGCTATACGGGTCGCGGCCCTTTTGAGGCAATCAGCCAGGGCATAGAACTCGGCCCTCATGATATCGCATTACGCTGTAACCTGATCACTACAAAGGACGGCGTCCTTGACGAATACTCGGGCGGGCACATCAGCAGCGAGGAAGCGTGCGAACTCATACAGGCCCTGAACGAAAAATTTGGCACCTCCAAGATCCGCTTCCATCCCGGCGTTAGTTATCGGAACATTCTGATTCTTTCAGGCGATGAGTTTTCTGACCAACTTGAATACCACAAGCCCGATAGCTCCCACGGTATGGCGATTCACTCGATCTTGCTTGCACCGAAGGAGGCGCATGCGAAAGCGACCGCAGAGCTCCTCAATCAGATGACTCTTGATTCGGAAGATCTGCTCAGCAGCCATCCGGTTAATAAGAAGCGCGTTTCCGAGGGAAAGAAACCCGCCAATATGATCTGGCTCTGGAGCCCGGGTAAAAAGCCTGAGCTCGAAGCCTTTAATCGCAAGTACGGTCGCCGTGGCGCCATTATCTCCGCCGTTGACGTCATCTTCGGCATCGGCATTGCTGCTGGTATGGAGATCATTAAAGTCCCCGGCGCAACCGGTTATATTGACACAAATTACGAAGGGAAAGCTGATGCTGCGCTCAGGGCGTTAGACCACGTGGACTTTGTGTATGTGCACGTTGAAGCGATTGACGAAGTCAGCCACCTTGGTCAGCTTGACCTTAAGCTGCAGGCAATCAAAGACTTCGACCGCCGAGTGCTAGGCCATTTCCTCGATCGCTGCCCACCCGGTGTGACTATTGCTGTCCTGCCCGACCATCCTGTGCCCCTTAAACTCCGCAAGCACACCCGCACCCCTGTACCCTTTGCCATCTATAAACCCGGAACAACGCCCGACATGGTTGCTGAGTTTAATGAGTATTCCTGCCACGAAGGGACTTTCGGCGAGCTCAAAGGCGATGGCTTTATGAAAGCTCTCTTCCGTACCGCATGATACTGACACCCGTCATGAGCACCCTATTATTTTGGTCATAAGCGGACTCTGAAAATGACCCCTTCAGAATCGTGCCGACACGAAATGGAATCTACAGCGTAGCCACTGCCAGGGCGACGAAATACGTTCTCCGAAAATCAGCCATGGCATCATAAAAGTTCCATCAAGCGGACAGCAACTACAGCAAATTTTCCCCAGCAGTTCTTTATTCAAATTCCTGCCAGGCCTCTGTATAACCCTTTCCAGCCATGCAACATGCCTGAAAAAGGCGACTGTGCGGCAGTGTTTGACCACACCTCAAGGCGTCCAAGCATAATGAAAAAGCATTGACTTTTCATGGAGTTTCTCCTATCAAGAGATTTCTTAAGTTTCAGGGTTGATTTTCTTTACCTTAGGGCAATGAAATGAGCATCGTTATTGTAGATTATGGGATGGGGAATCTGCGCAGTGTGGAGAAGGCGTTTGCGCGCCTGGGGTTCAAGGTGGAGATTACGTCTGAGCCGGACGCTATCAATCGCGCAGAAAAGATAGTGGTGCCCGGGGTTGGTGCGTTTGGCGATGCTATGCGCGAGCTGCGCGAGCGCGGTCTAATCGAGCCGCTTCTGCGCGCAATTACTGATCAGCGCCCCTTTCTCGGCATCTGCCTTGGCTTACAGGTGCTCTTTGAGGGAAGTGAAGAAGCGCCAAACGTCAAAGGACTCGGTGTCATCCCTGGCCTCGTGAAGCGCCTTCAGACCGACCTTAAGGTGCCCCATATGGGTTGGAATACGCTCCATGTTATTCGGCGCCCTCCGATTCTTTCCGATACCACTGATGGCGACTACGTTTACTTTGTTCACTCCTACTACGTTGAGCCGATGGATGGCTCCGTTACTGCAGCCACAACAGACTATGGGATCTCGTTCACCTCCATGATCTGGAGGGGCAACCTTTTTGCCACTCAGTTCCACCCCGAGAAGAGCCAGGCGGTGGGATTGCAGATTCTAAAACAGTTCGGAGAATATCGTGGCGAAACCTGAGGAACAGGGCATCAGAATCAAAGTGCCCGCATCCACTACAAATCTTGGGCCCGGCTATGATTGCTTAGGCCTTGCTCTGAAACTTTACAATTATATTGAATTCGAGCGGCTGTCGCGCAGAAAAACGCAGCTCATCTGGCAAGGCGAGCAAAATGATGTCATGCGTCCGCATATTGAGAAGCTCGTACTGCGAGCGGCAAGAGAGATATTTGATTTGTGCGGAGTTAGGGCTCCCGGCTTGAGAATTACCTTGAAGCTTAATATCCCCATTGCACGAGGGCTTGGCAGTAGTGCAACCGCCATTATCGCCGGCATGGTCGCAGCGAATGAATTATGTGGCAATCGGATTTCCCGAGAAAAGCTTCTGGTACAGATCGCAAAGTTTGAAGGGCATCCTGACAACGTCACGGCTTGCTTTTTGGGTGGTTTAACTGCTTCAACGTTTAGTGGAGATGGTCTTGCGATCAGGAAGTATCGACTCAGAAGTGCGCTAAAAGTGGTTGTTGTTGTCCCCTCCTATGGTCTGGAAACCAGAAAGGCGCGCGCGGTGATTCCGAAGCACGTGAAGCACCGTGACGCAGTGTTTAACCTCAGCCGCGTTCCTCTGGTGATTGATCGCCTGGTTACGGGCGTATTATCTGATCTTCAGCGCTTGATGCAGGATCGCCTCCACCAGCCTTATCGTAAACCGTTGATTAAAGGTTATGACCGGATTGTCAGAGCCGGCCTGAATGCAGGTGCAGGTGCAGTAGTACTCAGCGGCGCAGGCCCTTCCATGGTTGCCTTTTGCACCTCCAATGTTGAACAGGTTGCCACGTCCATGGGGGAGATTCTGAGCGCCCTCAACGTCTCAAACTACGTCTTGATTCTCTCGCCGGATAATCGCGGAACAGTTGTCGAACGCTTTGAGCGTATCTCTTAGACCTTTGGCATTATCAAATCCCCTCGAAACTTTAGTGGGGCAGGGCCTGGAGCACGTGTAATGCCTGATCTGAAGGTAACATTTTGCGGCGTTCCTTTTGAGAATCCTTTTCTGCTTGCCGCAGCACCATCAACAGATGAGCTCGACATAGTGCGACGCGCTTACGAATCCGGATGGGCAGGCGCAGTATTAAAAACAACATCCGTGGTCGGTACGCGCGTACCCCTCAGGTACCCGCTCCTGGCTGCATTGACCGACTCGAACCGCAAGCTCTATGCGCTGGGCAACATTGACCAGATCTCGCAGTATCACATTGATGTTGTGGCGGAACGCATACAGACGCTTACTCGCGAATTCCCGGAGAAGATCACAATTGCCAGTATTATGGGTGCTACGCCGGAGGAATGGGAGACCCTGGTTCACATCTGCGAGCAGGCAGGGGCTAGAGTCATTGAGTGCAGCTTCAGCTGTCCGCAAGGTACGCTCGGATCAAAGCCGGGCTTTATGTTGGGCCAGGATGTTGGGTTGGTGGAGGAGATCACGCGCTTGCTCGTTAGCGCCGCCACGAACTCTCATATTGTGGTGAAGCTCACTCCACTGGTGAATGATATTGTGGAGATCGCACAGGCTGTGAAACGAGCAGGGGCGAATGCTGTCGGTGCAATTAACACCATTCCATCTCTTATGGGTGTTGATCTCGAAACTCTGGTTCCCCAGCCTGATGTTGGCGGCAAAGCCACTTACAGTGGGCTCTCGGGCCCAGCGATAAAGCCCGTGATGCTTCGGGCTGTCGCAGAAATTGTGCGCCATACTAGCCTGGAGGTGACGGCTACCGGCGGGATTATGAGCTGGCGCGATAGCGTGGAATCATTGCTGGTTGGAGCTCGTACGGTGCAGCTCTGCACGGCAGTGATGCTACACGGCTTCGCTGTTATCAATGAGTTGCGCGATGGCCTGCGGCGCTTTATGCAGGGCAAGGGATTCGAGCACGTAGAAGATGTCATTGGACGGTCCATCCCGCATATCGTCACCTTCGACGAGCTACCCGAGCAGTTTCACGTGCGAGCGCGGATTGATCTGACCAAATGCACTCGATGTGGCCGATGCTTCATTGCTTGTCACGATGGCGGTCACATGGCTATTCAAATGGAAGCAGATAAACAGCCAACTATTGATGACACACGATGCGTTGGGTGCGGCCTGTGCCAGATTGTCTGTCCGGTCGAGGGCTGCATCAGTCTGGTTGCAATAGCTAAACCCTCGTGAGGAGGGTTGTCCATGATTATCTACAATGCCACGGTTATCTCACTCGGTGCAAAGCCACTGCTTATTCCGAATGGGGCTGTGTATGTTCGCGATGATCGGATTATGGATGTGGGGAAGAGCTCTCGCATCATGAAGGCCTACAAGTCTATGCCTTCTATTAATGCCAATGGCAAAGTGTTGATGCCAGGGTTGATTAACAGCCACACGCATCTCTACAGCACATTTGCGCTAGGTATGCTAGGGATCGGACCGCAACCTCGCAATTTCATGCAGACGCTAAAAAAGGTCTGGTGGCGCCTGGATAGGGCACTCTCTGAGGAAGCGATTCAACTCAGCGCACTAATTTCACTGGCTCAGGCAATTCGTGCTGGCACCACCACGTTGATTGACCATCATTCGAGCCCCAACGCGATCCGCGGCAGTCTCAATTGCCTTGGCGACACTATTGAAGACGTGGGCATTCGCGCGTGCCTGAGTTACGAGGTTTCGGATCGCGATGGCATGCGCCGCACCCGGGAGGGTATTGCAGAGAACGTGCGCTTCCTCCAGGCAGTGAGTCGCCGCTCATCCCTGGTGCGTGGTCTGTTTGGCCTGCATTCCTCGTTTACCGTGTCTGATGAGACGCTGCGCCGGTGCGTCAATGCAGCCCGAGCCGTAAATGCGGGATTTCACCTTCATTGCGCAGAAGGCCTGATTGATAATGAGGACAGTATAAAGAAACACGGAAAGGGAGTCATAGAGCGACTGGCTGAGCTCGGCGTTCTGGGGCCTAAGACCATTCTGGCGCACTGTGTTCATGTTTCTGAAGCACAAATCAGCCTTCTCGCCAAAACCCGCACAATGGTCGCTCACAACCCACGATCAAATATGAACAATGCGGTGGGCTGTGCCCCACTCACGCACATGCTCAAGCGCGGCATAACTGTAGGATTGGGGACCGACGGGATGTCGGAATCGATGTGGGACGAGCTGAAGACAGGCGTCTTGCTGCATAAACACGTTGGCCGAGACGTTCGCGCAGGCACAAGTGAAATGATCACTGCACTGTTTCAAAACAATGCGCGCATAGCCAGCCGGATTTTTGGCGCAAAGATCGGTGTAATTGAAAAATGCGCAAAGGCCGATCTGATTCTGGTTGATTACTACCCGCCAACGCCGCTGACCAAGGAGAACCTTGCGGCACACGTTCTCTTTGGCATTGCAAATGCACGGGTTGATAGCACAATTGTTAATGGTAAGATTCTCATGCAGAATGGGAAATTGCGCCGAATTAATGAGAGCAGTATTGCAACGCGCGGCCGCAAAATTGCCAGGCAGCTCTGGCGTCGCATGGTCTCTTCGTAGG
>CAZVVA010000170.1:0-8211 GCA_964630455.1 uncultured Candidatus Sumerlaeota bacterium
CGCTACCTGACAACGGGCGTATAAAGCAAAGTGGAAGAATTGACGGTGGCATGTTGATCAGGTTAGTCACAGGCTTCACGATGCTTTCGAACACGTCCATCGCCCTTCCGCTCCGAAACAGCCCGATTGCCACCAGAATGGCCACCAGATACGGGATGATCATTACTGCGACGTTGAAGCCTTCCTTGGCGCCCTCGACAAAGACCTCGTATACCTTGACCTTGCGGCAATAGGCGTAGAGCGTAATGGACAAAATAATCAGCGGAATGCACCATTGCGAAAAGACATCAATTGTAGTCATGATCGTGCTAGCCATGGTTTTATTCATCCTTTGGTATCGCTTTTCCTGCGAGGTGGTCGTCGTAGTAATCCGCAGGTGGCTTACTGAATCTTGAGAAGAGCCGGGCAGCCGTGATGCCACCAATGGTTGACAGCGCTGTGGCGATGAACGCAGGAGCCAGAATGGCTTGGGGATTAAGGGACCCTGTTGTGGCGCGGAATGCAATGACGCTGAAGGGAATCAGCGTGACACTGGAGGTATTGATAGCCAGGAACATCACCATTGCATTTGTTGACACAGCCTTTTCCTTGTTTAAGGTCTGCAGCTCTTTCATCGCCTTGAGGCCGAGCGGAGTAGCGGCATTATCCAGGCCCATCATATTGGCGGCAATATTCATCAGCATTGCGCCCATGGCCGGGTGTTCGCTCGGAATACGCGGAAAAAGCCGCCGCATAACAGGACTCATAAGCCGTGCGAGTGCTGACACGAGCCCTGCTTCCTGGGCGATCTTCATGATGCCGAGCCAGAGCGCCATCAGTCCGATATACTCGATGCAGATATTCACGGCAAGTTGCGACATCTCAAACGACTTTTGTGTCATCTCCGAACCAATGGATTTGATCGCTTCAATGCGTGCTTCGAAGGTCTCCTCATGGATCGCGTCGCTCGTGGCACTGTAGATGCCAATAATGATGCCCAGGACAATTAGGATGATCCAGACATGGTTCATCATTGGGTAATCACCTCCTTTCTGAAAAATTTAAGCCTTTGGTTTGGACTGCGGCATAGATGGCAGCTATACAACGTGAAACCGAGGGATCGGGGAATTAAAGTCTGGGTGGGGACTTTGATTGTTTGCAGCACTTTTGGATTATGCATGGCTAACTCAAGCAACGGATGAACTGGCCTATTACAGATGGAAGATGCAAACTGTTACCTCTCTGCTTCTCATTGTAGGGACAGATCATAATCTGTCCCTGCCCTTCCTGCGTTTACCGGTGTGCGCTAGCCGGTGCACAAGTAGCATATGCAGCGTTTCGATAACTGTTCTTAGTATGCGGATTTTGCTGCGCCCTTGCTTGCGATCATAGCGCAGCGTAAATGGAATCTCTACGATTTTAGTTGTTAGCGACGAGAGATTTACCAGCAGCTCATCCGTACAGGCGAAACCGCTGCGCGTGATGATGTGCTCGCCAAAGTGCTGCATTGCTTGACGAAGAATGCGGACCCGGTGCGCACGGTATCCGCATGTGTAGTCTCTAACGCCTGGCAAGTGAAGAAAGATTTGGAAGAGGAGCTTTGCCCCGCGACTGTAGAATCTGCGGAGTATTGGAACCCCGATTTCCTGGCTGCCCGGCTGATAGCGCGATGCGATAACTATGTCGCAGCCCTGCTGAATTTTCGCCATCATATGGGGAATATATTCGGGCGGATGCGTATGATCAGCATCCATACTAATCACAACATCATCGTCGTCCTCAGCAAGGGTTAATGCTGCAGCAAGGCCGGTTCGAATAGCTTGTCCGAGCCCTTTATTGGTGGGATGCGAGATCAGGTGGATGGGGAGAGTCGGCGTATAATGTTCAATCACATGAGATGTCTGGTCCGTGCTCCCATCGTTTACAATAATCAACTGAAGCGGAGCAGGAAGCTTGGCTACGATGTCTTTGAAATTCTTGAGGAGATTCCCGATGCTGGCTTCTTCGTTAAAGGCGGGCAGCAGAACGATAATTTGGGTCATCGTAGCGCCTGTTCCATTGTATTCGGACTGGTGAGGTATTCATGTGCCGGGATATTCTGGACGGCCTTGTGCGTAAACAGATGTTCCTGCAATGTTCGGTCAGACAAGTACTGGCCTCGCAGAAAGTATAGAAACGCTCTCAACCAGACAGCGCCCGGCTTCGGAGTCAGGGGCTGGGCTTGAGGATACTTCTTGAACTGATAATCTCGGCACCAGCCTGACGCATCTGCTCGAGCGCCTGCTGGCTGCCCTCTGGTGTCAGACCCTTGATAGCATCTTCAAGAACCTTAACCTCGTAACCCCTTATGCACGCGCCCAGCACCGCCGCTTTGATACAGTAATCTGTTGCAACACCGTAGACCACCAGCTCGCCCCTCTTGAGATGGGCAAGGAGTACTTCGGTATTCGGGTTTGAGAAGATGTCAAGCGACGATTTTTCGACGATCACCTGCTCCGCGGCGCCTGGCAGCGCAAAACTACCCCGCTCCGGGATTACCACTGGAGTGGGCGTGAGCGTTTCTGGCACTTTCTGCTGTCCAGGGGTTCCCTTGATGCAGTGTGGGGGAAACTGCTGAAATTCAGGATCCTCTGCCATATGGGCGTCCATAGAAGAGATAATCGGGATGTGATGCGCCCGAGCAAATTGCGTAAGTTGTTTTAACAGAGGAAGGAGCTGCTCGGCACCCTGAACGTAAAGACGGCCGTGCGGCAGCATGAAGTCAATTTGCGTATCAATATCTACAAAAATCCAGTTCCGGTCGTCTCTCATGTCAAGACCTCCTCACCAGAGTACAAAAAGAGAGATTGGATATGCGGAAATTACAATGAATCTAGAAAGGGAGGGAAAAAAGGTCAAGCAATTTTGCAGATTATGTGCAGATAGACGGAAGGTGCACCGTGTAAAATGGATATACCGCAGCGCTCACGGTGACAACAAAAGACTAGACAAACTTGTGTGTGTGTAATACTAGGGTTCTTCGATTTGTTTGATACAGGCTCTTGGAGATTGGCGGGGCACAAACGGACAGCGCAGGGTATTCGTACCGTGCGCAGGTGTACTGTGACCTCTAAGCGATGTGAAATAGCAAGTAGGGACATCAATGGTTAAGACACTGTTTCAGGCGCTTCGTCCTAAGCAATGGACGAAGAATCTCCTCATCTTTGCCGGCATCATTTTCTCGCAGAACCTGTCCGACCTGCTCATGGTACGCAATGTGGCGCTGGCATTTGTGGATTTCTGTCTGCTTTCAGGCGTTGTGTACCTAATCAATGATATTAAGGATCGCAACACAGACCGCGAGCACCCTGAAAAGCGCTTGCGCCCGATTGCTTCCGGCGCATTGCCCGTTCAGGCGGCCGTGGTATGGGCCGTGGTGCTGAGTCTGATCGGACTCGGCGGCGCGTTTCTGATTACCGTGAGTTTTGGAATCTGTGCGGTGGTTTACGTGGTACTGCTCACGGCATATTCGTTCCATTTGAAGCACATCGTCATTCTGGACATCATGGTGCTATCGCTGGGCTACGTCTTGCGCGCGGTTGCCGGCGTCGCGGCCATCAGCATCGCTAATGTCGAGATCACTATCACACCGTGGTTCATAACATGCACGCTGTTTCTTGCGCTGTTCATAGTAATATGTAAGAGGCGCCATGAGCTGGTGCTCCTGGATAATCGGGCAGGAAATCATCGCAGGGTATTGGAGGAATACACGCCGGCATTTTTGGACCAGATGGTGGCCGTCACCACCTCGGCTACCGTTATCTCGTATGCGCTCTGGACGACGCTGGGTCAATTTAAGGGTCACATGGTTTATACGTTACCCTTTGTCGTATACGGCATTTTTCGCTACCTTTACATTGTCTACAGGAAGGAAGAGGGAGGTGCCCCTGAGATCGCATTGTTGCGCGATCGATCGCTCCTCATAAATATCCTTCTCTGGTTGATTGCTGTCGTACTCCTCCTGTATCTCTAAAAGAATAACAGGAGCACAGCGCAGGTAGCGCGGTTTTTTTTATATTTATCCCAGGATTGTGGATCATGAACATTATTATTGTCGGAGCTGGAACGGTTGGGTCGAATATCGCGGAGCTCCTGCTTCAGGAGAACCATGATATTACGGTCATTGATATTGATAAGAGTCGCCTGCAGGATCTTGGCGAGCTGCTGGACATCCGAACGCTTCACGGATACGGAACGAGCACGGAGGTGCTTGCCGCCGCAAGGATTGCCGAAGCTCAGTTGCTCCTGGCGGTAACGAACAATGATGAAGTGAACATGATCAGCGCGTTCACGGCCAAGCAGATGGGAGCACGCAAGACCGTTGCTCGTGTGCGGAACCGGTGCTATCTGGACGCCACCAAGTTAAACTATCGCCGATTCTTGGGGATTGATCTCATTATCAGTCCAGAGATTCTTACCGCTGTCGAAATCGTTAGATTTCTCGATAACCCGGATGCAGTAGCACTGGCGCACTACGCACATGGCAAGGTGCAGCTGCGCCAACTCGTGTTAAGTGCGTCTTCGCGATTTGTCGGTCAACAATTGCGCAATATCAGCCTGCCGGAGGGCGTTCTGGTTGTCTCAATCGCAAGAGAGAAGGCATTGATAATCCCAAAGGGCGACGACCAACTGCTCCCCGGTGATAAGATTACGATCATCGGTATACCTGAACGCATGACCGAGGTGCAGCGGATGTTTAAGCCACCTTCACCTGAAGTGGAGACCATTGTGATTGCCGGTGGAGGGGAGACAGGCCTCTTTCTTGCCGAGACGCTTGAACAACGCGACTACAAAGTCAAACTCGTTGAGGCGAATCGTGAGCGTTGTCATTATTTGAGTGAAATTCTGACTCGAACAGCAGTGGTTCACGGCGACGTGACAAAGCTTCCTTTCTTGCTTGAAGAGCGGGTTAAGAATGTCGACGTTTTTATCGCGGTGACCGGTGATGATGAGACCAACGTGATGTCGAGCGTGCTGGCGAAGGAAATTGGAGTTAAGCAGTGTGTGACGAAGGTTGGACGGCCAGACTATGTAGCTGTCTTGCGCAAGATGGGTATTGACCTCGTCCTGAGCCCCCGGCTGGTGACGGCCAACAAAATATTGGCTCTGGTTAAGCGTGGCATTATTAAGTCGGTCTCTCTAATCGAAGAAGGGAAAATAGAAGTGATTGAGTTCCAGGCCCGGGCGGATTCAAAGGTGGTTGGTAAGCCGTTGAGTCAGATTGCGTTTCCCAAAGGAACCCTGGTGGCAGCTCTGGTGAAACACGGAGAGGTTAGGGTTCCTAGCGGAATCGATGTGATTGAGGCTGGGGATCTGGTGATTGCTGCCGGATTGACCGAAGTGATTGACGAGCTCGAGGCCCTGTTCCATTCGCAAACCAAAATTCGGGTCTAAGAAGATACGGCTGGCTGGGGTTGTAACTACCGACTTGCGTAGCCAGCCCCGATATCGCATCAGGGAGAGTAGTGAGTGAATTTTCGGATAGTTCTTCGGCTACTTGGCCTGCTTGTGTGTTTTATCGGCCTCACTATGGGCTTCGCCCTCTTCTGGAGTCTTTACTACCGCGATGGATCTACACACGCCCTCCTGTTTTCTATAGGACTCACCATTGGCATTGGTGTACTTCTCTTTGGTCTCGGCAAGTTCCAGAAAGAAGAGATATTTCGGAAAGAGGCATTGGCAGTGGTCGGCCTAAGCTGGCTGCTGGTTCCCGCTGTTGGAGCCCTCCCCTTCGTATTCTCCCACACTGTTCCCAGCTACATTGATGCGTATTTTGAGGCGATGTCCGGGTTTACTACCACGGGGTCAACAGTGCTGGTCAATATCGAGAGCGTGGCACCAGGCATTCTGTTCTGGCGCAGTTTTACTCATTGGCTTGGCGGTATGGGGATCATTGTTTTGTTTATTGCGGTACTCCCCTTTCTGGGCGTGGGGGGGCGTCGTCTATTCAGCTCGGAAGTTTCCGGGCCAGTGTCTCAGGGACTAACGCCGCGGATTAAAGAAACTGCACTCATCCTCTGGAAGATTTATATCTTATTGTCGGTAATCGAGACGGTGCTGCTCGTGCTCTGTGGGATGAATCTTTTCGATGCGCTGTGTCATACATTTGCCACAATGGCCACAGGTGGGTTTTCAACGAAGAATGCAAGTGTGGGGCACTTTGGAAGTCTACCGATTGATCTTATTATGATAGTGTTCATGTTTCTGGCTGGGACGAACTTTGCTCTGCATTATCGGTTATTGAAAGGTGATAGATTGAGCCATTTTCGCGATGCAGAGTGGAAAGCCTACGTGGGAATTCTGCTCTTTTCCGTACTGTTCATTAGCGGACACCTGTGGGTCCATCAGATTTATGCCGGGATAGGGGAGGCGTTGCGCCACGGGGCCTTCCAGGTTGTTTCCATTATGACAACCACCGGGTTTACTACGGCGGATTTTAACGGTTGGCCTCCGGGGGCAAAGGGCTTGCTGGTTGTCTTAATGTTTATCGGTGCCTGCGCAGGGTCAACGGGAGGAGGAATGAAGATCATTCGCATTGTGATGCTTCTCAAGATTGCCCGATTTCGCCTTGAGCAGATTTATAGCCCACGGACTATTCGAAAAATTCGTCTCGGTGGGGTGGTAGTAGAGGATGAGATAATTCTGGCAACGCTAAGCTTCTTCTTTATTTTTGTCCTGATTTTCATAATTGCGTCGCTTGCCATTTTGGCCATGGGCCTGGATTTGGTGACCGCGGTCAGCGCCGTGGCTGCCACATTGAATAATATTGGTCCGGGGCTGGAGAAAGTAGGTGCGATTGAGCATTATGCCCACCTCCCCGGAATTGGCAAGATGGTGCTGTCTCTATGTATGGTGATCGGTCGTCTGGAACTTTTCTCGATTCTTATCCTGTTCGTGCCGATGTTCTGGCAGCGAAAGTAGATGGGTGAGAGTTCAAGACTCCCCGTGTATCCTCGGATTGAGTCCAGGTGTTAAATATGTGACACACGTGACAGCCACGTTCGTCAAATTATGATATGGCTTGACTTTGCACGGGAATAGGCCTTAGAGTGGATTATTGAGTGTAGGGAAAAGTTGAACGCGCGAAGGCGTCTTATCCTGCCGTAGCGCGACAGATTATAATCTGTCCCGACATGGTTTAATAATTCATTTTCTCAGGTGGTGTTGGCCTTCATGTTCATTGTTATCACCCCGATACTGGGTTGGAGCTGGCCTGCACTTGTGCCAATTATTGCGGCAGCAGCTGGGCTCCTGGGCTACAGCAAGCTAACCGGGGATTCATCGAAGGATTGGCTGCGGGGAAAGCTGAACTGCAAGCTTGAAAACCTGCGTACCGTGGAGATTGCGATAAATGAGTTTCTGGCCGACGTTGTGGCCGAGGAGTTGGGACGCGAGGAACGCCTGGACTTCGAGAAAGAGGATTTCGTGCTCACGTTTCGCAAAGATGTGCGCGGTAAGTTCTTTATTGAAGTGACCGGCCCTCAGACTGCCACGCGCATGGAACTAAAGGCACGCGGCGAGGAATTCGCCCGGAACCTTATTCAGCAATTTGCTCACCACAAGATTGCTCGCGAGCTCGACAGACGCGGTGTGCAGATTGTCGAAGAGGAAGTGACCGAAGAGGGCGATATTGTACTGCGCACGCGGCGATGGGCGTAAAGCACTGCGTGTCTCTGGACCTGGCCAAAGTATTGAGAGAAGCGAGGTATGGGGGATATAGAAAAGCGCGGCTTGCGAGTTATCCGGACATTCAGAATATCTGATTTTTCAATGGGATCAGAATAGTGGGACGATTTTCGCACCTAGAGCGCGGCAAAACCCGCGATGTGGTCGTCAAGCCAGAGCGCAAGGCCGAGGGCAAGGAGCGGCCTACGACCGAGGCTTATGATTTTCCGTATTATATTGCCCAGGCCGACGGGCAGTTCTTTAATGGCGAATATGAGAAGGCGTTGCGGCTCTACTCGCGAGCACTGCAGCTGGATAACTCGCAGAAATATCCCTGGGTTGGCCAGATATTTTGCTTGCTGGAGATGAATCAGTTAAAGGAGGCGGACTTGTGGGTGGCCCGGGCGTTGCAACTCTTTCCTGAGGAGCCATCGCTTATTTCCCTGCGCGCGATTATTTATGCCCACAAAGGAATGATACGGCGTGCCATCGGCACCTCAGACTATGCCTTGAGCAAAGGGTCTAGTA
>CAZVVA010000171.1:0-8092 GCA_964630455.1 uncultured Candidatus Sumerlaeota bacterium
ACAGGAAATAGCGAGACTTCTTGGTGAGACGACAGCGGAGACCAAGGTGCTTTTGGTGAAGCTTATGTCCCTATATCAGGAAGAAGGTCAGTAATGAAGTTGTTTTACGAGTGGGGCACAAAACAGCTCCAAAAAAATGGCGAAGAGCTTTGTGGCGACAACTTAGCTGTCGCCCGTCATGCCGATTACGTTACGCTTGCCCTTTCTGATGGACTGGGAAGCGGTGTCAAAGCCAACATTCTGTCTACATTGACTACGAGAATCGTTATGCATCTGATGGAGAATAAATTGCCCTTGAGCGAAGTAGTAGAGACATTGAGTAAGACACTACCTGTATGTGACGTTCGAAAGCTCGCTTACAGCACCTTCGCCATCGGTCAATTTTTCCGCGATGGGCGGGCGCGAGTAGTTGAGTTCGACACACCTGAGGTCATCCTTTTACGGCAACGAAAGTCCGTGCCTGTGCCCTTCGAAGACCGACAAATTGAGGGAAAGACTATTCGCGAATCAGAACTACAACTAAAAATTGGGGATTGGGTTGTCTTTGTCTCTGATGGTGTGGTGAACGCCGGCATAGGTGGGCGCTACCCTCTTGGTTGGGGCTTGGACAAAATAACCCGATTTCTCGAAGAACACAGTCACATAGACCTTTCCGCACAGGAGCTTGCTGACAAGCTGGGCCAGACAATAGAGGACCTGTATTGTAACAAACCAGGGGATGATGCAAGTGTGGTGGTTATAAAAGCCCGCCGAAAACTCGTGGCCACAGTTTTGACGGGGCCGCCTGCAGACAGGAGTGCAGACAAAGCCGTTGTCACCAGCTTCACAAGCTGTCTTGGTTTTCGGGCAGTCTGTGGGGGAACGACGGCGAAGATTGTCGCCCATTATCTGGGCGGTAAGTCATTAGAAGTCGACCTGACCACGATGAAGTCCGATGTTCCTCCACTGGCCAGGATTGACGGGATTGATCTGGCAACCGAGGGCATCCTGACACTTACCAAGACCCGTGACTTGCTTCATTCTGGAGCCAGTAAGGATACAGTAAAGTTTCACACGGATGGTGCTTCGGAATTGGTCCGCTTATTCTTGGACGTTGACCACATCCATTTCATGGTGGGTATGGGCCTAAATCCAGCCCATCAAAATCCCGAGCTACCAGGAGAGCTGGGCATGAAATTAGCTGTAGTGCGCGGGATTGCAGAGGAGCTCCAAAAGAGGGATAAGGAGGTAACTATTGAAACGGTTTAGAAGAAAATTAGAAGTTAAAATGTAAAATGTAAAATTAAGGAAGTCATCGCCGCTTTGCGGCGATTCCACAATTTTGATTTTTGAGTTTTGATATTTAAGTTTGTTTCATGGCAGATAAAGATAAGCTTATTGGACAGATAATTGACCGTTATGACGGAGAGATTGGGATGCTCATACCTATGATGCAGGACCTGCAGGCTGAGTGTGGGTATCTACCAGAGGAGCATTTGCGCTGTTTGGCTGGTCAGCTTAGTGTGCCGCTCAGTCGTATCTACGCCGTGGCGACATTTTATGCATTATTCCGCCTTGCACCGAAAGGAGCACACGAGGTAACGCTGTGCATGGGGACGGTGTGCTACCTAAAGGGAGCTCCAAGCATTGCTGAGGCTATCAGCCGGGAATTCCGTGTAGAGCCAGGCGGCACCACCCGTGATCGTCTATTCACCTTCCAGGCCGTCAATTGCATGGGAGCTTGCGCAGTAGCGCCGGTGATGGTGGTGGACGGTAAATACTATAACGGTGTCACCCCAGCGGCGGCTCTCGAGATTCTTTATGGACTCGCCAAGGATAAAGCAACTGCCGAGAAGGAGAGCGAAACATGACATTACTTAGCCACAGGCGTTTGAGCAACTCTGCAGACTTGGAACGTATGTGGAAAGAGCTGCTAAACTCGCGCATCGCTTCTGCAAAGTCTATACACGTTTGTACTGGTCCTGGCTGTGCAGCGAAGGGCTCGGAAAAGTTATACGAACTTTTCTGTGAGGCCGTGAAAGAGGTTGACGCGGATGTCCAAGTTCAGGCCAAAGGCGTTGGTTGCCATGGACTGTGCGAGTACGGGCCGATAGTTATCATCCAGCCGGGTGACATTTTCTACCAGCGGGTCGAAGAACCTGATATCGCTGAGATTTTTCGAGAAACAATAATTAGTGGACGGTTGGTTGAACGCCTTCTTTACGAGAATCCCGCCACAGGTGAGAAAGCAGATACTGTGGACAAAATTCCTTTCTACAAAGTCCAGAAGCGAATTGCCTTAGCCTATAATGGCCTCGTTGACCCGACGAAAATAACCGACTATATCATCCAAGGTGGATACAGCGCTCTTGCAAAGGTTCTATCCTCGATGACGCCAGACGAGGTCATCTCGGAAGTGGAGGTGGCTGGATTGAGAGGCCGTGGTGGTGGTGGTTTCCCAACAGCACGAAAATGGCGCTCCTGTCGCGAGGCAGAGGGATCACCAAAGTATATTATCTGCAACGGTGACGAGGGAGACCCAGGGGCTTTTATGGATCGTGCGATCATGGAGGGAAATCCTCACTCCGTCATCGAAGGAATGCTTATCGGAGCGTATGCAATCGGGTCGGAGCAGGGATACATCTACGTTCGGAACGAATACCCACTTTCTGTAGAGCGCTTAAGGGGGGCGATTGAACAAGCCAAGGAACTGGGTCTTCTCGGTCAGAACATCCTGGGCAGCTCGTTTTCTTTCGATATCCGGATTAACCGCGGTGGCGGGGCATTTGTCTGTGGTGAGTCAACGGCACTGATGGCCTCGCTGGAAGGACGCACAGGTGAACCCAGAGCAAAATATGTCCATACCGTGGAAAGTGGGTTATGGGAAAGGCCAACAAATCTTAACAATGTAGAAACATGGGCCAATGTTCCACACATTATAAACCGAGGCGGAAAATGGTTTGCCGGCATCGGGACAGAAAAGTCTAAAGGAACAAAAGTGTTCAGCCTGGTCGGAAAGGTCAAAAATACCGGGCTTGTAGAGGTTCCTATGGGCATCACACTGCGGCGAATCGTTGACGAAATTGGTGGTGGCATAAGCGATGGCAAGCGTTTTAAGGCTGTGCAGACCGGGGGACCTTCAGGGGGGTGCATACCTGCCGAACACCTGGACACCCGCGTGGACTTCGATGAGCTTACCAAACTTGGTTCTATGATGGGCTCCGGCGGGATGATAGTAATGGATGAGGACACCTGCATGGTCAACGTCGCGAAGTACTTCACCGAGTTTCTTCAAAAGGAGTCCTGCGGCAAATGCACTACTTGCCGGGAGGGCTTAGCCCAGATGATGCACATTCTTGATCGCATAACAAAAGGCCAAGGAGAGGTTGGTGACGTGGAGGAGCTTGGAACATTGGCGGAGCTCTTAGAGGGGACGGCTCTGTGCGCTCTTGGCAAAACTGCTGCTAATCCTGTTATGTCCACCATACGCTATTTCCGTGATGAATACGATGCGCACATTTTAGACCGGCACTGCCCGGCAAAAGAATGCCGTGGTTTGTTCCGTTATGAGATTGATCCGGAAGCCTGCAAGGCTTGCGGTATTTGTATTAAGAATTGCCCGGCAGACGCGATTACGGGTGAAAAGAAAGTCCCACATGTAATTGACCAGGAAAAGTGCACGCTCTGCGGAACCTGTTGGGAAAAATGCCCCTTTACCGCTGTGATAAAGGTATAATAATTAAAGTGCAAATATCAAAATTCAAAAATAAAAATTGTGGAATTGCCGCAAAGCGGCAATGACTACCTTAATTTTGCATTTTACATTTTAATTTTTGGTTTTCTTATGCCTACAGTAACCATAGATGGATACAAAGTTGAGGTCGAAAAGGGTGCAACGATTTTGGATGCTGCCAAAAAGGCTGGAATCTGGATTCCAACCCTTTGCTACCACCCTGCTGTTTCCAGCGATGGATCGTGTCGGCTCTGCATGGTGGAGCTTGATCGCGGTAAATGGAGACAATTAGTGACGTCCTGTAACTACCCGGTGCGCCGCGATATTATCGTGTATGTCTCCAGTGAAAGGGCCAAGCAGGCACGTCGAGGCGTAATGGAGCTTTTGCTTGCAAGGGCACCGGATAGCCAAGAGCTCAAGGCATTAGCCGAGCGCATGGGCGTCAAGCAAACGCATTATCCAACGGTCACGGAGAGTCAGCGAAATTGCATCTTGTGCGGCTTGTGCGTCCGCGTATGTGAGCAGATAATTGGAAAAGCAGCTATTAGTTTTGCCGGACGTGGCGCCGAAAGAACCGTAGCGGTGCCATTTCGGCAGCCATCTGAGGATTGCATCGGCTGCGGAGCATGCGCAGCTATTTGCCCGGTCGGAACCATAAAAGTCAGGATTCACCATGACAAGCAAGAGGTGGAGATATCGCCGTTTAAGTCGCGGGCAAAGTTGCTTGTCTGCCAGGAATGCGGAACACCTATTGTCAGCACTCAGGCCAGTGAGCAAGTTCTGAGTAAAGGCAAAGTTAATTGGGACCAATTCCGTCAGCGTCTGCGACTGTGTCCGAAGTGCAGAAGGTTACAGACTTCTGCAAGGCTCAAGGCTGCATCGGTTTACAAAAATGATGACCGAATTTAATTAGGATACTTGAAACATCGAGTGAAATATGATATTGTACGTGTTTTTCCAAACTCTTGGAATTAACTGATAATCGAGGAGTTGTTTATGGATCCAAAAAAACGTAGTAGTGATAAAGCTACCCAGGAAATGCTCAAGCATGCATCTAAAGCGGATATCGAAACCGCCTGGGACAGGTTTGAACAGCAGGAACCTCAATGTGGTTTTGGCAAGCTTGGAATATGCTGCCGAAATTGTTCGATGGGTCCCTGTAGGATTGACCCCTTTGGGGATGGGCCGCAAGCAGGTATATGTGGTGCTACCGCCGATACGATTGCGGCGAGAAACTTAGTGCGAATGATTGCTGGCGGAGCTGCGGCACATTCCGACCATGGCCGCGACATTGCGCACACATTCAAAATGGCGGTTGAGAGCGATACTTGCGATTATATGATCAAGGACGAGCTGAAACTTAGAGAGGTCGCAGCAAGATACGATATTAAGGTAGAAGGCAGAGAAACCAAAGATATCGCCGGCGACCTCGCTGATGCGGTATTGGCTGAATTCGGAAAGCAGGAAGGAACACTTGTCAGCACAGCGGCTTATCCGCCGACAGCAAGGCAGAAGGTCTGGCAAGACTTGGGCGTCACGCCTCGTGCAATTGACCGTGAAATCGTGGAAATTATGCACCGAACACATATAGGTGTAGGCTCAGACTACAAAAACCTTATGAAGCAGGGTATCAGAGCGTGTTTGTCCGACGGATGGGGCGGGTCACTTATCGCCACGGAGCTTTCGGATATCTTGTTTGGTAGTCCCTGGCCGATCCGGTTCGGTTCCAATCTCGGCGTGCTTGACGCTAAGCAGGTCAATATAGTTGTGCAT
Organism: uncultured Candidatus Sumerlaeota bacterium; assembly: GCA_964630455.1. GTDB lineage: Bacteria > Sumerlaeota > Sumerlaeia > MWCT01 > JAUWMI01 > JAUWMI01. Next base: position 5,486 of record CAZVVA010000171.1, read on the forward strand.
GGCCATGAGCCCACCTTGTCAGATATAATCGTGGCGGTCTCGCAGGAACCCGAATTAGTGAAAATGGCCGAGGAGAAAGGTGCCAAAGGCATCAATCTCGCCGGGATGTGCTGTACGGCTAACGAGATACTGATGCGTCACGGCATACCGGTCGCCGGCAATTTCCTGCAGCAGGAATTGGCGGTGATGACCGGCGTGGTGGAGGTTATGTTAGTGGATGTGCAGTGCATTATGCCTGCGTTGGGTTCGCTGTCCGGCTGCTTCCATACTAAGCTGATTACAACCTCGCCAAAGTGCAAGATTGCAGGGGCAGAGCATATTGAATTCCACGAGGACAGGGCAGTGGAAACGGCCAGGGAAATCATCAAAATCGGCATTGAGAATTTTCAGAACAGGAAAGGTAAGCCCAAGATACCGAAAGTGATGGAGCGAGGGATTGCCGGGTTCACGACGGAGAACATCTTTTACCATCTTGGTGGTCGATTCCGCGCAAGTTACCGTCCCCTGAACGACAATATTATCAACGGGCGAGTTCGTGGTGCCGCCGGAGTTGTGGGCTGCAATAATCCGAAGCAAGTGCACGATTATGGTCACGTTGCAATGATAAAAGAGCTTATCAAGAATGATATTTTAGTGGTGAGCACAGGTTGCAGCGCGATCGCTGCTGCTAAGGTGGGGCTGATGAGACCGGAAGCAGCAGCAAAATATTGTGGACCTGGCCTAGCGGAGGTTTGTGAAACGGTTGGTATCCCACCGGTACTGCACGTTGGCTCATGCGTGGATAACAGCAGGATTTTGACAATCCTGGCAAATGTTGTTGCCGAGGGTGGACTCGGCGAGGATATTTCGGAATTGCCGGTCGCCGGTGCCGCACCGGAATGGATGTCAGAAAAAGCTGTTTCAATCGGAATGTATTTCGTTGCTTCAGGAGTCTACACTGTTATTGCCGAGCCGCTGCCGGTTCTCGGCGCCGAAAATTTGACGCGTTACTTAACCGATGAGATTGAAAAGGACGTAGGCGGCAAATGGGCCTTTGAACGGGACCCCATTAAAGCTGCCGGTATGATGATTGAGCACATTGAGAAAAAACGGGATGCTTTGGGAATCAACGTAGAGGCTGAGCGCAAGCTCTATGATATGGAGGACCGACGAGCATTGGCGGTAGAGTAATTATTAAAATACGAAGCACGAATTCAAATTTACACGAAAGGGTTAGTTTATGTCAAAAATTATTGCTTCAGCAGCGATACGTGGCGCCCATAAGATAGCCAAACAGGCGGAGGATATTTTAACCCGGGCTATCAAAGAAAAAGGCAAGGACTGCCACGTAGAGTTTCCGAACACCGGTTATTATATGCCGATTATTTATTCTATGACCGGATGTGCAGTCGAAAAGTTAGCTGACTTTGAAGAGGTAATGTCCGAGATTAAAGACCTATTGCCGCCATTGGTCGATGACGAGCTGTGGGTGCCTTATCTGGGCCAGACTCTTGATGCAGGCATGGCGACGCTCTTTGCAGAAGAAATCATCGAGGCCTGCAAATACTTGATTGGACCCAATCCTGTAAACGACATTTGGCTGGGTGCGGCCGACGACGTGATTCTGCGGGAGCGCGGCATCCAATTTGTCGATGGCACTGCACCGGGATTTGCAGCAGTAGTTGGTGCTGCACCAGATGTCGAGACAGCAGTCGACATTGCTCGCAAGCTGCAGGAGCGCTGCCTTTACGTTTTCATGCATGCACACAATAATGGCACTACATTTGCCGAGCAACTTATTGAGGGTGGTGTGCAGTTGGGTTGGGAAACCCGCCTGGTACCTTTTGGCAAAGACATTACTTCGGCGATATACGCCGCGGGTTTTGCCAGTCGGGCGGCGCTTACTTTCGGCGGCGTTAAACCCGGTGACTTCCGGCGCAACCTGCTGTACAACAAAAACAGAATCTTCGCCTTTGTTATGCCGCTGGGCACGGTCACCGATGAATGGTATGCTAATGCCGCCGGGGCGATTAATTACGGCTTCCCAACTATTGCCGATTCTGATATTCCGGAGATTCTTCCCACCGGCGTATGCACTTATGAACACGTTGTTTCTAATGTTCCTCACGATCAGATCGTGGAAAAAGCTATCGAGGTTCGCGGCTTAAAGATAAAGGTGGCGGAGATAGATATTCCGGTCGCACATAGTCCAGCCTTTGAAGGTGAGCGTATCCGCAAAGAAGAGATGCACTGCGAGTTTGGAGGCCAGAGAACGCCAGCGTTTGAGTGGCTTCGTATGGCCAAGCTCAGCGAAGTCGAAGACGGTAAAATAGAAGTAAAAGGGCCGGATGTAGATTCGCTTCAGCAAGGAGAAAGATTGCCGTTAGGCGTTGTGGTTGAAGTAGCTGGCAGAAAAATGCAGCCTGACTTTGAACCTGTGCTCGAACGGCAGATTCACACTTTTATGAACGAGGCACAAGGGCTATGGCATATGGGCCAGCGGGACATAAGCTGGATACGAATCTCAAAAGATGCTTTCAAAGCGGGCTTCAGACTTGAGCACATAGGCAAGCTGCTACATGCGATGTATCATGAGCAGTATTCTAACATTTTGGATAAGGTACAGGT
>CAZVVA010000172.1:0-8013 GCA_964630455.1 uncultured Candidatus Sumerlaeota bacterium
CCCGTGCCACGTTGAATGGCACAGTTGAATGCCAAGCATTCGCACAAAAATAATGCCCTCAGCGGTTTTGGCTGTTTCTTTATTTATGCGAAAAGCAATAAAAGGTCTATCTGAGAGCTTTGCCGTTATTACGTCGAGCGCTTAGAGCACCCGGTGAAAGGAGATATTGCGTACAAATGCGACCAATCGGTTTTGGTATTATTGGCTTTGGCCGCGTTGCTGAATTGTTCCATCTCCCTATGATCCAGGCAACCAAGGGGGCATGCGCTGTTGGAGTATACGACGTCACACCTGAGCGGCAGCGCGCAGCAAAAAAGCGTGGGCTGGAGTGCTTTGCGACCCTGGATGCTCTGGCGCGCGACGACCGCATTCAGGCTGCTGTTGTCAGCACGCCGACAAATCTTCACTTCCGCCAGGTCAACGCACTCCTTCGCCGTCGCAAACACGTGCTGGTTGAAAAGCCAATGACCCTGACTGCCCGCGAGGCGGCCACGCTCATTCGTCTGGCCCGGCAAATGCGCTGCGTCCTCACGGTGTTTCACAATCGCCGTTATGACACCGACTTTCTCACTGTCAGGAAGTGCCTTCGACGCAAGCAGCTGGGCCGGATTGTTTCAATCCAGTCGCGCGTCCAGAACTGGGGAACAATGTCGGGATTCGGCGTGGAATGTTTCTATCAGAATTGGCGCAACGAGCGCAAATGGGGCGGCGGCGGACTATACGATTGGGGCTCCCGTCTGATTGACCAGCTGCTGCTGCTTCCACGGCCGCGCATTCGGCGCGTGTATGCCAACATGCAGTCTGGCATCTTCAGCCGTGACTGCGATGATTTCTTCTGCGCTTCGATTGACTATGCCGACGGGTCACATGCCCTCCTGGAGGTCAACTACATGACCATGTACCCATTACCGCGCTGGCTGATTATTGGCGAGAAGGCAACGCTCATTGCTCATCCGCACCGCCCGAACGACATCACGATCCACTTCCCGCAAAAAAAGACTGAGAAGCACCTCGTTCCAGTTACGGGCAACGCCCAGGTGATCTACCGGACGTTTGTGAACAAGATCCGCGGGAGAGGAGAGCTGGCTGTGAAGCCAGAGGAAGTTCTGCGGGGCATGCGCATTCTGGAGGCGTTCACGAAGTCAGCACGTTTGCATAAAAGTGTCCAGGTCTCCAATGGGTAAATGATATCCTCAGCGCAGAAATAGAAAGAACCCCCTCAGACCTAATGGCTGAGGGGGCCACATGCGGCGAAATACTGTTCTGATTTAGCTATTCATAGATTGTCCAAATGCCGACAGCCAATTGCGGAGGCGCTTCTTTCGGGCCAGCCCGCAGATTATCAAATCTCCCTTGATGTTCCTGGTCACTGTCAAAGTTGCCCTCGCGGTAGACAATCCCCGGTCGTCCGTTGGTGAAATCGTAATCAGTGACGTCAGCAATTTTCGTGCCGTCTAAATAGAACTTAATCGAGACACCCAAGCACTCTATCCGAAACGTATGCCAGCCCTGAGTGACCGAAGACACTGAGCCGAATTCTGACCAGATGCCCGTCGTGCGCGCCACAATGTCGCCAGGCGAGTTTCCTGTTGTCCACTTAACAGCGTACACGCTGTTCAACACCGCATCATACGAGACCGAGTAACTGCCGGCGCGTTCCATGTTGAAGCAATACTCATAAAGATCAGGATCGTTGTCACGCCCCGCGCGGGCGCACAGCGAAACCATCTCATACTTATCGGACGTTTCTGACGAGCGATCCTCGCAGTAGACATCCACAGCGATATAATAGTTGCTATCATCCGATTCGCCGAGAAACAGGGCGTTAAAACCGCCGTCATCGCCAATCAGCACTGCATATTGCCCACTCGTTGCACCCGGCCGGCTATTGGCAGCAATCGCTGGAATCGCACCGGTCAGCTCCCGATCCTGATTGTCATTCGCCACGGTGACGTCAATAACCGGTGATTCAGTTTCGCCTGACGTGGCTCCGGCCCACGAATTGATGTAACGGATTGTTCCCGTCACACCATCCGTATTCGTAATGTCCAGATACTCAGTCCCATCCGGATTGGCGGCACCAGACGTCCCGCTGCCTGATGCGTTTCCCCGACTGCCACTGTCGAACTGATCAGACACTGTGACAGTGTTAAGATCCTGGGCGACACTCAATACCACCAAAAGACTAAAAATGCAAATGAGAACACCAATAGATTTCTTCATCTCGTAATCTCCTTTTTCTCCAGATTTTCTAGATGCCAAATTGCATTATTGCTTCTATCTCACCTCCCTTCAGGCTGCAGAAAAAACCAAAGATGCTATTGTGGCGGCCCATGTAATTGCGCCGCGTCTATAGCGTCAATAAGGTAAGTCCACGCAGGCGCTCCCCGTTCCGCAAATTCGACCTTACCGTATTTGCCAATGATGTACACTATCCGCTTGTTTGTGCCGTCGGATGCGCGGCACCCATAAGCAGCTGCCACTTTGCTATCCTTATCCACCAATAGGGAAAATGGGAAGCGGTTTTTATCTACAAATGCTTTGTAGCTTTTTGCAGTCGCCGGGCACATATCCAGCGCTGGTTCTACTTCAGATTAATATACTTATCCCACTTTCTGTATGCATACCTACTTTCCCTTCTCTATTTTGTCAAGGAGATTATGGAGCAAGCCCACGCGTACACAGACGCTCTGGCCGCTCACTCTCTAGCCGCTTTGTGTGCACTTTTGCCCGGCTTAGTGCAGCCAATTGAGATAGATGGGGCAGGACTTTTAAAACAAGCCTATGAAGGTGCTAGATATGCAGATGGCATTCAGGTTAGGGAGAATCTCACGGAAGAAGCCGCCTGAACATTCTTACACACCTCATGACGGAGTATCTATTTCCTACACCTTCTGCAAAAATGGCGGCACTTTTTCCAACACGATCTTTTGAGGTATCTCCATGCAGCCGATTCGCTCTTTAGCACTGATTCAATGGCACTGTCAGTCCCGGCGACATCTATCGAGTGAAGCAACAACGGGTGAAATCTTCACGCAGAGCCGCAAAGAACGCAAAAGCTCAGAAATTCGCTGGAAAGTGTTTTCGCAAAGTGTATGTTGTAGCTGAAAAGCAACACCTGGTGTTATTCTTTGACAATCGATCCTTGCTGACGTAGTATACTTACGATTGAAAATAAGAAGCACAAAAATTAAGGGGGGAGAAAACCGTGCAGGATGAAGAACGGGTTGAAAAGGATATCCTCAACATCCTCTATCGGCAATACAAACATCGCACCGACCATGTAGAGGGCCCTCTGGAAGACATGATGCGGTGGCGCATCAGCTTTTACGATCTTGTCGCCATCGTCAAGAAATACGACGAAGCCCTTGGCCGCAACGAATCGGTGCTTCATCGCACTATTGATGGGATGAAGGAGAAGGGCCTTCTGACAACTGAAGGAGGCTACTGGATCAAGCTGAAGAAGCCGGGCATCGAAAGAATCCGCATGACCCTTGAGGAGACCATGCCATTCTGAGGCTGGCGGCCCGCACCGTGCGCTGGGCGCGGTTTCGGGGACACACTACTAAACTCTGTCCCGAGTAGTATGACGTTTTGAGCAAATTTCGTAGTCTGTTTGAATGCATAAGTATTTGATCAAAAAAAATGAAACTCTTCTTTTATTGCCTTATTATCCTGCTTTGCCTGATTACCCTTCCGGCTTTCTGCAACCACTATGAGGATTCCTTTGAGACTGGGGTACCCGGTCTATCGTGGACTGATGCCAACGGTTTTCACAGCCTCGTGGAAGCTACTGCCGAACCTCGCTTAAGCAGCATTTCTCATCCTTGCTCCGGTACCAAGGTTCTCATGGTTGCAACAGATGGTGACACCGGCGGAGTCCACCTAGTGCTGGGAGGGGGTAATGGACAGAATATGACCGTTGAGGCCTGGGTATTTTGCGAAGGCAATGACACTGCTCCCACCCATGGCGGCTATCAAGCACTTGTCGCTCGCGCCTCCTATATGGGAAACTACAATTTCGTACGCCTCGCCTGGGATCCGGACCACTCCGAACCCGGTGACTCAGGCGATGGATGGGTGAAACTGCAGGCCTACGATGGAACCACCTGGGATTATCTGGGTATCGACTACTCCCAGTTCGGTGCTCAGACACCCGGCTACATTCTGAATGGAACGGAATGGCAGAGCGGCTGGCACCGACTAAAACTCACCGTTGAGGGAAACACTGTCTACGCCTTTATTGACAATATGGAAACACCCCAAGCCGTGGGAACCATGAGTGTCACGCTCCGCGACGGACAAGGCGGATTCTATGTCTACACGAGCGGCGATTATGCCGGGTACTTTGATGATTTTGTCATGGATGTCACCCCGTCCCCCACGCCGACGCCAGCCGATTTCGATATTCTCATCAAGAACGGTGAAGTCTATCCCAGTGGCTACCAGGGGCCGCTTTGGGTGGACATCGGTATTACGGGCGAACTCATCACGGCAATCGGTGACCTTTCCGACAAAACGGCTCATCAGCTGATTGATGCCTCCGGTCTCATGGTGACACCTGGATTTATCGACGCTCACACACATGCAGACTCAGGTGGTGCTCTCTTGGCATACATTCGTCAGGGTGTAACGACTGTAGTCACGGGCAACTGTGGCAGCTCGCCACACGTGACTGACGTCGGAACGTTTTATGACTCCCGGGAAGGCACTCTGGGTCCCAACTATATTGGCCTCGTTGGCCATAACGCGCTGCGGGCCGCGGTCGGGCTTTCCGGTACCACACCCACTTTAACTCAAATGGAGACAATGAAGAACTACCTCGACCAGGCTCTGCGGGACGGCGCTTTTGGTATGTCCACCGGCTTGATCTATGCCACCGGCTACAATTCAACTACCGAAGAACTCATTGAGCTGGCTAGAGTGGTTGCCGCACACGGAGGTGTCTACGCTACTCATATGCGCAGTGAAGGCGAGTTCCTACTCGAGGCAGTCGATGAAGCTATTCGTATCGGTCATGAGGCAGGCTGCCGCGTGCAGATTTCTCACCTCAAATGCGGCGGTCCTTCTGCCTGGGGTAAAGCCTCACAGGTTCTTACCCGCATTGATGCCGCCAATGCCGCGGGCGACCACGTCATGATGGACCAGTATCCCTACACCGCCTCGCAGACTACGCTTGATATTCTTTTCCCGCAATGGGCCCTACATAATTGGGCATATGCTGTCACCAACCAGCGCCCAGAATTGGAAGTAGACATTCGTGCGCTGATTGAGGCACGCGGCGGCGCTGACCGCATCTACATTATCTCAGGCACTTTTCACCACCAGTACTTAAGCGACGTGGCCACCAGCCTTGGCAAGGATCCGGAAGACGTCATGATTGACGACATAGGCCCCGGCGGCGGTTCCGCTATCTACCACATGATGCTTGAAAGCGACGTCCAGACCTTTATGCCCCATCCTCGACTCATGATTGGCTCTGACGGTCCTACAGGTGCTCATCCCCGGGGCTCCAGTACTTTCCCTCGGTTTTGGGGTCACTATGTCCGCGACCTGGGCATATGCACCGTAAAAGAAGCAGTACTCAAGACCTCTACGTTTGCCGCCCAACAATTCCGCCTTCTGGAGCAGCAACGGGGCTTACTCCAACCAGGATATTATGCCGACGTCACCATCTTTGACTACAGCACAATTATCGACCGCGCAACCTATGACGAACCGACTCTTTCACCCCTTGGTATTCGGTATGTCATCGTCAATGGTGCGGTGATCATCAACGACGGAACGTATCAACCTCAATATAGCGGTAAGGTACTTCGCTTGACTTCTTCCACACCAACTCCTTCTGCCGCGACATATTGGAACGCCTATTATTAACACGGCGGATTGTTTGTCCCCGAGAAGAAACAGCTGTTCCCCGTCGGAAATGAGGTTGCCGTCCCCGATTTTCCCCCTCATTAACCTTCCTGAGAATTGCGGCCTCACTTCCCTCTTACCACATCGCCTCGGGCGCTACGAGCCTACTGCTATCGGGAGAATAACCTCCCTCACGACAATTGGTAGTCTCAAACCGGAGCTTGCGTCAAAGGTTAGGGTCACGCGGTTTCCTTTCTCAATACCCAGTAAGCTCTTCGGAACTGCGAACTCCATGAACGCGCCGTTATGAGCTACGTTCTTACCATCTGCAGCTACATCCACCCACATTTCCCGCGTAAATCCTTCCTTATCCTGGCGGACAGCCCGGCACTTAAGAGAGTAGTTGGCCTGCGGCTCACCAACGAACCCGGCGCGCAGCTCAATGTTATATTCCGCACCACACAGATAACGGGGGAAGAATATTTCCCCCAGATCGCCAATCCTGTCACCGGTTTCCCACTTGTTATCAACGTCCAGGAAGATGTCGCCCCACGCGCCATGAAAACTGGCGGGACCGAACCTGGTATTTGTAGTCTTAAAGGGTTCTGCCCACCCTACAACTTCAAACAGAAAGTAAATATAGCTGTCGTCGATCGCCACTCTGAGACTTTTCAGATCGGGTGAGGCGGCACCGGTTTGGGGACCTGTTATCAGGACGGGGATGTTACTCCAGTCACCGGCTCCTCCGTCAACGGTAATGGCGGTCTTGAAACTGGACGCAGCTATATCCTGAGGCGTTGCGGGTTGAAGCCATTTTGCCGGATACCCTGCTTCCCTGTTCAGAACATTGAAGCTTTCATATTTCTTCTTCAGGCTTGACAGTCTCCCCACCTGAACCATGTCGAAAGGAGGCATCGTATAATTGAACCCGAGTTGGTCCGGTACCGAACTTTCTATCGTCATGCCTCCAAGACCAATAGCTTTCAGCAGGGTATCCGGGGTTTTGTATCCTTGTGTTATCCCGTGGATCTGACAACAGAGGCCCGCGCCGGAGAAACGGAACTTCATTTCGCGAAAGGGCTTCGGGAAAGACGCCTGATCCAGTAAATAAGAGAGATTTGCCTCCTTCTTGATCGCCGCGCCGGCGCGTTGGCTCTGTTCGTCCATCCAGGCCTGGCCGCGGAGTGCGCGCAGTTCGTCTTCGTAACGCCAGCTCTCGGTTGGCTGCCCCAACATTGTCCTGATCTCCGTTTCCGTCTTCCCGAAGTACTGCGCTATGTCGGCTCCTTTCTGCTCTCTCGAAAAGACGACAACGAGAACAACGATGATTATAATAAGTAGTAGTAGTAACTTCTTCACGATTTGCTCCTTTGACAAGATGGAGTTATTCAAAGGGCGGTTTCGGGGACAGACCACTAAACTCTGTCCCGAGTAGCAAGCCATTTTGATCAAATTTCGTGGTCTGCCCTAAAATCTCCCCAAATGTGTCCAGAAGTGTCCATTTTTGTTTAACTTTACAGAAACTACGAGGAAGGTTGTTCGATGCGTAGAGTATTGAAATTATTGAGAATAAGCTGGCGGGAGCGACGGGATTTGAACCCGCGACCTTCGGCGTGACAGGCCGACGTTCTAAACCAGCTGAACTACGCCCCCGCCCTGGATTGAATTACCCGTTTTGCGGAAGTTGTTATATTTCAGTGAGCAGTGCAGTGCGCGCCTTATTGTGGCGCAGCGCCCAACTGCCTTTTCTTCCCCTATTATCGGCAGTACTGGTGGGCGGGACAGGGTTTGAACCTGCGACCCCCAGCTTGTAAGGCTGATGCTCTCCCAGCTGAGCTACCCGCCCGTAGGCTTAAATTTCGCTCTCTTCTAATAAGCCAGGACTGCGCAACTACAATATGATTTTCTATACCAGAGCACGAGGTGGTGTCAAGGGCTTTTGCGCAGATTGACGTGCTGGTGCCTTAAAAAGCGCCATGGAGCCACAGAGGCACAGAGAACCTCTAAGAGTACATTTCTTGACGATACACCTCAAGTTCACAGGGGATAATTCCTGAGTCAGTCTCCCTCATTCCCTGTGCCTCTGTGGCTCAAATCCTTTGGGCGTTCAATTGAACGCCCCTACTTGCTTTCAAATTGACACAGCCACTGCTCAGC
>CAZVVA010000173.1:0-7966 GCA_964630455.1 uncultured Candidatus Sumerlaeota bacterium
GGTGGCGCGGTGTGCTGTCTGCGTGGGCAAGAAGTCGAAGTGTGAGCAGTGCGGTGGACGCCTGACCGTTGCAGAGGCGTACGCCCTGGTCAATCCCTCCAGCGATCATGTTGAGGTAATTTGCAAGCGTTGCTTCAACCGTACGAAGAGGAAGAAAAAGCCGCGGTCGCAATAATAGCCGTGCGTGCGGCTGCTCATCCGGCATAACGCAGCTCTTGCGAGCTCTGAGTGGAGTGCGTCTGTGATGAAGCATATGGACATAAGCCGATGGATAATGTGGTTCCTTTGTGCCTGCCTGGGAATGGGAATGAGCTGCCATGTTATTAGTCGGCCGGTTCCACGAGAAGTCGAGCGAGTGGAGCGTGGGGTTGGCGCAAAGCCGTCTTGGGTTCGATCAACAGCCACGGAGATTAGCTTTTCATATCGTTGGCCGGAGGATGAGAGCGAAGCAGAAACGTTCTATTTCGTGGTTCCGGTAGGGGTGAGCATCACCCCGGAGATTCTCAGCTACAAGCTGCGGGCCGCGGCGTTGGGTGCCCGGACAGACAGTGGGGCTTCACGCATGCCAGCCAGCTCGGAACCGCCTTTTGTAGAAACGCCGGTTCTGGCTCGGCAAATTAGCGTCAAGGATTGTGGATTTGTACGGTTCAATCGGCTGGTGGAGGTTCGGGTGGAGCCAAAGGTGCGTGGCGTATCTGCAGGGCAAAGTATTCAGCTAGCAGAAATTGAGGTCGCGCTGTCTTTTGATAAGCCGTACGAGACACAGGCATCGGTGATAGACAACGCGCTGGCAGAATCCTCATGGGGATTCGGAAAGATTCTTAACACGCTTGTGGCAAATCCAGAGGCGTGTCGGCAATATGCCACGGTGTCGCCGCCGTTGAGTGCGGAGCTCGAAACGCAGGCGTGGGTGCCATGGACGCGAGCCCGTAAGGGGCCGTGGCTGAAAGTGGTAATTGAAAAGCCTGGCTTCTACACAATTGATCAGCAGTTTCTTCAGGCCGCTGGGCTAGACCCACACACCGTTCATCCACGGCAGATTCGCGTCTACAATCAGGGTAGTGAGGTTCCCGTGCGCGTGGTGGGTGGTTTTGCGCAGACCTATACGCCCAACGATCACGTTGTGTTCTACGGTGTGCCGAGTAGCTCAAAATACACAGGAAAGAATGTCTACTGGGTAACTCTGGACAAGGAAAATAGTGGGCTCGAAATGGCTGTAGTTGTTCAATCTTCTGGGCCAGCCGTACCCTCGCAGGCCGAGCCATTCTTCTTCTGCTCCCGGGTGGTTGAGGAAGACAATGAGCTGAAGATGCATACCGGCAGATTTCTCACGATTAGAGAGATGCGGTGGGTGTGGAAGTCGCTGACTCCAGATAGCCCGGTGACTATTAGTTTCGACCTGCCCGAGCTGTACTCCATGAGTGGCAAGCTACGGATTGCCGTCAATCTTTTCTTTGATCCCATATTTTTTACGTCTCACGAGAAGGTGCATTGTGTGCTGAACGACACGGTAGATGCGGACTGGGTATTTGCGGATATTTCGGACGATCAGAAGTATCTTCAGTTTCCCTATGAGGCACTGCGAGAGCAAGGGAATACTATGAGATTTACCGAGACACTGGAAGAGGGAGATGAGAAGCCGATACGGCCGGCTGTATATCTGGATCGGATTGAGTTTGTATATCCTCGGCGCTTTGCCGCAGTGGACGACGCGCTGGCGTTTACTCTTGATGCGCCGTCGTCAGGAACCGAGAAGTATGTGCGCCTCACAGGATTTTCGTCAAAGCCATTGTTCGGATTTGACGTTACGAAACCGGAGCAGCCGCAGGTAATTCAGGCATCACGGCATGCAGACGGATCGGCTGACCTTCGCATTTGGGTGCAGGGTAAGCGCCAGTACGAATTTCTTACGCTTGCGCAGCTACAAGACGCGCCACTGCCGAACAAGCCACCTGTACTTGCCAATCTGCGCTCTGCAGGAAATGGTGCAGATTATCTTATTATCGCGCACGAGAACTTTCTCGAGGTGGTAAATCCACTGGTCGTGCTAAAAGAGGCACAGGGTTTAAAGACTAAGTTGATAAACGTGGAGGCGATCTATAATGAATTTAACGCGGGTCTGGAAAGCCCCGTGGCGATCAAGGCGTTTCTGGCGTACGCGTTGCGGCATTGGGAGACCCGGCGGCCTACGTATGTGCTGCTGGTCGGCGATTCAACTAGTTATTACCGTGGCGAGACGCGCAACGAGGCTATTAATTATGTGCCGTCGTTCTCCTATCAGGTCGGAGCAACGGAGCAAGATAGGTGGGCCTCGGATCACTGGTACACTATGGTTGCCGGTACGGACGCGCTGGCAGACCTCATCCTGGGCCGGCTATCTGTGAATTCAGTGGAAGACGCTCAGACGGTCGTGGAAAAGATCGTCCACTACAGTCAGCAGCCACGGTTTGGGCCATGGCGGACAACGCTCGGGTATGTGGCTGATGAAGGGATATTTGACCACGAGTGCGAAGATCTCCGCACCAGGTATACGCCACGCACGTTTCGCGGGGAGAGTGCATATCTGGGAGAGCTTCCGTGGGAGGATAACTTCTATCTACCGCTGGACATGATGGAGCAGGAAAAGGCAAAAGTCAGCCCTATTGCCACGACCAGAATTCTTGATATGCTCAACCACGGGGTGCTCTTTCTGACATTCTATGGCCACGGGTCGCCAAATGTATGGACGGATGAGCATATCTGGTTCGGCGGTGGCTCGCCCAACAGCGATAACCTGCATTTGCGCAATCGCGACGTCTTGCCATTTATCATCAACATGACGTGCAATAGCGGGGCAATAGATTATCCGGTCCCGCCGTGGAATATCTGCATTTCAGAAGATTTCATGCGTGTCAAAGATGGTGGAGCCATTGGCCTGTACGTACCCTCAGGGCCAGGTTTTACCTCAACGCACAAGAAGGTTTCGATTTTGCTCAGGCAGGCGTTCTTTTACGACGGTCTTCGTCGGCTAGGCGATGCTATTGTGAGTGCGAACTATGGTCACCTCTTCAAAGGCCATGACGAGAACATGGTGAGAATGTTTATTCTGCTGGGTGATCCTGCATTGGAGCTTCAAGTGCCTGCAGAGACGTGTGTGCTGGAGGTATCGGAGCCAGTTGTTCGCAAGGGTGTCAGCCAGCAGGTTGAGATTACGGGACGCACCGAAGGGATCAATGAGGGGCAGGTCTTCTACTCCGTATATACGCCATCGAACGAGGTCTTTGGGGAGCCAGTTACGGAGAGTTTTGCAGATGGGCGTTTGGCGTATACTTTCGAGGTTCCTGAGAGGGCGATGCGGGGGGAATGGGCGGTTTATGCGTACTGCTGGAACAGCGAGCAGGGTCGGGATGCGATGGGTGCAGTGCGATTTGCCGTGGATACTCCCTTTGTGACGCTTAATAATTTCAAGGCATTGGATCTTCCCGATGAGCTTAATGCAGGCGATCTCGTAGAGCTACAGGCAACTATTCAGAACCGCTCAGCCTTCCAGTTACCGGATGTTCAGGTGCGTGTTGTGCAGCGTAGTGCCGGGGAGGAGGAAAAGGCTCAGGCAAAAATTGTTGCGCTGGAGCCGGATCAGATACAAGAGCTGCGTTTCCATTGTACAGTCGAGGGTGGATTGAATCTATTTGCAGCTGAGGTATTAAATAACGTAGATCCACCGGACGCAATGACCGCGACAGAAAGCCAGAAGACCATCGGGCTCGGGGTGAAACAGGCGAAGGGAGAGACGGAGATTGCCGTAGCAGGTGAGCTATGCGAGAGTGAGATGACGATAGCCGGCGCGCGATTGCGGATTCAATTCCGCGTGCCGGTGTTCAATGTGGGAACGAAGGATGTCAGAGGCGAAATAGTGCTGAGCGATCAGGAGGGGAACGAGCTCAACCGTATAGCGCGTTTGTTTCGGGTTTCGCAAACACCTCAGGGCGAGCAGGTCTTGATTGCCACTTCTATCTCACCAGAGCAGGCCAATCAGACGCTGACTTTTGCTGTTCAAATGCAGGAGCAATCAGGAGAAGAGATCGGTGAGATGCAGCAATTTCGCTATACTCTTGATTTACGTCGTCTGCCTGACCTGGTGATAACAGCCGATGACGTGAGGTTCAATAATCCTAACCCAACGGAAGGGGTTACGGTATTCATGCATGTCACGGTGCATAACAATGGGGAAGCGGCCGCAAAGGATGTACGCGTTACAGCCTACGATGGGGATCCGGAGAGCGGAGGACAACAGCTGGAGAGTTTTGTGCATGGCAATTGGGGCTCGCTTGCGTATCTGGCGCCTGGGGGAAGTGCAGATGTGACGTTGAGATGGGATCCGGTCAAGAATGTCGGCGAGCACGAGATTTTCGTGAAGGTGGATTCCTCAGGCCGAATTTTTGAGACTGATGAATCGAACAACGTTGCCAGTCGGCCACTGCGCGTTAAGACTAAAGCGATTCTTGTGCCGCGCGGCATTACTATTCTCGAGCAGACACCTGAGGAGCGGGAGCAGCACGTGGCGCGTCTGGCTGCTCGGGTGAAGAATGCAGGTGAGACGGCGGCGCACAACGTGTTTGTGGAATTCTATAGCAGCTACGAGCAGACGGGGGAGAACAAGCTGGGTCAGGTGCTTATTGAAGAGATTCGGCCGGCGGAGACCCAGATGGCGATCTATCGCTGGCAGGCGCGTGAGGAAGATCTCCATCGTGCCGCGCGCCCGTCGTATAAGATTTTTCTCAAAGGAAGCCTCCAGCGGATTTCTAGCGTAGATCAGGAGCATTAGCAGGCCCGGATTAACTTAAGGCATATGTATAACATTTTGGAGTGCGGTAGCGAAACGTAGTGTAGCTGCCGCTTTGCCCGCTTAAGGCGGGCTTTATTAGTCGTAAGCGCAGATTACGAGAGAAGCGGAAGCTACGCTTCCGATTATGAAAGCGCAAGCTACGCTATTGCTTCGCTTGCGCACTCCAAAAACAAATGTCAAAGTACGATGGCAGCATGCGCCTTAGGCGCACTAAGAATTCAGAGTGTAAGGGCGACCCACCGGGTCGCCCCTACCTTCTTTTGCGTTGTGTCGTGGTGGTTTATGTGCCTTAGGAGCATTAGGATTTCGTTTTGATAGCGTTTTTAGGTAAGAATTTTGATCTCGTGGACGTCGGCGGAGAAGAGCTTGACGAGAAAGCCATTATCCTTCCGAACGACGAGCCCGCCATCGGTTTCAATATCCACGGCTGCGCCAAAAAATGCCGTCTCGTGAGTTTGAATTCTCACCTGCTGTCCCAGCGTGGATGAGAAGCGCCTCCACTGGTTGATGACTTGTTCGCGTTGATCCCTGCGGAAGAGACGATAGTAGTGTTCAAAGCGTTCGAGTATTCTGGTCAGGAGTTCCAGCCGTGAGATCTTCTCTCCGTGCTCGATTAGGAGCGACGTGGCCGGCGTTCCCACTGCTCGAGGGATCTCCGGGGCCTTCTGATTGACGTTGATGCCCATTCCAACCACAACCGCACTGGTCGCTCCACGTCTGGTTGTGAGCTCGGTCAGAATACCGCAGACCTTTCTTCCTTCAATCAGCACGTCGTTTGGCCATTTGATAGAGACCGGCAGGCTGTAGAGCTGTTTGATGGCCTCGCACACCGAGACGGCGGCAATTATCGTCAGTAACTGGAGGCCACGCAGCGCCGGAGGTGGTGTCAGGAGCAGCGAGAAGAGCAGCGCCTTTCCCCGCGGCGCTCGCCAGGCACGGCGATGGCGTCCTCTGCCGTGCGTCTGATAGTTCGCAATTACCAGTGTTCCGTCCTGCGGCTCTCTGGCGGAAAGCTTCAGCGCATACGTATTAGTAGAAGAAACCTCGGGAAAGTAGTAGACGGGCCTGCCAATGAGTGTTGTAGAGATAGCATGGTCGAGCGTTTTCTTCGACAGGCGAGGGAAGCGTGATGAAGAAGCACGTGAAGCCATGAGGGGCGTTCCTTTTAGGCTAGTCTTGTGATGAGGCGGAAAAGAGTTCCTTGGGAGAGAAGAAGAGTGGGATTTCTTTTTCGGCAGTGGCAGATGAATCGGAGCCATGAACGAGATTCTGCGTAAGCTCCAGAGCCAGATCGCCGCGGATGGACCCTGGAAGTGCATTCATTGGATCCGTGTTGCCGATAATATTACGTACCGTAATGATGCATTCCCGGCCTTCGAGAACCATTGCTACACAAGGGCCAGAAATAATAAAGTCCTTGAGCGCAGGATAGAAGTCCTTGCCGATATGTTCGCTATAGTGGGCATCCGCGAGCGCGCTGTCGAATTGCACCATTTTAATTCCAATGATGCGTAAATTTTTCTGTTCCAGGCGGCGAATAATTTCCCCAATCAACTGGCGTTTCACACCATCAGGCTTGATAAGCACCAGCGTGCGCTCTGGCATGGAAAAGCCTCCTTAAGAATAATACCTGAAATTGACAGAGTGAAGCCTAAACGCCGTGTGCGCAGTTTGTCAAGCGTTGGTTCAAGAAGATATTGCAAGTCAGTGAGGGAGCGGGTATGAGAGACGTAAATTTGTGTTGCTACCGCCGCGAAGTCATAAGCCCGCGTTGGTACTGTGTGTCTTGCACCAGGCTGAAGTGATCTTGTCTTTTTTCATAGGTAGGGGTTTGATTAATCAAACCCCTACAGCACATAAATAAGAGACGTCTTCACAACATCTGCCCGATGCAGGCACGTTGAGTTATCTGAGAAAGGAGCATGATGTCCGGATCGGTATTGACCACGCTGGCTACAGTATTAGCGGGAATCATCCAGATTTTCTTCATCGCATTGCTTGGCTACGTGGTAATGAAGCGCAAGCTTATCAGCGAGCGGACAATCCACGACCTGGCGCGGCTGACAGTGGATTTTGTAATCCCGTGTTTTCTCTTTGTGCAGATCTACCAGGGATTTAGTCTGGATCGGCTGCTGGAGGCGTATCCTATCTGCTTGTTCGCACCATTTTCCATATTCTTTGGGAGTCTGCTGGGTCTGATAGGTGCGGTGGTCTTTAATGTTGCACGTGTGCATCGGCGCAGCGTAGTTGCCATGACGTCGTTTTGCAATTCCGGGTATTTGCTGATTCCAATAGCTATGGCGCTGTTTCAGGGCGAGGAACAGAGCCTTGCGATCCTCTACATTGGACTCTACATATTGTTTTTCAGTCCGCTGATGTGGACTTATGGGGTGTGGTTGTTGCGAGGGAAAGAGGGCGATAGGAGCAAGGGAGTCGCGGGGTTGATCACGCCACCTGCGATCGGGGTGGTGTGTGGGGTTGTTGCAGCATTGCCCGGGCCCAAAAGCGTGCTGAGTCACGTGGAGTTCTTTATCAAGGCACTTGAGATGATCGGCGACGCCACGGTGCCATTGGCCATGATTATATTGGGTGCCATCTTGGCCACCATTCGTGTGAACACGTCGCTTAACTGGCGTGGCATAGGTGTGATTGCTACTGCGAAGCTACTTCTTCTTCCCATTGCCACCATAGGGCTGGTTCGGATTTTTGGATTTCCGTACCTTCTAGGTCTGGTCATGCTTATCGAGGCGGCTGCGCCATCGGCCACGAACCTTGTCATCATTGCACGCCGCTACAGGGGCGACGATCACTTTGTCTCGAGTACGACGTTTATTACCTACCTCTTTTGCATTGTCACGCTTCCGCTTTTCGTTGGCTTCTATAAGATCTTTTTCGCAGCCTAGCTGACGCCGTGATCGGGGAGTTGGTGATAGTTTGTAGTAGAGCCACGGAGATGATAATGGGGGCGTATTGCAATATGCCCCTACAATGGCCAGTGTTTGTAGCTTGTAGAGGCAGGTTTGAACTCATATTTTGCATTAGAAAAAAACATCTATTGCGAGGGGGACCCTTTGGAAAAAGGGTCTCCCCTCGCGCTCCCCTCCTAAACCTTTCATTACGGGCGATTTCATCCGCCTTCGC
>CAZVVA010000174.1:0-1074 GCA_964630455.1 uncultured Candidatus Sumerlaeota bacterium
ATGCGTAAGCCCGAGTACCCGTCTGCCACGTAGGCATAATTCCCCGAAACATAGACGCCAAAAGCCAAGCCGGGCGTATCATAATATCCCACCTCAAAAGGCGCTGAAGGATTACTCACGTTAATAATGCGTAAGCCCGCGGCGTCATCTGCCACGTAGGCATAATTGCCCGATACATAGACCCCCAGGGCTTGGCCCGGTGTATGATAGTACCCGGCTTCATACGGCGCAGCTGGATTGCTCACATTAATGATGCGCAAGCCTGCCAATTCATCTGCCACGTAGGCATAATTCCCTGAAACGTATACACCCCATACGATGCCCGGAAGAAGAACCTTGCCGAGTGCATTAGGGCTTGCCGGATTGGTTATATCCAGAATTCGCAAATTCCCGCCTTCCCCGATATAGGCATAATTTCCCTGCACAAAAACTGCGTAGCTAGCACCCCCAATTTGCCCGACCAGATCTACATTCCATTTCTCCTGTGCCTTTGCAGACAGTTGCAAGAATGTAAATATGGCCAGGTAAATTAGTAGCAACCTAACTTTTCTCCACCTTGGCTTTTCCATGATTCAATACCCCCTCTAAATTCATTTTGGAAATGCACTACGAGAGCGCCGCCTTCTCTTAGCAGGACGCGAAGCGGTCTTCTTCGTAATTACGGAGCTCTATTTTAATCGAACTTCACCCGAGATTCTTCACTCCGTTCAGAATGACAGAGAGGGTCATGCGGACTCAGAATGACATAGTCTGCTGCAAGGCATATGCATTTTTAATTCTTGGTGTTGTGCAGAGCAATATGTTTCGTGCTCCGTCCTCCCAAGTTGAATTTCTTCTCGCCTCGTCTTATATATCGCACTCTTTTGTCGTGTAGCAAGCAAAAGATCGAAAAATGTTAGCGGGTTTCTATAAATATTAAAATCAGACATGGGTATATTTCCAAGTGGGCCATCAAAATTTTGCAGTTGCTCTGAACAAAAAGCAGGTGAATCGCGGCAATAAAGCAAGACCTGTCGCTCGGGGCTACTGTCAGCAACATTGCCTGGCTCACCAAAAAAGGTGAGCCAGGCAATG
>CAZVVA010000174.1:1084-7960 GCA_964630455.1 uncultured Candidatus Sumerlaeota bacterium
ATCCGCCTAGGCGGATGAAAGCGGCCGCAAGGAAAGGTTTAGGAAGGGAGCGCGAGGGGTAATCCGCCGCGGCGGATTCCCCTCGCATCATGAAACTATCGTCCAAATGCAAAGTCCGGGTTCAATTTTCTGGCATTTTTCCGCTTCTAAGTGAGGGGGGAATCGAGCCTGGGGTCAGATATGCGCAAGCTCAGCATTCTTGCGTCGCTCGCGCCAGTATTGCTGCACTTGATAGAGGAAGGCTTCCAGCCGAATCTGGGTATTGAGATTCTGCTGGCCGGTGTAGGACATGGTAATGAAGGGCACTGACTGGTAGGCTTCACTCACTCGGTTCATGACCGTAGTAACGATCGTCCCCGGCATGCAGGTGAAGGGCATGACATTGATAATTCCTGCTACATCGTGATCGGTGATATACTCAATGGCTTTGCCCACGCTCAAAACAGCCTCGCCTTCAAAGCTCGGATCGAGGTAAGGTTGTGCCATGGAAAGCAAGGTCCGCGGATGCGGATCCACGGTTCTACCTAAGGTGCGATAGACTTTACCTTCGAGATAGTGCTGGATGCGTTCGCGGAGCATATCCTGAAGCACATTGCCATAGCGGCTGCGGTAGCGGTTCCGCAGCTTGCGAACATAGGTTGTGTAATTGATCCATTCCGACAAGGGAGGCATCACAACCTCGCCACCCAGCGCTTCGATTCGACGAATGATATTGTCATTGCTGAAGGGATTCGACCGCACATAGATTTCTCCTACAATAGCTATGCGTGGGCGTTCGCCCCGGCCATTCACGGAAATCCGGGTAAAGACATTGCGAATCTCCTCCAGGTAGGCCCAGATGTTCCGTTTGGCAAGAATTACGCGGCACAACCCGTCAATCGTATCTCTAAACACCGCGTCACTCTCTCCGCGATGTACTTCATACGGCCTCGTTTCGAGCAAATGCTTTACCATCACATCAATAGCCGTGATGGCCTTCCACGCGATCTTTTCAAAATCGAGTTTTAGGGCTGCCATATCCTGATGATAATCGTCGTCCTGATCCAGTACAACGATGGGGACTTCGCTCAGCCCAATCTCATCCAGGATAAAGCGGTGAAGCTTATGGTATTGCCCGAAGCGACAGGGCCCGTTCGCTACTGCCATAAAGAAAGCAGCACGGCGCGGGTCGAAATCGGGCTGCTTGGTCTTGCGAATGATGTCCCCCACGGTCAGCAAAGCGGGATAACACTCCTTGCCCGACGTGTACTTGCGACCCCAATCAAGCGATTCCTCGTCAGAAGGGGGAAGCACCCGGGCCTCGATGCCCGAGACGCGCAGGGCCGCCTCAAGTCCCCAGACGTGCTCAGTCATGTAAGGCAAGTAGAGCTCGCGCGTACTCTGCATCTGGCTGAGGTTCAGTATCGGTCCTGAAGAAATATCTACAACGGCTGATTCCTGGTGGCTCTTCAGCGTATCGAGAAATGCTTCGCAGCGTGTCACTGTTCCTGCATCAGCACTGTGTTCGTCAATTTCGATCTGAAGGAATGGTTTTCCCTGCATCTCTTTGGCGAAAAACTTGAGCATAAACGAATCAGGGCCACAGCCGAAGTTTGTTACATACAAGCCATAAAGCTGCGGATGCTGGCGGATAAGCCGAGCGGCCTTAACGATCCGTTGGCCATAGCGCCAGTACATCCTATGCCAGTCTGGAGAGAGAGGTGTCTGGTCCAGAGGGAGCATATCCATCGGCAGGGCCAGGACGCCGAGCTTGCGCAACTTCTTCGGAAGATCGAGATTCAGTCCTGAGTCGCAACCATTATAGGGGCGGCTGACAATTACCACTACCTTACCAAAGCGCGGAAGCAGGTGCTCAAGCACCTCGCGCCCGCGCCTGACAAGCGCCTGGTCAAACTCCTCCTGGGCTGCATACGCCGCAGCCACGGCTCGCGCTATCTCGCCACTATTACTCCTGAGCTCATGGCGATGTTCGCTCAGTACCTTCACGATATGCTTCGGCCCAAATTGCATATAGAGAATCGGGCTGAATACCTTCACCTGTTCAGCAGAAAAGCCGTCGCACGCAGCCGCCATGTAGGGCAACGTCTGGATGTATGGACAATTAAAATTCCACTTATCCTTGGGTCCGAATTCCGGCGTCGGAGCATTAATAATACTCGGAAGAAAGATAAAATCCACATCCTGGCCCATCAGCGTAAGGATATGGCCCTGGGCTACCTTAATCGGATAGCAAGATTCAGCAACCACACTTTCCACGCCCCGGTGGATTATCGGTTTGTTCGTTTTGCCCGAGAGCACCACACGGAACCCGAGCGTCTCGAAAAATGCCCGCCAGAATGGCAGGGATTCGTAGAAATTCATACAACAGGGAATACCGACTGTTCCTTTCGACGAGGTTGCAGATCCAGACAGACTACGGCCAAACAGCAGCTTATCACGCTCGGCAAACAGATCAGGGATGTCGGATTGGTCGCGTTTCGCCCGGTCAACATCGTATTTCTCACACCGGCTCCCGTAGTATAGCGGCCGCTCGTGCTCCATCTCAACTTTGCGAATTTCGCAGAGATTCGGACAGTCGCCGCATTCAAACGTCGTGACCTTATATTCGCGGTTGCTGAGTTCAAACCCTTTGAACCCTGATGACCCTTGATGCCGTTCTTTAGTGACCATAGCCACGCCAATGGCACCTGTGACATCGTGGTGAGGTGGAACAACGACTGGCTGACCCAGTACTTGCTCAAATGCTGCGATAACGCTCTGATTAAAGGCAACTCCGCCCTGGAAGAAGATGTGCTTGCCGATCCGCTTCTCACACACGACACGGTTTAAGTAGTTATAGACAATTGAATAGGCCAGACCGGCGAGCAGATCGCCTTTATCAACACCTCGCTGCTGGTAGTGGAGCAAGTCCGACTCCATAAACACCGTGCAGCGGTCGCCCAGGGCCACAGGCTTTGAGGCGGCCAGTGCGCGCTGGCTGAATTCCTGCTTGATGGAAATGTCCAGGCGCTCAGCCTGCTCCTCAAGAAACGAGCCGGTACCCGCAGCACAAACCTTATTCATCTCAAAATCAACAATTGCACCGTTATCCAGGCTGATATATTTCGAGTCCTGGCCACCGATTTCAAAAATGGTATCCACCTGAGGGTCTACGATGATGGCAGCAGTGGCCTGTGCTGTAATCTCGTTGCACACGATGTCAGCGCCCACGATATCACCAATAAGATAGCGGCCCGACCCGGTAGTGCCTACGCCGCACACACGAATCCTGTGGCCGATCTCCTCACCGACTTCTGTAAGCCCGCGGCGCACCGCATCAATGGGCCGACCAGCAGTCATCAGGTAGCGCTTGGCGAGCAATCGGTTATTGCGATCAATGGCTACCACGTTTGTGCTGATTGAGCCAACGTCGATACCCAGATATGCATCAATCTTGTCCCCATCGCCGGACTCTGCAGGCATAAAGACACCCGCACCGTCAGCAAGAGCCCCGGTCAGAGCATCTCCCGCAGGAGCTGACGGCGCCTGCAGTGGGGCCAGCCGGGTCTGCTCGGGCGCCGCAGAGCCAAGCACGGCTCTGAGCGGGTCGAGTCCACGAAACTCTGTTGTTCTCCCTTCCTCAATTAGGCGACTGATGGCTCCAATCGCGCCCATAGTGGCGTGATGCTGCGGGATAATAAGCTCACCCGCACTGAGTTCAAGCACACTCTCAAATGCCCGTACCATGCCAATATTGGCAGCCACCCCGCCCAGAAAAGCCACTGGCCGGTGAATTTTCTTACCTTTGCCAAGCGTGGATTTGAAATTTCGCGCCAGCGCCAGGCAAAGTCCTGCCACAATATCATAGTCTGGCGTCGCAACTTGCTGAAGGTGAATCATGTCTGACTTGGCAAACACGCTGCACCGGCCCGCAATGCGCGGGGGATGCGCTGACTTAAGCGCCAGCGCGCCAAATTCGTCTTCAATCGCTAGTCCCAGGCGCGTGGCCTGTTGATCCAGAAATGAGCCAGTACCCGCTGCACAGAGTGCGTTCATGGCAAAGTCTTTCAGAATCAGCCGACTCTGAAACTCATCGTATTCAAAAAGCAGCAGTTTTGAATCCTGACCCCCTATTTCAATCACTGTGCGCACCTGAGGAAGAAAGCGTGCTCCTGCCGTGGATTGGGCAATGATTTCATTGACCATAATCGCGCCAAGGCACTCGG
This sequence comes from uncultured Candidatus Sumerlaeota bacterium, assembly GCA_964630455.1. Taxonomy (GTDB): domain Bacteria; phylum Sumerlaeota; class Sumerlaeia; order MWCT01; family JAUWMI01; genus JAUWMI01. Next base: position 5,290 of record CAZVVA010000174.1, read on the forward strand.
CCAGCGTGCCTCCCCCTGAGCCTGTGACTGCAACCGTCCGTACTAGTGCATCCGGATATTTCGCAAGCAGACGCTCTAGCACCCGCAACGCTGTGAGCAGCGACCGCCCTTTGGCACGGCTGTAGTCTTCCTCGAGCAGGTCGAAGTCCCCGTCAAGAAAAACCGTTTTTACGCTGACCGAACCAACATCAATCCCGATATACAGGTCTCGTGTCATACACCAACATCCTCAGCATGTCGCTACACATGTAAGCGACGTTTGGTTGAAACACGCTTACATGGCAGGCAGTACCGGTCCAACTTGGCAAAAGCTCACAAGTATACCATTTGACGTTAGTCAAACTGGTGGGAGAAGCGTATCCCGTCTGAAGCATTACACGCAATAAAAAAGTGGATTCCCCGGGGCTAGATTTAATTTCTGGGCAGGGGTGCTTGTCCGCCTCTGGGGAGATTGAGATGCTATTGAAGAGGCGTTTGATTGGATATGAGAACCAGCTGCTTTCCTCCCACCAAATCGTTAAAAAGGACTTGATAGGTGAGCATTTTCAGCTCCGGCAGGAGCTCCTCGTACTTCTTCTTTGATAGAATACAGTAATAGGGAGCCTCTGCGTGCAAAAACAAACTTGGCCGGGTCTTGTCGCGCACGGACTTCAGGTAGTAGTTTTGGCAAATTAGCAGCCGCGGATGAGTATTCTCGGTAGCGTAGAGAGGCAGGTCGCCCGCCCGAGCCTCGCTGCCGAGATCCCCAGACTACTGCCACCGACACGAAAAACATTCAAGGCATATTGATATAGAGATCACTACGCACAGCAGAAGACCCTGATTTACCGCCGGGCAGACCGGAAATAACAAAATGAGATCATGAGCATCTGCGCCCCACTATTTCCGAACATAATCAACCCGGTAGACATATACGGCATCTTTAGCCTGGAGAATAAATGTCTTCTGGTCTCCCAGAATCACAACGTCCTTGAGCCCGGGAGCGTTGAGTGCCTTGATCAGGGTTACGTCAAGCACCGGTTCTTCTTGAGTCCGGGCCTGTGCGGTCGAGAAAAAGCCATCCGGATTCACATAGGGCGCTAGCACTATGCCCGCCAGGCCGAGCACGATCACGCAGAGAAGTACTGCAATACCCTTGTTTACGAGTCTCATCTCAGTGCTCACCTCCTTTGATTTAGAATTATTAATGAGCGTACTAAATACAGGTTACAGATTTTATGAAAAATGGGTACAGTCCACGCGCTCGTTCCTCGCTTGGGACAGTCCCCAATTTCTCTCTCCCTCATTTCAAATATGGCGAAGCACTAGCGTGCTCCCGTCAGCAGCTCCCTGACCTGAGGATTATGAAAAGCAACGTAGACAATCACCATGAGAACCGCTACGAAGATGCAAGTCTTCAGCAAGTCGCTTTTCTTAAACTCGAGGCGCCGGAAATTTACTGCCAGAAACATGGCTGACATAAACGGGAGTGCAGGAATCCCCTTCTCTGCAAAACTCGCCAGCGTGATCGGCACCAGCAATGCCACGACGAATGCGAGACGTGACAACTGCTCGTGCAGGTCAAATTTACGCACCAGCTCCAGATAGATGGAGAGAAAAATAATGTCGCCCATCCCAATATACGGGCCCAATTCGCGAAATGCGTCTTCGAAGAGCTCACTGGCCCCGAGAAGTGGATAGTAGATCAGAAAATGCTTCATGACCGCAGTGCTTTTCTCCATGAGCATGGCAGTTGGGCCATGGGCCACGCTCCACACGTCCGCTACCATTGCTACTAGCACAATGGGAACGATCCAGCTCTTCTCCTCAATGTAGTGGGCAATCAGCTTGCCAATGCAGATTGCCCCCAGGATTATGGAGAGATCGCTCAGGATAAAGGCGTACACTGGTGCGAGCCCAAGGCGATGGCTGTAGTTGTCAATGATCACAAAGCTGAACAGGGCCACAAAAAGTACCCAGTGTCTGACTTTCACCGGTACACTCGCTTGAATCACAAACAGGGTAGTGAAAAGCAGAATTAGCCCGGAGATTAACGGCAGAATATAACGGCCACGAAAGAACAGCGAGCCACTGTCGAACGACGGAACTGCGGGCGAGATCACGTACAGAATAGAATAGATAGCGAGCCAGAGGCAGATATAGAAGGCCAGCTGAAAAGCACTTGACTTGGAATGAAGCAATCCGTCGCTTCCGTTCATCAGAGCTACCGTTGAGCTTATCTTCTACAGAGAAACTGGCAACCGTGTGGCCGCCTGGGCATATGGAGACAGACAGGCGTTGCACAGAAGATGGTGCGGCGGCTGCCTGTCGCATCGAAAGACAATCTTATCTAACGCCACACACGCATTGTCAAGATGAAGAACCCTGCGCAAAGCAAAAAAACGCGTTCAGAGGTCTGGACGGAGCTGCTTGCTCCTGTCCAGCACAGCTTCCACACTCATACAGTATACGCTACAGTGTTGCGGGCCAACCGCTATATAACAGAGTGACGCCAGGCTATAAACCCAAATTTTGCAGTTGAGTTTAAAAAAAGTGACAAGATAATGATGCAAAACGCAGAAAAACCTCTGCTTAAAAAGCAGGAGGCCTTATCTGAAAAGAAGCACAAAAAAATGACAAAAATTATTAGACAGGATGAACAGAATGAACAGAATAAAAAAATCTAAAGAAT
>CAZVVA010000175.1:0-7935 GCA_964630455.1 uncultured Candidatus Sumerlaeota bacterium
GGCGGACGGGTCGCCCCTACTAAGTGCATGTCGTGCTGTCGTGGTTTGATTTTGTCAGGAAGTCACCGTTTTTGGTCTGTCTGTTTTCGCAACGTCCGTTTACCGGCTCAAGGTTTTGTGCTACTCGCTTTTTGCCTTGTTTACCAGAGCCTGAATCTCCTCGGGCAGATTAAACAGATCTTCGGGCATCTCGACGTTGTGCTTAATGCTCTCGGTGGTGATGATCCTCTCCTGTCCCAGGACCTTAGCCTTTGCCTTATGCGGAAACAGGATGCCATCAATCTCTTTATAGTCGCTCATAAAAACCTCAATCGGGATGGTACCCATCTGGTGCTCCATAATGGATTCGACCTTGACCAGCAGATTCGTCTTTTGGTCAAAGTAGAACGTCTGCGGTTTCCCTGTTTTGGGCGTCATGACGACTTTGTAGCATGCCCTGCCTTCGATGGGTTCGACACCGATACATTCTGCCTTCTGGTAGACCTTTCGCCAGTAGGCAAGTTTATCAAAGAAGGCCTCGCGCAAAGCATCGGCCCTTTCCTGTCCCTCTTTGATCTTCGGGCCGGTCATCGTCGACAGTTCCCAGGCCACGTCGCCGTTCGTCCCACCCTCCATCTTACCCAATGCATCCATTTCCGCTTGTGTATACACCTTGTTGGGTTTGGCATGGTAAATGGTGATTGTGGCCTTGATGCCCGCCTGAACGATTTCAATTGTTACTTTGGTTACGCGGTTATGAATCTTCTCATAGGCTTCTATACCACCCGTCACTTCGACATACTTGTCGAGGATCAGCTCGCCATCGGGCAGATTTGCTTCCGCCGCGTGAAGAACACCCGGTGGGGCAAAGCATACGAGGACAAGCGATAGAAATACGCACAACGTCAGGCCGTTAATGCAATACCGACCGCACCACATACGAGTTCTTCTTGTTCCCTTTTCCATAGCGTGGTAACCTCCTTTAAATGGATTTTGTTTTACCAGCCGGCCGGGAGCTTTTCCCGGCAGACTATTTTTGACTTCGAATCCATGCGACCGCTGTTTCCAGAACAAGATCTCGGCCCTGGAGCAGGGCTTCCTGCGTTGGAACGACCTCCACATCCGGGGTAACGCCAGCACCTTCGAGCACTTCGCCGCCCTCGGAGCGGTAATTTGCAAAGGCGTATTGAAAGCCGTCGCCGTTGGGTAGCTTTTCAATGATCGAGGGCAATGCCGCTCCGCCCGTGCGTGATCCGAATATGCAGGCCCGGCCGAGATCCTTGAGACCGCCTGAAAAGATCTCCGAACATGAGGTGGATAGGCCATCCACAAGAATGGCCACCGGTCCGGAATATGTGGTCGCTCGCGGGTTCACGACAACCTTCAGCTCATTGTCGCGCATGTACAAGGTTCCGAGACGCCGATTCTTTTCCGCCACCAGCCAACCCGCCATGCCCATGGCCATATCGCCTACTCCGCCGGGATTACCTCTGATGTCGATGATCAGGCCGTCGGCATCCATGAACGATTTCATGGCATTGTTAAACGCAGGCATCACGTTGATGGGATCCAAAAAGCCGTTAAAGGCGATGTAGCCGATGTTTTGGTCGATCGAGTCCACATCAATCCAGACATAGAGGGGAGGGAGATGTCCGATCTGAAACCTTTTGCCTTTCTTCTCGATCAGAAGGATGTTCAGCTCAACGGTTTGATCTGCGCCGTCGCGAAACTGGACGACAACTGGATCACCGATTTTTCCACTCAATCGTGATTTTACGGCATAAGCTAAAACGAGGTCCTTATACGTCTTGCCGTCAAACTCTTTCGCAATCGGTTGGAGTTTGGAAACGACATCGTCCTCGCTAATGCGTATGATTTCCCATCCAGTTTTCACCCCTGCCTCAGCAGCTGGCGAATCCTCCTCGACCCGAGTAACCAGTGCGTGCCCGTCAATGATGCGAAGGTCGATGCCGGTGACACCGTCATACGCACCTTTCTCCCCCGGCTGATTCATATCCTGATACACTTCCGCCGGTATGATGCTAAAGTGGGTCAGCTCGAGACGTGAGATCATGTCGTGCATCACCTTTCGCGCTTCGGACATCGTGCGGGCCTGTTGCACCTTGGGCCGCAACTCGTCGTGGATCGCCTGCCAGTCGAGCCCGCCCAATTCCGGATCGAAGTGCTTGTCCCGAATCGTGGTCCAAACATACTCAAAAGACTCCAGGTTAAGCTGCCGCTGCTGCTGGGTTAACGCAGGCCTTTTCAATATCGCAGCGCAGTCTACCAGGGTCATTGCGACAGCCAGGCAGGCGATCGCCATCATCACGGTGCGGAATCTTCTGTTCATCTTTTTCTCCTAGCGTGAATAGTTCATAGATTTCCTCGACCTTGTCCTGATGACCCCACATCACTCCGGCAAATCGTCAAGAACCTGCTTCATGCTCTGTCGGTAGACGCGGAATGCCTCCCGGCCTTTATCCGTGAGACGGAGAAGCGTCCGGGGAATCTTTGCCACGAACTCCTTTTTGATATCCACGTAGCCTGCGGCTTCCAGCTTGCTCAGATGTGAGGATAGATTCCCCCCTGTCAGCCCGGTTTGGCGCATCAAGAAGAGGAAGTCCGCGCTTTCGACCACGTAGAGATAGGCAAGGATCATCAGCCGCGCCGGCTCATGGATGACCCGGTCAATGTCCGCAAGAGGCTGGCGATCTTCGCTGCCCTCCTTTTCAGTCGGTGACATCGGACTCCTCCTCGGCCGGTAGTGGGTGCCTCCGCAGAAACCGTATAAACATCACCAGCCCGTATAGAATCAGCAAGACGCCCATAACAAGGAAATAGATGAATAGGCCGGTCTCCGGTGGCTCAAATCTGAGAATCGAGAAAACAAGGCCACTGATCACCGATGCCAGGGCGAATGCATATTGCGGGATAAGCCTGGATTTGGCGGCAATGGAGGAGAACATACCCGCCAGTAGCACCCCCACAAAGGCGGGAGACCATTTCAGCCAGAGAGCGACGTTTCGCACATCGCCAAAGATAACAAAACCAACCGCCATAGCTGCTATCAGGATCAACATGACAGTCGCGATCCCTCCCACGACCTCCTTGGGCTTTTCCTCAACAAGCTTGACGTACCCTATTCGGGGATATGTGAAGCGTTTCCTCATAGCCATGAGCACGGGCCTGAAGAGGAGGGGTGCAAGGACAAACGTTCCGATAAAAACCGGAGAAAGAGCGCGACTAGACATGGCTGCGAGACAGACGCCCATCACAAGCTCCATAAGGCCGTCCTGTTGAGAATCCCTGTAGGCCTTTCGTTCGATTTCCTTTACATCAATTGGCGTTGACATTGGATACCTCCTTTGTGGGTAACGGGTAGTCACGCAAGAAACGGACAAACATGACCGTTCCGACAACCAGAATAACAAGCGCCGGCACCCCGAACGCAATGAAGGTCAGATCGAGGTCAGCCAGCTCGTGCAACAAGATGTCCGTAGGTACTGGTATGGCAAACAACAGGCCGTAGGCGTACAGGCGGGGAAGATCCAGGAAGTAGGCGCCCAGGCTGAAGACGACGATACAGTTCACAACCCAGGCAGCCCCCAGGACAAGCGCCGGGTTTAGCCATTCCGGTGGATTGCGCATGGAAAAAGGTGCCACAACGAAGATGACGGCCCCCATGAGAGCGGAGATCAATAATACTACCCTTACCTTAGTCAGTTTCCGTTTCCGCTTTGGGCCAAACTTGACGAGGCCCATCCGGGGAACGGTGATTAATTTCTTTCCTGCTATGAACCCTACGAGGACCACTGCCTGTATCGCGACGAAGAAGGCCATGGCTAGCGATTCTGATATGCCGGCGTCTGACAGCAGCGCGTTGGCAGCGAGCGTCAACAACACAAGACCCAGGAAAAGATCCCACAGGCCATCCTGAAAGGTGGACCGGAAAGCCTTTCGCTCGATTTCCTTCAGATTGACGTCTTTTACCATTTTAAGCCTCCTTTATTGGCAATGGATAGTCGCGCACGAAGCGGACAAAGATGACCGTTCCGACAACCAGAATGACAAGCGCCGGCACGCCGAACGCAACGAATCTCAGGTCAAGCTCAGCCGGCTTGAGCAACAAGAAGTCCATAGGTAGCGGAATGGCAAACAATATGCCGTAGGCGTACAGGCGTGGAAAATCCAGAAAGTAGGCCATTAGGCTGAAAAGGACGATAAAGTTCACAAACCAGGCAGCCGGCAGGACAAGTGCCGGGTTTAGCCATTCCGGTCGGTTGCGCATGGAGAAGAGCGCGATAACGAAAAAGACGGCCCCCATGAGCACGGAGATCAGCACTACTACCCTTACCTTGGTGAGTTTTCGTTTGCGCTTTGGGCCAAACTTGACGCGGCCCATCCGGGGAACGGTGATTAGTTTCTTTCCGGCCATGAACCCTACGAGGACCACTGCATACATCGCGACGAGGGAAGCCATGTGCAGCGATTCTGACATGCCAGAATCTGACAGCTGCGCGCTGGCAGCGAGAATCAACAACAAGAAACCCAGGAAAAGATCCCACAGGCCATCTTGGAAAGTGGAGCGGAAAGCCTTTCGCTCGATTTCCTTTAGATTGACGTCTTTTGTCATTTTAAGCCTCCTTTCCGGGCAATGCCCGCCATGGAGCTTCGCATCTCGCCGAGACGTTTCTCGAGAACGCGCGATAAAACCGCGATTTCCTTCGCAGTTCTTGTGTTAAACGCCCCTGTTGTCTGCGCCACAGCGCTGGCGGTTAAAAGGGATTCGCCAAACGCTATCGCAAGCAGAGCTGTTCTGCTTTCAAAGCGGTCTGTCATTCTTCCTCTCCTCCTCTATCCGTTGGTATTGTCGAAACCTTCTCAAAGTGACGTCTTTTCATTTGTGCATAATGCCACATCAAAAACGCTGCCATGTTCACTATGCGGTGCTCGAAAGCGTCTTGTTTCGATTCAACCGAAAGCATTTCGCGCTTATACTCTTCGACCGTTACAGAGTATCTCGACGCCCATCGCCAGCAAAGTAGAGCCGAAGCGACCATGAGGCCGTCTGCGATGAGGGCAGGGAGTTCGGTCGAAAGTTCTCGTTTCACAGTTCCGGTCCTTATTTCGCAAAAGAATTTGGGCTGAAAATTGGTTTGTATTGCAAACTATTATGCGATATAGATACGTCCGGCTTATGAGCATGTCAAGCTTTTTTTTCAAAAAAAATTCATTTAACCCCAGTTCCGGACTAGAACAGGCCTTATATCATTGTAATCCTTCACCTTATGCCTAACCTGGAATTACTTGTTTCGGCAATCAGTGGCTCTTTATGGCCCGGAACTTCGGATAAAAGCGTACCTAACAGCCTTATTGGCGCATGAGTCGGCGTCTTTGGCGATAAGGGAGGCACATTTTGTGCGCAATTCCACGTACAACTGGTACTCCAAGCACAAAAGTGCCTGGTGATTCTCCTAAATCCCTGAAAATAATGGGATTGGAGCTGGTGGTCGACCGTGCGAAGTTAAGATCTGGGAAATGTCGACCCTCCTGCGGCCACCAATCGCCCTACTACTGCTTCTGCGCTTTCTGGATTTTGGCCCATGTGACGCGGAGGGGGTAGGGTGTGGTTGAAGACAAGTTTTTCTCAGGTAGAATCGCGACCAACCCAGAAGTAGCCCAGGCGTTCGAACTAGCAGTCGTGGCTGGGCTCTTTACCTTCCAGCGCGTTGACGTTACAGAGGACAGGGTGTGATGAGCTGGTTGGTGCATGGGAGAGCTGGGAAAAATCCTTGATCGTTCGCGCTAGATGGGGGAGTATTGCCCGCGAATTCATGAGATGTACTTAATTATGTGGCATTATCTCGGTGCGCAAGTCAGTTTAGAGCGTATAGACCAGTAATAAGCCGGAGGTTCATAAACCGCGAAAAGGAGGAAAAACCATGCGGCTGTTTGCTCTTCTCATGGGAGGACTTCTTGTATTAGTTGCATTGATGACAATATTCATGCCTTTTACTTGTATCGGAGTGTGGGCGTCTGTCGTGCAAGGCCCGGCATTCCGTCTTGTCGGATTGGTTCTCATCGCGCTAAGCATTCCCTTTTACTACGCGGGGCAGAGTTTGCGCTATGGATGGCTATTTGTAGTTGTGGGCATCTGCTGTCTGAGCATAGGTCTCTTGATTTTTGTCATGCCAAAACCAATGGCAAACACGTTGGACTTGGCTTTTTTTCACCGTTCGAATGTACGTAAGCTGGTTCTGGTATACATTGGTGCGGTGATTCGGCTGGCGGTTGGGATTCTGTTTCTGCATGCGGGATTTCCAGAGCGTGTTATTGGGGCTGGACCGCTCGGTGTATCTGAGGAGAAGGAGGAGGAGAAGAAGGGGGAATAGAATGCAGGGTTCGAGGTGAGCGAACAATTCTGCAAGCGGATCGTATCATAAGAGAATCAAGGAGGGTGATATGGAAAAAGTTGATATTTCGTATACTGACTATTTTTCCGAAATGGCGCGATGGTTATCTACTGACGGTGTTTTGCTGGTTGCGCAGGGCAAAGATGGAAAGCCAAACGCGATGACGATCGGTTGGGGGACAGTAGGATGGATTTGGGGACGGCCGGTGTTCGTTGTATTGGTGCGGCCGTCGCGCCACACGTATGGTCTGATTGAGGAGGCTGGGGACTTTACGGTTAATGTTGCGCCACGTACGCTCAGGGGAGCGCTTGAAATCTGTGGTACCATCTCGGGTAGGGATCACGACAAGTTTCGCGAGCAGGGTCTCACGCCTGTAGCGAGTCGAAAGATCTCTTCGCCCATCATTCAGCAGTGCGTGATTCATTATGAATGTAAGGTGGTTCAGAAGACTGATGTGAACGCGGCAGCATTTCTTCCTGAAATTACCGAGAGTTACTACCCGAAGGATGACTTCCACCGCATCTATTTCGGTGAGATAGTGGCGGCGTATGCGGATTCTGATGCCAGCGAGAAGTTGGCATAAGAAGAGACAAAAAGGGCGAGCACATGGGTTCGCCCCTACAGGCCGATGAACCCATCACTAATAGAATTCTGATTGTCCCTAGAATGCTTATTGAGTCAAAGGGAGGTTGATCATGAAGCGGGTGCTCATCTGGGCGGTTGTTCTGGTCGTCATTGGGGCGTTGAGTTGTGGGAATTCCGGACGAGGGGATCTCGAACAGAAGCTGGAGCATCTTGAAAAGCGTACGGCGCGTTTGACTGAGGCGGTAAGGGCTCTGAGCGATGCAGCCGACGAGTTGGGAAAGCTCGTACCGGAGATGCGCCTGGCAGCTATTGACGTGACACTGTTGCGCACAGGCATGATGCTGACTCCATTGATTGCTTCTCCAGGCAGGGCAGGCCAGGCGGCTGTAGTGATTGGCCCTGTAGAGCGCAGCTCGGATAGGCAGAGCAAGGTCACAGAGGTGGGGTGCCAGGTTGTGTTTGCCGGCTTCTCCCAGGCGGACACTGATAATCTCTCCAGAGAGGAACTCACTGCGATCTGCACTGCGATTTTCTCCCCCTTCAAAGTGGGATACCTTGCCTATTTCCCGGATGATGCTGGTGCGTCTTTCCAGCTCAATCTTTTCCATATGGACTCTGCCCAGGGGCCGATTAAGTTTGGAAGTTACAGTATAGAGAAGGGATTGATCCGCAGGTAATGTAGAGGAAAACGGGCAGCATTCCTGGCTGATGTGCCTAGGGAAGCGATCAAAATGTGTGCCTGAGGCGCATTAACCACTACCACACAACGGAAATAATGCTAAAATTCATAACTTAAGGGCGACCCGACGGGTCGCCCCTACTTCCATTGTGTACGTTGTGTCGTAGTGGTTAAGATTCTATTTTGGTCTTGTGTACTTTGCAATTTAGTTTGAGAACGTCTGATGCTCTGTTGAAAACCTTAGCCCATACAAAAGAGGATATCGAAAATGATGGGTTC
>CAZVVA010000176.1:0-7825 GCA_964630455.1 uncultured Candidatus Sumerlaeota bacterium
GCCGAGTCCGGTACTCAGCCGCAGGGAATCGAGATTATAAGCGTGGTGCGCCAATGTCCCAGCATCAACAAACACCACACCCTTGAGGGCCTTGTAAATCGGATAGCGCAGTTCGTTCTGCACAAGCACCTTTGTTGAACCGCCAATTGCCATGTCGTCCTCACCTGAATCCTTTGGACCAGCCCCGCGAAACCGAAAACCGCGCAGATCCTCTGTGCCCCCGAGGAAAAACCGCTCCGTGATCCCTACCTTATCCGCATCGTACGGCATCATCGCTGCTTCAAGATTCAAAGCGTACACCACATCTCCGTAGACTTTCCAGTACCACGCATATGAGCCCATAATCTTAGCCACAAGCCCATCCGCGTAGCCTACCTCGATACCGGCGGTGCGACGATAGCCCTTGCTCGGCCAGAAGATATCATCGCGATGGTCGTCAACCAATCGAAACCTAACCGTGCCCAGGGGGTATCTGTCAAGCTCTTCCACCACGTCATCATCAATGTGATGAAACCGGGCATACGCACCGCGCAGGCGTAAATACGCCCGCAAATACTCATTCAGCGGCCGACCCAATTCCACCGATGAACCGTAGATATCCTCCTCATACTCACCACGATCGTGGGTGTCTTTATAAGCATCAATCCGAAACGAGGTGGTGGTATTGCGGAAATAGCGATCCAGATAACCTGTATAAAACGATGAGGCACGCGTGCCCAGCAGTATAGATAGCCGAAAATCCCGCGCATCGCCAAACAGATTGCGCTCAACGTAGCTCCCCCTGATAAACGCCCCTGTCATATCGCCATAGCCTACGTCAAAGAGCAAACTTCCCGTAGGCCCCTCCTTAATGCTGACAACCACGTCGCGCACAGTCGGTGAGTCAGTCGGCTCACGCTGGATCGTTACATCATCGAAAATCCGCAAATTCCTCAGCCGCTCCCGCGTACGAACTTCCTCAAACCGGCGATAGACTGCCGCGGGCTTTAAAAGAACCTCTCGCCGTATGGCTTCGTCCGAGATAGGCGGCGCGATTTTGCCGTACAAGCGGTCAATAAAGCCCAACTCCTCGCCGAACTCAAATACCTGGCGCTCAAGCTTCACCTTGCCAACGTAAACGCGGTCGTGCTCAGTCAGGCTCAGCACAATATCCACAGTGCCTTGCGCTACGTTCTTTTCAATATCATACGTCACTTCGAGATCAATATAGCCTTCGTCAGCGTATAGATAGTACACCTTCTCAAGGGCTTTGCCGAACTTCACAAGGTCAAGAAACCGGCCCTGAAGTCTGCGAAACACATGTGTGATTTCGTCGGGCGCAAATATCGTGGCATTCTTCACGGCAAATTGACCAACCCGGTACCGCATCCCCTCGTTAATCTTAACTACCGGGCAGATCCAGCTCTTTTTCTCATTGTAAATCGGCTCGTCTCCAATCACCTGGACATCCAGAAAACCCTTCGACCTGTAAAGCATCCGGATGCTCTCCAGGTCGTCCTGGAACGTTTCATAGTCGAAGTAGTTCTTGAAAAATGCCCACGAGCCGCGATTCATCATGCGCCATCGCAATCGCCACCCGGATATTTTCTTATTGCCGCGGAAAATAACGTCCTTGACGAGAATTCTTGTCCCCTCATCAATAATCACGCGAACGTCCAGCTTCCCATCGCTGCGCTCTGCTCTTTCCACCCAGACCCGAATCTGATAGAAACCAGCACTGCGATACATCTCCTCCACAGATTGCTGAATCTCGCGCACTGCCTGGGTCCGCCAGAGCCTCCCCTCTCTCAGCGGTATCACGGCGTGCACCCGTGCCGTCGAAATCTTCTTAGCTCCAACAATACTGATTTTGCCAACAATCGGGTTTTCCTTGACCGTAAAGATTACCTTTACACCATCCTCGTACGGCTCAGTATACGCTGAAAGCGAAGCAGCTTGAAAGTACCCAAGCCTGTTGATGGCTTTCACGTCTTCGCTGCGCTTGACCGGATCGTACACATCCCCTACGCGGGTCGTCAGAACCCCCATCACTTTTCCCTGCTCCACCGTCTCCAATCCCTGAATCTCAATAGCTCTCACAATCGGGGATAATTGCGATGCAGCCTTCGCCGGGACGCAAAGAAGAAGAAAGAGATAAACTGTATAAACCAACGCTTCACTGATTTTCATCAACTGGAACCTTGCTCCTGGACGGGCTTCATCCAAAAACCGTGGGCAAAATCACAGCATCCGCAACTTCCTATAGTCACCTGGAATACGAATAGCAGACGGAATATTTTGCCTTGCTTCGGAAGAGAAATCTCTCGCCCACATGAATCTTCTCAGCGATAGTGCGCATGACACTCCATGCATACCTTTTTGATCTCGGTTATAGCCGATTCTATCTCAGACTTCTCCCCGCTCTTCAGCACAGCAAGAAAATCCGTGGCACGTGCACCCAATGAGCTAGCATGCTCTGCAAAATGCTCGTCTTTGCGAAACTGCTCGCTTTTTAGCACCTCAGCCAGATTGACCAGCCACTCGGCTGATTCGGTCTGTACAGCCTCATCCGAACTGTTAAGATTCTTCAGTATCGAACCGATCTCACCCATAACATCCGATAGTTTCTCGAATCTCAACACATCGGCCTCTGACACTCGCGGAGGCGTCACTGAGACCTCTGGCTCTTGCCCCTCAGGTGTGCCGGGCTGAGAGCAAGCCAGGCATCCCAGCAGCGCACAAAATATTCCCACGTTAATCCAGCGTGCCATTCTTTAACCTCCCCCTGTCTATGCTGATCTAATTTCCCTACCAAACACGAACAAATCTGACGTGCAACTGGTGTACAGTATCTTGCATAACTCGTTGTATTCACGTCACACATCAAGAACAAAACATCAATAAATTTCTTGACAACAAAAAGCCCTGTATCGAAGGTCTTTTGTGCATAGAGACAGCGCAAGCACGGAGCGGAGCTGAGAAAGATGCGCAAAGACGATCATCCACGCTTCATCTTCAGGGATCTTGGGCTTCAGGAGTATCAGGTTACCTGGAATCTACAGAAGTCACTTGTTGCCGCGCGGGCACAAAACCTTATGCCCGACACCATTCTCCTGGTTGAACATCCGCCGGTATTCACCTTTGGCAGAACCGCCTCGCAAGAACAATTTACCGTGCCGTATGAGCATGGGTATGCCTGTGCCGGGGGTATTCCAGTGGTTCACATTGATCGCGGCGGCGGGGTTACGTACCACGGCCCCGGCCAATCAGTAATCTACCCGATTATTGCCTTGAAAATTCGCGAGCAGCGACTCCACTGGCTGCTGCGCTGCTACGAGGAAATTGCGATCAGGACACTTCAATGTTTCGCTATCCCGGCAACGAGAGAACCTGGCAAAACCGGCATCTGGTCCGCGCGAGGAAAAATTGCTTCCATTGGCATCGGCATCAAACACTGGATCACGTATCATGGCATCGCGGTTAATATCAAAGCAGACCTAAGACCTTTTGACCTCATTCATCCTTGCGGGCTAAAGGGGTGCCAGATGGTAAATGCAGCATCATTTGGCAATGAGAAAATCAACGTTAATGATTTCAATAATACACTCAAAGCCACGTTCGAACATGTTTGGAACGAATTCTGGGGCGCAGCAGCTCACATGCCCGTGACGACGGACGTAAAAAAATCGGCAGCACATACCCATACATCACGGCTGCATGCCCAACAATCATGATGCGTTCACTATTCCCAGCCCACGTAAAAAAACGCCTCGGCCCTGCAGGTCTGTCTCCTCAGGTACGCCAGATTCTGACCCATTATCATATTGAGACGGTGTGCCAGAACGCCCGCTGCCCGAACCAGAGCGAGTGTTTTGCCAGAGGCACGGCAACGTTTATGATCCTGGGCAACATCTGCACACGTACGTGCCGCTTCTGTGCCGTAAAAAATGGACTACCGCTGCCCGTAAATCCGAACGAACCGAAGGCACTTGCAGAGGCCGCAAGGCACCTCGGACTGCGCCACGTCGTCGTCACATCCGTGACGCGCGATGATCTGATACTAGGTGGAGCACCACATTTTGCTCGCTGCATTCTGGCGTTAAGACGCCTGCATGCGACCTGCACCATCGAGGTTCTCACGCCTGATTTTCAGGGGTCTGTAGAAGCGCTTCTGACAATTGTGCAGACGCATCCCGACGTCTTCAATCACAACATTGAGACTGTGCCGCGGCTCTATCCTCAGATTCGGCCCGAGGCGCAATATCAACGCTCGCTAAACCTACTGCGAATGGTCAAGGAGCTTGAACCGACGATCTTTACAAAATCCGGCATCATGGTCGGCCTGGGCGAAACACCCGACGAGGTATTTGCGGTTCTGGATGATCTCCGCGCTCACGACTGCGATTTCGTGACAATTGGCCAGTATCTCGCCCCGTCGAATGCCCACCATCCCGTGCATCGCTTTGCTCCCCCTGACGAGTTCACTGAATATGCACGGTATGCTCGCCAGAGAGCTTTTCGCCACGTTGCTTCTGGCGTCTTTGTCCGATCCTCTTATCATGCCGAAGATGCACTGAAGGATCTAGTCAAAAACAAGCTTGACTGACGAATTGGCTGACATTTATATACAGTTCCTTGCACGTAGGAACTTCTTGAATTATGAAAACAATGCTTCGATGGTATTCAGCAAGATCGTGGTACTATCGGTAATAGAGAAGGAGAACCTCCATGGCCCATGAGGTCCGACTTCCCAATCTTGGCGATGAAGTAACAGAGGCCACCGTACAATTCTGGCATCTGGAAGAAGGCGATAGCGCACAAGAAGGGGATGACCTGGTAGAGATGGCGACTGATAAGGCTGTATTTAACGTTCCGTCTCCTGTAAACGGCGTGATTAAAGAAATTGTGGCCGACGAAGGTGATACCGTGGAAGTTGGCGCACTTCTAGCAATTATTGAGGAACAGACATGAGCGTTCTCATCGTTGGATCAATCGCTCTTGATAGCGTGAAGACGCCATTTGGAGAGGTGAAAGGCGTACTCGGCGGGTCTGCTACATATTCGTCTATTGCAGCGTCCTTCTTCGTTCCTGTCCGCATGGTTGGAATAGTCGGAAACGATTTCCCACGGCGCTACGTGTCGCTGTTAAAAAAACGCGGCATTGACCTTGAGGGACTCCAGACGGTACGTAATGGCAAGACCTTCCAGTGGGCTGGACACTATGAATACGATATGAACCAGCTGCACACATTGGCAACGTGCGTGAATGTCTTTGAACACTTCAAGCCCACCTTACCACAGCACTATCGCCAAACTCCCTTAGTCTTTCTTGCGAACATTGATCCCGAATTGCAGCTGGAGGTGCTGGATCAAGTTAAGCGACCTCGATTGGTTTTATGCGACACCATGAAATTTTGGATCGAAGGGAAACGCGATGCCTTGCTCGAGGTATTGAAGCGCGTTGACATTGTACTGCTCAATGATTCGGAAGCACGCCAGCTTTGCGACACAACAAATCTCCAGAAGGCCGCCAGAATACTCCTCAAGCTGGGCCCACGCCACGTCGTGATTAAGAAGGGTGAACACGGTTGCCTGATGTTTGGCCATGATACGTTCTTCGCAGCTCCCGCCTTTCCTCTGGAGCATGTCAAAGACCCAACGGGTGCAGGTGATACCTTCGCTGGCGGCTTCATTGGGTGGCTGGCTCGCTCGCAGCGGTTCACTGAAATCCGGCTGCGCCAGGCCGTGATCGTAGGAAGCACCCTGGCCTCTTTCACTGTAGAAGACTTTAGCGTTAAGAAACTCGTCAAGCTCACTCCAGATGTAATCCAGCGGCGCTGCGAAGGCCTGAAGACCGCCTCGCATTTCCGCAAAATCTGCGTCTAATCTGAACAGGGTGGACGACTGCATACGCACGCTTCCCAATGAAGGATCTTTCAATCATGAGAAAACAAATTTCTATCGGACTAATTGGCTTCGGCAATATTGGCACTGGCGTGGTTAACGCACTCAATGTCAATCGCAATACAATCACCGAGCGGGTGCCACATCCTCTTCTGGTCACTCGCATTGCAGATCTCGATATCAAGACACCACGCAATGTCGAGTACGATCCTGCCATCCTGACGACCAACGCCGACGATATTCTGGAAGATCCGAACATTGATGTTGTAATCGAGCTTATCCCAGGGCTTGAGCCGGCCCGTACCTATATCGAAAAGGCGCTACGAAATCACAAGCACGTCGTTACGGCCAACAAGGCACTCATTGCGGCACACGGCACTGAACTGCTCGCCCTGGCAAAAAACCAACGCGTGGGGCTCCTGTATGAGGCAAGCGTAGGGGCGGGAATCCCTATCATTCGCTCGCTGCACCGCGGCCTTGCGGCCAATCAATTCCGCGCCGTTGTCGGCATCATTAATGGCACGGCCAATTTCATCCTGACTAGCATGGGCCAGCACGGCAAGTCCTTTCATGAAGCCTTGCTTGAAGCGCAGCGCCTTGGATACGCAGAGGCCGATCCTACGCTCGACATTGAGGGGATAGACACAGCTCACAAAATCACTATCCTGGCCTCTCTCGTCTTTGGCCAGGATCTGCGTATTGATGACGTATATGTAGAAGGTATTACAAGCCTGATGCCAGCTGATTTCATTTACGCTGCGGAACTTGGCTATAGTATTAAACTCCTTGGCATCGCCAGGAAACACTCCGATGAGCGCGTGGAACTGCGCGTTCACCCTGCCCTGGTTCCGAAAACATCGCTTCTGTCCGCAGTATCTGGCGTCTTCAATGGGATCATGGTTGAGGGCGAGCCCGTAGGCATCCAGATGTTTTACGGCAAAGGTGCAGGACCCGAGTCGACCTCCAGCGCCATTATCAGCGACCTGATGGTTATTGCTTCGGGCATCGAATACGGAGGGTTGGAAAGGGAGAATCCACTGACGATCCCTGTCGGCGTCAAGCACCTGAAGCCTATGAACGATCTCGAGACTCCTTACTACCTGCGCTTTTCAGTGCTGGACAAGCCTGGCACGATGGCAAAACTCAGCACCATCCTGGGAGCAAGAAATATCAGCATCGCATCAATGATCCAGAAAACGCAGAAACCCGGGGATTTCGCCACCCTGATTATCGTTACACACGCGGCTTGTGAAGCCCCACTCCAGACCGCTCTCGCCGAAATTGCCCGGCTCGACATCTGCAACGAGAAACCCTTTCTCTTGCGTGTTGAAGAACAGTCTTAAGCCTCATCTTTGACTGCAGCGGACAATTCTGTTTCCCACCGTTATAAATCAAGGTCACCCTGCTCGTCATACTACCACGATCACGCAAACTGAAACGGACTGCCTACTCGGGTATGTTCCAGGAGGGAGTGCGCTTCCTCTGCAGCTAGGGCAATGGGGGAAGATCGAGAGATTCAATTGAAACGCTTTCGAGCGCTACAGTAGCCGAGGAGCTATCCTGGGAGGTGAAATTCATCAGATCAAACGCGGCAATGAGGCGATTGAAAAGACGATAGTTGCCAAATTCTGCCAAAACGCTACGGTGCTACCGGAGGCGAGAGCGCTTCGATTCTGGCACTGTCGAGGATCAGCCTTCCACTCAGTGCATCATCTGGTGAGAAGTTGAGTATGTCGAATGAGACGGGCAGCTCTTCACCAATACAGTTCGCTGGGCGCAAGAAATAAAAGCCAATCGCCTAAAAATAAAAAAAGCAGGTAGAAGACGTAACGTGCATCTTCTGCCTGCCTATGCGCGCACAAGGCGCATTTTCAACTGGGTATTCCGCGGCTCGCTCAATTATTGCAGAATATCCATTAAGGAATCTCGACATAATCAATCGC
>CAZVVA010000177.1:0-7702 GCA_964630455.1 uncultured Candidatus Sumerlaeota bacterium
GGTAAAAGAAGAATACTCGACAGTAGCGCGCTTCAGCGTGGCTTCTCGCAGTGGCGCCGCGGGTGGATAAGCGACGCTAAAGCGCCCTGGTGTTTTCAATTAGCACGCTTTCGCTTTCACCCCACCTGAAGGTGGGTGCAGAGAAGAGACCGCCTCAAGGCAGCCTCAAACAAAGGCATCGTGGATAGTTCGCGTATCTTAACGCCTTTCATGGATCTCTTAAAGCCTCACCGCACCTGGGTCACTTGGAAAAAGTTCTAAAGTTCAGGTACATTTAAAATTGACCTTTCATTTCTTCGAACGGGTTGATATTCCGGCTTACCCCCTGCAACCCCATATGTTGTGCTGCACATAGTCATTGCGCCGAAAGAATTTCGCTTTTTTCCTCTTCCCCAAGCTACTTATAAATCCCCACGCTTGCAAAACTTACCATTGATCCCGCAGCCGTATTAGAACTCTGCATGTACTTCAGCGTCTCTGCTGATCGTGCCTCTAATACTTGCAGCAACACGTAGATTGCTGGTAGCCCACAGATGCGGCGCCGATTACCATCCGTCTGTACATCGCGATAAAATCCCTCTGCATCTTGCGCCGCCACTCGTTCAAGCAGCGCCGTATCGTATGTTTTGACGCGCTGCATGTCAGTCATGTCTAACTGTGCCGAATCCCCAAATTGCTGCCCGATGTGGGACAAATCTACTCCCGCAATCACGCACACCTTTCTTCCCAATTCCCTGATCACTTTGCGCAGCAGGTTGACAAATTCCTTTACCTTGTCCTCATCCTTCGGTGACCGCCCCGAAGCAATCAGCTCCTCAAACGACCCGCACAGTATTGGCACGATTGTAAACCGCCTCTGCTTTCCCAGCACATACTGCAGCATCACCACCTGAAACTCAATTGAATGCTCTTTGCGATGTAAAAACTCGTCAGCAAACAAATCCCCACATCCATAGTCCGAAACAAGCGCATCCACTATCGCTGTATCTGTCTCCACCACTCCCAATGGTGTTTCAAATCCCTTGCGGGTCAGCATAAAAAATTCTCGCGTTGCAGTATGTGCAATCCCCAGCACAATAAAAACGTCCACTTCGCGCCGCAGGCGTGCCACTGCGTCATATGCCCACGCGTAACAAGGCCCACCGCGTTGAAAATCAATGTGCGGCGCTATTACTCCCGCCAATTCCCTGTTCTCTTTTTTTGACACATCATGCCCTGGCCCCTCTGGTGACTCAAAATATCCCGCCAGCTGGTTCTTCAGCCGCTCTGCATCCGCCTCATACGCAGATCCCGCATGTGCTGCTTGCCTCAGCGCTTGCCGCCCAAACGCCTCCTCTAACCTCGCTCGATGCTCCGCATACTGCCCGCTCTCCAGAAGCAAACACTCGTCCAGCTTCTCCACCATCTCTTCAATATTCGTAGTAAAGATCAACTCCCCAAACCGCCGCATATACTCTGCCTGGATATCGCGAATCGAATGCTTCCCGTCCATAAGACTTAACAATAGCATCGTAGACTTGTTCTGCGGTACGAACAGCATTTTTTCGCTGATCTGTTCCGGATCGCGCAGGCACAAAACCTGCTCTCCAGACGCCTCTGTCGGAAACAGGTCAATACTGCGCAACTTCGGATAATCCATAAATTTCCTCAATCTCCCGATTCGCTAAAACTACTTTTAGTATTCAGCCCTTTAAAATGCAAGTACAACGTGTCGCCTATGCGTACCTCAACCCAGTGCTACTAATATTTAACGAAGTCTATATACTGGAGGAGATTGCCAGGGGGCAAATGCCATCCTAGTCCGTATTGACGGAAGGAGATGGAAATCGTGCACAGGAAAGACTGGCTGCGCTAAACAGCAGAGCCAGGAACAGGGCAGGATTGACGCTCCAGCCGGGTATCAACCATTCAAACGGGAGCGATAGGCCTGAAAGGAACAGAATGGCCGCCGCGCACAGCAGCCATCGCATTAATCGAGATTGGCGAAGATCATCACGACCAAAAACCAGGACTAGTGCAATCAAGACCGGAAATAGAGCAAGCACTTCTCTATCTTGCCCAAAGATTTGTGGCAAGATCACCATAGATCAGCCCGTATTTGCAAAAGAGCGCTCCCATTTGCACTTGACACCCCACGCCTGATGGGCGCATCAGAATAAACAATACAAAACAGCTCTGCTTCGAAAATGCGTCGGTTTTCGTTTATCAACACTAACTTTATTGCTTTTCGCATAAATAAAGGACCGGCCAAAGCCGCTGAAGGCCGGACGCTTAGCCTTCAACTGTGCCATTCAACGTGGCACGGGCATCTTGCCCGTGTATATTCATCGCTGCTAAGCTTTCAACTGTACCTTTATCTATCGGAATCTCAATAAGATCAAGGAGGGAAATCACAGCAATGGGAGCCAACCATACCCGTTCGATCACACCTCGGCTTCGTGTCTTGTCTGACGATCAGAAGGAAGCTATCTTCCAGAGCGTGCTCGAAGTACTGGAACGCACCGGGGTCCGCGTTGACAATGAGGAGGGGTTGGAACTGCTCAGCAGTGCCGGCGCGCGTGTCGGTCCAGAGCGGCGTGTCCGCATTCCCTCGCACATTGTGAAAGACGCATTGACCAGTGCACCGCGTAGCATCACAATTTACAATCGGCTGGGCGAGCAGGCTGTGGTTTTAGAAGAAGAGCGCATTTATTTTTGCAGCCAGGTGGACTCGACCTATTTCTTCGATCCCTTCGACCGCACGCGTCGGAAAAGCGTACGGGCCGATGCACGCTTAGGCGCGGTGCTTTGCGATGCTCTGCCCAACATTCATATGGTCTCCTTCTCGTCCCTGTACGCCGATGTTCCCGGCCAGATCGCCATTCGCATCGGCCACAAGGACACGGTGATGAGCTGCACCAAGCCCATTATGCACGGCACGAGCAATTTTGCCAACCTCAAGGCCGTGGCCGAGACGGCTGCTGTGGTAGTGGGTGGATGGGAAGAGCTCGCCCGGCGGCCCTATTATGTTCATTACGCCGAGCCGCTCTCGCCCCTGATTCATACCGACGAGGGAGTAG
Source organism: uncultured Candidatus Sumerlaeota bacterium (assembly GCA_964630455.1). Taxonomy (GTDB): domain Bacteria; phylum Sumerlaeota; class Sumerlaeia; order MWCT01; family JAUWMI01; genus JAUWMI01. The sequence continues at coordinate 3,060 of CAZVVA010000177.1, forward strand.
CGAAGCTCCTCTTCTGTGTCGAACGCGGCATACCGGTGATCTACACGCCGATGACCCTGGCTGGGTGCACGGCGCCGATCACGGGCGCCGGCTGTCTGGTGGGCTGCATCGCCGAGTCGCTGAGCGGGATGGTGATGGCGCAGCTCAAACGACGCGGAGCACCGGTTATCTTCGGCGGCGTGCCGACGGTTTTTGATATGTCCACCACGCTCGTCTCCTACGGCGCACCGGAGATGCTTCTATGGTCAGCAGCACTGACCGAGATTGGCCATTATCTCCACTTGCCTGTTTTCAGCACCGCAGGGTGTACTGATGCGGTGACATTCGACCAGCAGGCAGCAGTCGAGTCTGCTATGTCGTGCTTGATGGCGGCTTTGAGCGGAGCAAACCTGATTCACGACGTAGGATTCACAGAGGCGGCCAAATCCGCCTCATTGGAATTGATTGCCGCCACCGACGAGTTTATCAGTATGATCGGCTGTATCATGAAGGGTATGGAAGTTACGCCTGAGACCCTGGCTCTTGAGGTGATGGATGCAGTCGGGCCGGGCGGTAGTTACCTGGGCGAAGAGCACACCGTCCTGCACTTTCGCGAGAACTGGTTCCCCAAGCTGATCAATCGCCGCCAATATGAGCAGTGGGCCGCAGCTGGTAGCCTGACGTTGGGAGATAAGGCCAACGAACGCGTTCGCCAGATCTTGAAGGAGCACCAACCTGTAGCGCTGCCGTCGGAGGTGGTGGCCGAACTGGACAAAATGGAAAAGAGTTGGTGGCAGGAACTCTCGTAGGGGAGAGACGCACCATTTTTCCCTCCTCGGCTCATATCGAACTCCGTGCATGAGGCTTGCCCGCCACAGGCGAGGTTTACCCGCCAGTGGCGGACGAGCCACAGTAGCACCGGCCTTTCTTAGCCCTCCTGATAGTCAATGCTTGGGTATTTGCCAGTAAGGTGATCAGACCAAATAACGGCGTTTTATTTTCATATGTAGCAATTTTTTTCTTGCATTCACGTAACACAGATGTTAATTTTCACAGCAGTCCGATAAGAAAGCAAACCGCTGATGAACACCGATAAAAACTCTCCTATCTGTGTCTCCGTGTATCCACGTCTCCCTGTCCTCCTGACCGCCTTGGGACTGATAATAATCTTGGCTGTAAGTGTTTCCCCAACAGCTTTTGGGGTAGTTTACGTCAACAAAGATGCAACGGGCGCCAATGATGGTTCGTCGTGGGCTGATGCCTACACAACGATTCAGGTAGGGATTGATTATGCGGATGTGTCGGACGAAGAGGTCTGGGTTGCACAGGGGACTTATTACGAAGCGATTGTGATGAAGTCGGGTGTGAAGCTCTATGGAGGATTCAACGGCACTGAAACCGAGGAATCAAAGCGCGACTGGACGACAAATGTAACAACAATTGACGCCAGCACCGCCCGCAGCGGCTCGCCAGCCTATCACGTTGTAACCATGGATTCCATTACCTCTTCCACGATTGATGGATTCACCATTACGGGGGGAGAGGCCAATGGAGAATCTCCAAACAATTACGGAGGCGGCATTTATTGCGTCAATGTTAATGGTTCCAACACTATAGCGAACAACCGTATTTCAGAAAATCATGCGGAACGTGGCGCCGGGATTAGTTGCGAGTATTCTTCTCCTGGCATTGCCAACAACATAATTTTGGGGAATTCTACGTTAATAGGCGGACTTGGCGGCGGGATTTATTGCAGTAGCTCCTCTCCCATGATTGCGAGGAACACAATTTGCAGAAATTTGGCAGTGGCCAAGGTATCCTGGACTTCCAGTCAGGGCGGCGCCGGCGCCGGGATTTTTTGTTATGAGTCCTCGCCAGTCATAACGGGAAACACAATCACGGAAAATACAGCAGACCATGGCAGCGGGGGTGGGATTCTTTGTAGATACCACTCTTCGCCTTCTATCATAGACAATACGATCTTTGGCAATTCGGCATCCTATTCGGGCGGCGGGATAGATTGTTACGGATCCTGCGCGCCACCAATTACGAATAACACCATCAAAGGGAATACTGCTGGACATGGCGGCGCAATCTATTGTGGAGGATGCTCGCCCACTATAACCAACAACATTATCTTGGAAAATTCGGCAGGGTCCGGTGCCGGAATTCGTCTATACTACAACTGCTCGCCCAACATTAGGAACAATATCATACTGGGAAATTCTGCCTCTTTGCTTGGCGGGGGGATTTCTTGCTCTGAAAACTGTTCGGCACTGATTGATAATAACACTATCGTTGGAAATTCGGGAAAGTACGGCGGCGGGATTAGTTCAAATAACTCCCTTGATTCCTATGAATTCTCGCCTGCAATCATGAACAATGTGATTTCAGGCAATTCGGCGGAACAAGGTGGGGCGATTTGGTGCCACCAAACCTCGCCAAACATCACAGGTAATGCAATCGCTGGAAATTTGGGAAGCGAAGATGGCGGTGGCATTTATTGTGCCAGTCGCTTGTACTCACCATCCATTTTGAATAACCTGATCGTAGGAAATTCAGCGGCTGCAGGAGGTGCGGTTTTCTGCACCAACGAGGTCGTGCCTAACGTGACGAACAATACGATCTCTGGGAATTCGGCAACTAAGGGCGGGGGAATACTCTGCCAGGGCGGCTCTTCTCTCGATATTAAGAACAACATATTTTCCAATAATAATAATTATGACATTTTCGAAAATGGAACAAGGAGCGATCCAATTGTCACCTACAATGACTTCTACGGCAACCCAGATGGGATTTATTATGACGAAGGTTCCACATCCTATACTGACGTACTGGTAATGGATGGGACAATTGGTGAATGCAGGAAAAACATCGGACTTGATCCATTCTTTGTGAGTGATACACTGAATAACGGTACCTGGACTACCACCGCGGTTCTTAATTCTTCCACACTTCAGACTACACTTACGGACGGCTATGCGTCCTGGGTACCAAACGAGCATGCTGGTCGTCTCCTCAATCCTGATGCCTCTCAGAACAGACAGTTCGTCATCGCCAGCAACACCGTAACAACAATGCATGTCTGGGGCGATATCACCGCTATCGCACAGGAGGGAGACTCGTATCAGATCCTCGACTATCACCTCCAGAACGTCTATGAAGATTATCCGGCTGAGAGCCCCTGTATTGATGCAGGCGATCCTGCGGATGACTATTCAAACGAGCCTATGCCGAATGGAGGGAGGATTAACCAGGGTCGCTATGGCAATACCTCAGAGGCTGCCTGCAAGAGTCCTCACGCTCCCACCCCCACGCCCACGGTCACACCAACGCCCACGCCACCCCCGGTTCCGGGAGTGGTGTATGTTAACATAAATGCTATGGGGGCAAACAATGGTTCGTCGTGGGCGGACGCCTATATAAGCATTCAAGAGGGCATAGATGATGCAGATATCAATGACGAGGAAGTATGGGTGGCACAGTCGAACTACTACGAAGCAATTGTGATAAAGAGCGGCGTGAAACTGTATGGAGGATTCATTGGAACTGAGACTGAACGTTCCCAACGCGACTGGACGAAAAACCTGACCACGATTAAGGCCAGCAAAGCGCGCGGCGGCTCTCCCGCCTATCATGCGGTTGTGATGGATTCAATTACTTCGGCTACGATAGATGGTTTAATCATTACCGGAGCAGATGCAAACGGAGCATTCCCAGATAATCAAGGAGGTGGAATATGCTGTTACAACCTGGATGAATCGGTCACGATTGCCAACAATACGATTACCTACAACTGGGCGGACAATTCAGGCGGCGGTATCTATTGCGAGCGATGTTCGCATACAATCATGAACAATACAGTATGGCTAAACTTTGCATCAGAAGGCGGTGGAATTTTTTGCTCCTATTCATCCACACCGATAATAAATAATCGAATCTTAGACAATTCAGCCTCCACGGGTGCCGGGATTTTTTGCCACTACTCGTCTTCACCAATAATAAACAATAGCATCTGGGAGAATTTTTGTTCCAGCAGTGGCGGCGGGTTCTTTTTACATGGCGGCGGGATTCTCTGCTATGCCTCTTCACCTACCATCATGAGCAATACGATCTGGGCCAATTCTGCGGATCGTGGTGGCGGAATTCATTGCAAAAACAACTCCTCGCCCCTCATCCAGGGCAACAGAATATCCGAGAATGGCGCGAGCAAAGGTGGGGGGATTTATTGTATGTCCTCCTCATCACCTACCATCGTGAACAATACCATTGCCGCAAACGAGGCAAGCGGCAACGGAGCCGGAATTTCTTGCTCTGATTCATCGCCGACGATCATTAATAACATAATCGCAGACAATCATGCTCATTATTCCTCTTATGCCGACGGGGGAGCAATTTATTGCTACCGCTCGTCGCCCACCATCAGCAACAATACGATCGCAAGAAATGGGGCACTCACTGACGGCGGTGGGATTGTGTGCCAGAACGGGTCCTCGCCATTCATCTCGAGCAATACGATATGTAAAAACGGGTCAACTTTCGGGGGCGCAATCTGTTGCCGTGGCAACTCATCGCCCACAATAATAAGCAACATTATGACAGGAAGTTGGGCAAGCTCAAGAGGCGGCGCGATTTTTTGCTCCTCCAGCTCCCCTGCCATTATC
>CAZVVA010000178.1:0-7618 GCA_964630455.1 uncultured Candidatus Sumerlaeota bacterium
GCGTTGGCACAATGCTCTCGACCTTCACCGATTCCAGAAAATCGTTCAAGAATGATTCGTCTTCCTCCCGGTACTGCTCATTCAATCGAATTTTGAACACTTTTACGTGGGCCATGTCGCGGAGGTACTCCTAGAACTCTTCGCTCGGGGCAAGGACATAATGTCGCTTTTTCGTATCATAAATGGGAATGGGAATAGCTTCCATGATGAGATCCAACGGCATGTAGAACCAGACCGGGGCATGAAAGCGCTCTGTAGTCAGTAAAGACTCATACCCGGGCTTTTCCATCTTGATGTCATAATACCAGTACCAGATAATTGGAATTGTCACGGGGGTGCGACCGCGTGACATCTTATTGAAGGTAACATCGGCGCCGGTGGGATCGGAGGTAATAACTACGCGACTGCGGATGCACGCTGTGCTGAGAAGGAGAACAAGCAGCACTGCGCATATACCACTGCCAAATCGCCCTATCGTTTTAAGTCTCGCATCGCCAATCATATTTCACCTGCCGACTGTCCATAGGGTACACATCATTCTTGTTTGTAGCTCTACCTCACGCAAAGGCGCAGAAACGTAAAGAAAAGCACGATTTAAGATTGCACAATTCACTGTAATCTCCTGGCGACTTTGAGTAGTAGAGGTTTGATTAATATGCCCACAGTAAAAAGCTCATTGCAACCAAAAACCGTGATTCTTTTACGCTTTTTGATTTTATCTACCTCCTGGTTTTTTTAGCTCGGGTTGCTCTTGCCAGTTTTCCATACGTTTGAACAACTCTTCAGGGTCTCCCTCCAGTGGTTTGCGGGGATGCTTGGCGGCAGAGCTCAGGTCAATGGTAACCTCGGTCGTTTTGCCAGCGGTAAGGTTAACAGAGGTGCCGCCTACCAGCAGTTCGGTACCTCCCTCGCTCATCGCGCCGGCATGGACAAAGAAAGTTCCTGATGGCAATGATGGCAAGTTTTGGATTTTACAGGTGCCAAATGTCCGAGATTCTTCGCCCGGTAGGTCGCCGGCCGCTGGGGAGAGGAAGGGAGCCACCAGCTTTGTTTCCGTGGGCTTCATCTCTTTGATATATAAGACGTCTGGGAAACCCTGGTAGAACATTGCCGGGGCAATGCAGTCTATGCCCAGGGTGAAAAGCCGGGCGTCCTCGGCATTAAGCAGCCCGTAGGCCTGTTTGCCGACCGGGGAGGTGCAGACAAATACGAAAGCCGGGCGCTCCTCGACTACTTTAATGAAGAGTGTAGCTGCATCCTTTATCGGCCTAAGATTTACCTCAGTTATTGTTCCTTTCTTTAGCTGCACATGGTCAGCAAAACCGAGCATCGAGACCACACCCGGTCGTGAGAACATCGCAGAGACGCTACAGACTCCTTCCGGAAGGGAGCCGACTTCAAAATGGCCGTTTTCATCAGTAGTGGCGAAGTTGACAAAACTTTTTGACTGAAGAACAGCTATCTTGCCCCTCACAGATGCTACAACATTAGTGCTCTCGACTGGTGTGCCTGCGCTGTCTAATACTAGGCCAGAAACGACCGCAGCCGGTTCAAGTCGAACCTTAACTTTTATCTCCGGCTGCTCACCATTGATCTTGAGACCTCTAACCTCTTTGGCCAGAAACCGAGGGTGCGTGACCCTGAGCCGATGGCCCCTATAGGTTTTAAATGCGATACCGTCCAGCGCGAAAGCGCCATCAGCATCAGTTTGCGTTTCAGCCAAGTAGCCTTTAGCTATGCCGTCTGGTAATTTGTGCCTGTCGGCCTCGAAGGATTCGTTAAGAACTACTGTGGCCTCCGGGACAGGGCTTTTTGAATCGGCTTCCATGACCCGGCCACGGATAAGTCCCCCAAGGCGTAGTCTGAAGACTAACGGCTGCTCTGTCCACAGCTCTGACAACTTTGACTGCTTAGGACCATGAATTACATAATCCCAGACGATGCCGTGAATGTGACCATCGGCTTTTACCACCATACAACAAGCCTCACCGGCAAAATCCGTGATCTGGAACTCTCCGGACTTTGAACGGAACAGGTAGTGTGCGGTAATCTTGAACTCAGGAGAGCGCGGGTCAACGTAATAGTCTCTTACCGGTGGGCTCAGCAAGACGGTGAACTCCCGAATCGGCTTCTCAGTTTCTGCGTCCAGGACCTTGCCTCGAATCGGTCTGTCAACCTCGTCCGGATTTGTCGGGACCGACCATGCCTCCCATACCATACTCAGGCAGGCAAAGGAGACCGCAACTACCACCGCCCATGGCAAAGAACCTTTCCTCAAATCCATCATGACTTCTCCCGTTTGTATATATTTAACTTGCCTCTTGCCACGTCCCACGCAAAAGACACACCATATCTGGCAAATTTATTTTAATCCAGAGGTATTGCTTCCCTGCTGATCCTGACCATCCTGCCCATCTTGTTGGATAATTTCCTTGGGTGAGCAGACCATCGGGGATGATTGCTCCAGTTACTCGGTAACGTCTTTTGCGAGGCGAAAACCTAAACTCATGTAACGGATCTGCTGTCGACCCCAGCTGCGTGCAGCAGAGCGGCAGCTCGGGTCAGACAGTGCCCAGCTGCCACCTCTGCGGATTCTGATTCCAGGGACCGCCTGGCCCAATGGGTCTGTCTGTGGCTCCTCGGGATAAGTCCATCGTGTATCCTCACACCATTCCGTGACGTTTCCCATCATATCATACAATCCCCATGCATTTGGCTTCTTCAGTCCCACGGGGTGGCACGCGCGGTCGGCGTTTACTTTATACCAGGCATAATCTGCTAACTCTGACTCGGAATCACCAAAATTAAACAGGGTGGTAGAGCCTACCCGGCAGGCGTATTCCCATTCCGCCTCCGTGGGTAACCGATACGCAGTGGTATTCTCTTTCTCATTCAACTTCTTAATAAACTCCTGACAATGGTCCCAGCTCACCCCGTAAACCGGATATTCATCGCCTAAGCCGTAATCACCGTGGGGACATTCAGCAGCCGGATTGTTGCCCATCACCGCCTGCCACTGAGCCTGCGTCACTTCATAGACACTCAGATAGAAATCGTGACTAATGGTAACAGGAAACTGCACCTCCTGGTCATAAAAATGGCTCGCCTGCGTTTGATAACGCTCGGCCAGTTCCTGCGCACTCATTGAACTTCCCATCAGAAAGCTTCCGGCGGGGATATGGACAAACTTCATGCCGATAGAATTGGTGATAGTGGGCCTGGGTGGAACGTCTTGCGGCTCAGGTCTTCGGGGCAGTGGTTTTGCCATCCTGGGTTGCTCCTGCCACCCTTCGATACGTTTAATGATTTTTTCATGGTCACCCAGCAGGGGTCGACGCGGATGCTCGGCTGCCTGGCTCAGGTCAACCGTCACTTCCCTGGTTTCCCCGGCAGCAAGCGTCACCGTGGTGCCCCCTATCAGCATTCCTATTGACGCGTGCACTTCCTTCTGGCTCACGGCGCTGGCATGAACAAAATAGGTGCCAGCTGGGAGGTTTTGCACCCTGCAGCTGCCAAGGGTACGTGATTCTTCGGCCGGTATCTCGCCTGCCGCAGGGGAGACATAAGGCACCCCCATTTCCGGTGACTTGCTCTTGAGGTAAATGGCGTCGGGTTTGCCCTGATAGAACATGGCTGTGGCAATGCAATCGATGCCCAGGGCCAAAAACCGCCCATCTTCAGGATGCACCAGCCCGTAGGCCTGTTGACCCACCGCGGAGGTGCAGACAAATACCCACAGCGGGAACTTATTCCCGACTTTGATGATGAGCGTTGCGGCATCCTTTATCGGCCGAAGATTTACCTCCGTGATGGTTCCCTTCTTCAGCGGCACATCTCCGGCAAAACCAACCAGGCAGACAACGCCTGGACGAGAAAACGCAGCAGCGACGCTCCCCATTCCTGCCTCAAGTGGCGCGAGCTCAAAGCCACCATTCTCATTGGTGGTGGCAAAGTGCACAAAACTTGTCGTTTGTAAAAAGGGAGATTTCCCCATGACCGAGGCAATCACATTGGCGCCCTCGACCGGCTTGCCTTCGGTGTCTACTACTCGGCCCGTCACGCCTGCAGCCGGTTCAAGGGCAATCTCAACATTTTTCTGTGGCTGCTCGGCATCCAGCCGCAGACCTTTAACGTGTTTGACCAGAAACCGGGAGTGCGTAACCCTGAGCCAGTGCGTGGCAAAGGCAATGCCTTCGAGCGTGAACGTTCCCCCGGCATCCGTTTTCGTCTCCGCCAGTCTGCCTTCTGCTCTCCACGGCGGTAATTTGTGTCTTGCTGCATCGCCCATCGGATCGTTAAGAACTACCCTGGCCCCGGGGACCGACTTTTTTGAATGGGCATCTATCACCCGGCCACGGATTATCCCTCCAGGTTGAAGTCTGAAGACCAGTGGCTTCTCCGTCCAGAGCTCTGAAAGTCTCCACTGCTTTGAACCACGAATGACATAATCCCAGAGGATGCCGTGGACGTAACCATTGGCTTTCACCATAATTGCACAAGCGTCACCCGCAAAGTCAGTGATCTGGAATTCTCCTGTCTCTGAGGTTAATTCATAAGTTGCCGTAATTTTGAACTCAGGGGAGCGCGGGTCAATGTAATAGTCTCTTACCGGTGGGCTCAAAAAAACTGTGAACTCTTGAATTGGCTTCTCGGAATCAGCGTCCAAGACCTTACCTCGAATCGGTCTATCTTGCTCAACTGGATTTGTCGGACTCGATAATACCTCCCATGTTTTCATCTGGCAGGCAATAAAGATCCCAGCGACCAGCACCCATGTCAAAGGACTTTTCCTGAGATACATAATCCCTCTTCCTAAACAATAAGCTTATCCTATCTCATAACAAATAACAACAGAAAATCTTTCGAAAAGCTATTACTCCATTTCATTTAACTAGAGCTATGACGGTACGTCAAGTTGGAAAAAACCGCCAAATTTGGTCTGGAGTTACACTGAGACAGAGCACCTTTCCTGCTTGACATAATAACTGTTCACAGATGCCTTCCTGTTCGCAGACAGGTCTCGGCTATTGCCTGCAGGCCCCGCCTTACCATGATATTGTAGGGTCATTGCACAGGCACTCCATGAGCTGAAGGGAAGAGTCGCTACAAGAATTTGTTTCCGCATCTCCGGCACCCCGTTTTGACCAAGTCCTTTTACCACTCAAGTCATTAATCAAACCCCTACCAAATCTGCGAACTAAACTGATGTATACCCTGTTAATCATCAGACATGAAAACACACCCTTTTGTGTATAGGTGAGCAAAGAAAATTGCAAGGGTTTTTTACGCCAATGCACCTAGCGCCCGAAGCAGGTTTACGGCAGCATTGAGCCTTAACTTCTCATCACTCACAGTAAGGATACATGTAATCGTATCTTCTGATTCGCTTCTGATCGCGGCCAGTTCCGGTACTTGATGGCGAAGAGATTGCAAACGTGCGAGCAACTCGTCCGGCTTGTGAGACGTTCGCAATCGAAATCCCTCAGGCGTTGCACTTATCTTATGGACGTGCTGGAGCGTAGCGAGAATGCGTAGCGTGCTGATCTCCAGAATATTCTCCACTGGTACAGGAAGTGCGCCGTAGCGGTCAATAAGTTCGTCCTTAATCTCATCGAGATCCTGAAGGCTTGTAGCGTGGGCGAGTTTCTTGTAGAACGTCACGCGTTGTTCCTCAGTCGGAATGTAGCTTCGCTGGATATAGCAATCAATATTCCACGTAATTTCTGCAATTTGTTTTTCTTCAACCGGTTCTCCCTTCAGCCGCTTCACCGTTTTCTCCAGAAGCTGACAGTAGAGATCAAATCCAATAGAGACAATGCACCCGTGCTGTTCGCGACCAAGGACGTTACCCGTGCCGCGGATTTCCATGTCGCGCATCGCAACATTGAATCCCACGCCGAGTTCCGTAAACTCCTCAATCGCGGCAAGCCGCTCGACCGCAGCCTCGGTAATCGCCTGGCCCTGTGGCACAATGAGATAGGCATAGGCGCGCTTTGTATCCCGACCAACGCGACCACGCAGCTGGTAGAGCTGCGCCAGGCCGAAGGCATCAGCCCTATTAATGATGATCGTGTTGACGTTTGGGATATCGAGACCATTCTCGATGATGGTAGTGGATACGAGGATATCATATTGCCCGGCGACGAAATCGAGCATTACCTGCTCGAGGCGGCGTTCCTCCATCTGGCCGTGAGCAACAGCAATACGGGCTTGTGGGAGTATATCCCGGAGTCGTTGAGCCACCTGATCAATAGTCTGGACACGATTGTGGACAAAAAACACCTGTCCATTGCGGTTGAGCTCGCGCAGTACTGCTTCCTCGATCTGCTGTTCGTCAAAATGAATAATTTGCGTCTTAATGGGATGGCGATCCGGCGGGGGAGTGTTTATCAGACTCATATCGCGCAACCCCGAAAGTGCCATATGCAAAGTGCGAGGAATTGGGGTGGCGGTCAACGTCAGCACATCCACTGACGTACGCAGATGTTTCAAACGCTCTTTATGCCGCACGCCGAAGCGCTGCTCCTCATCAACGATTACCAGACCGAGGTCGTGAAATCTGACGTCCAAAGAGAGCAGACGGTGCGTTCCGATAACCACGTCCACATCACCGTATTTGAGATCTCTTAAAATCTGGCGCTGCTCTTTAGCAGTTTTGAATCGGCTCAACATATCTACCCGTACAGGATATTCGGCGAAGCGCTCGCGAAACGTGCCGTAGTGCTGCTGAGCGAGCACGGTGGTCGGCACCAATACTGCCACTTGCTTCTTGTCCTGAACTACCTTAAATGCCGCGCGAATTGCCACTTCAGTCTTTCCATATCCTACATCACCGCACACTAAACGATCCATCGGCTTCTCTGCACACATCTCGGCCTTGACTTCCTCTATGGCGCGGAGCTGGTCAGGCGTTTCCTGGTAGAGAAACGACGCTTCGAATTCCTTCTGCCATACTGTATCGGACGAGAAGACGTAGCCCCCCACGATCGAGCGCTTGGCATAGAGCTCCAGCAGATCATTCGTCATCTGTTCAATTAGCTCCTGTGATTTGCGCTTGCGTTGGAGCCATTTCTTGCTGCCCAATCGGTCGAGGGGTGGTGCAGACCCCTCAAGGCCTGAATACTTGTGCACATACTTGATCTTATCAATTGGAACCAGAAGCTTATTGTCGTCCTGGTAGAGAATTTCGAGCAAATCAACAACCTTCCGGTCAATCTCTTGCTGACGAACACCGAGAAATTGTCCGATGCCCTGCTCAACGTGAACCACATAGTCTCCTCGCCGAATCTCATCCGCTGCCCTGATGGGTACTCCTTTGTAGATCTTGCGGTAGCTATGACGCCGCTTGTAGCGCCCGAACATCTCACGATCGGTAATAAAAAGCGCACCAATATCCGGAAACAGAAAGCCGTTGTGCAGGTCTCCCACGCTCAGCACAATATCATACGGCCCTTTGAGAAAGTCGCGTGGCTTGAATTGCGAGGCCCCGGTTTGGTCTGAAAGAATCTGGACAGAGCCAAGTTCGCGCTCGCGCAGCAGCTCGTCCAGACGCAAAACCTGCCCGTCATTATCGCAAACAATTGTCACGAAGAATCCCTCGGCCTGCTTCCGGGCAATC
>CAZVVA010000179.1:0-7608 GCA_964630455.1 uncultured Candidatus Sumerlaeota bacterium
GGTTTGCCCTAAGCGCGCTTCTGACTCTGATGTCTGTATTGTTCGCAATACACGCACCCGTAGTGCATGCGCTTCCATTTTTAAAGGCCTCTCGTCCCGCTGATGAGCCCACAACTCCCGTGGCTGTGCAACCAGAGTTCTATAGCACAGATGCACAATTGCGTCGTCTGATTAGTGAGGCGCTGGTCCGAAATCCCCAGCTGCGCGAAACTGAAGCACGCTGGAGGGCCAGTATCGAGAAAATTCCACAGGTCAAGGCCTTGCCTGATCCGATGCTGACTATCACACAATTCATCGAGAGTGTCGAAACGCGCGTTGGCCCGCATCGCAACATCCTGGCCCTCTCGCAGCAGTTTCCCTGGTTCGGCACGCTCAGCCTCAAAGGCAAGATCGGCTTCCAGGAAGCCCTGGCCCAGGCCGAGCACTACAAGGTCCGGCAACTCGAAATTATCCGCCGCATGAAAAATACCTATTACGACCTGTACTTCATCCACATGGCCATCGCCATCACCCGCGGTGATCTTGAGCTCCTGCAGCGCTTCGAAAACATCGCAGCCACGCGCTACGCCACCGGCAAAGGCATTCAGCAGAACGTCATTAAAGTTCAAACGGAAATTACCAAAGATCAGGATCGCCTTCTCCTGCTTGAGAAGCAGCGCGACACTCTTGCCGCCATGATCAATACCCTGATTGACCAGCCACCGGAAGCGCGATCTTACGAACCAGCTGACTTCTCCATCCCTTCGCTGTCGCTCGACTTGAATCAGCTCTACACCCTGGCGCACCAGAATCGCCCTGATATTCAAGCCACACGTCATGCCATTGAGAAAAGCCAGATCCGCGTCCAGCTCGCCAGAAAGAGCTACTGGCCAAATCTGCGTCTAGGGTTTGCTTATATCAACGTGGGGGACCGCGAAGACCGCCCTGGCCGTTTGATGCCCCCGCCCGACAATGGCCAGGATGCCTACAACGTCTCACTGGGAATTAGTCTCCCCATCTGGCGCGGGAAGTTACGCGCCGCGCTTAACGAAGCGGAATACCTGCGAACCGCCGCTCAGGCACAGCATGACAAAGTTGAAAACGAAACTGACTTCGACATTCGCGATCAGTATCTCCGCCTCTCAACAACACGCGACCAACTCGAGCTCTACTCTACCGTGCTCATTCCGCAGGCCGAGCAATCACTCAATTCCTCGGAAGCTGCCTATACAACCGGCAAACTGGGATTCCTGGATCTTCTCGACAGCGAGCGCATTCTGCTTAACGTCAGGATGGCCTTCTATCGTCTGAAGGCCGACTATATGAAAGCCCTGAGCAACCTCGAACGTGCTCTAGGCATTCCTTTTCCCTCGCCCTAAGATATCTGAGCGACGAGCCTGTCTGCCATAACAGGCAGAAAGGAGACTAAGAACAATGTCCGATAATTCAAACATGACGAACGACAAACCCCAACAGGAAGCTGCGCCCCCATCGGCACATAAGTACCACCCATGGCGCCGGACCGGGATCGGCATCCTCATCGGCCTCGCACTGGCTGCATTTATCGTGATAAATCCGCTGCACTGGAGCCCACTCAGTTCAATCCAGCAGAAACTGCTCCGACACGAGGCCGCACCTGAAGAAAAAAGCGAAACCGGACTCTGGACATGTGGCATGCACCCACATGTGATTCAAGACACCCCCGGCCTATGCCCCATCTGCAACATGAATCTCGTGCCACTCAAGCGCACTACGCTTGGCGAAACTGTCTCCCAGGCCCCATCCGCAGAGCCAAAGGCGCCGGGCAAGAAAAAAATCAAATACTGGGTCGCACCCATGGACCCCACCTACATCTCCGATAAGCCCGGCAAATCACCTATGGGCATGGATCTCGTCCCGGTCTATGAAGGTGAAGAAAAATCCGTCGGCGCGGTTATTACTATTGACCCCATCACCGTGCAGAATATCGGCGTCAAATCGCAGCAGCTCGTGCGCGGGGATCTCGCGCATACCATCCGCACAGTCGGCATCCTTGATTACAATGACAAAGCCATATACTGGGTCACCACGAAATACGACGGCTGGATTCAGAAGGTCTACGTCAATTACGTCGGCGAGCGCGTCACCAAAGGTCAGAAACTCTTCGAAATCTACAGCCCTGATCTTGTATCTACACAGGAAGAGTATCTGACTGCCCTGGATTACGCTGCGGATCTGGCAAAGGCGCCGAAAAAATTCCAGACCCGTGGCCCTGAATTACTGCTCGAGGCAGTACGAAAACGCCTCCGCTACTGGGACATCACCGAAGAACAGATCAAAACCCTCGAACAGACACGTCAGATCGAAAAGGCTCTCACCGTAGTTTCGCCCGTTGACGGATATGTCGTCCGAAAAATGGACGAAGCCCTCGAAGGCATGTACGTCAAACCCGGCATGAACCTGTACAAAATCGCTGACCTCTCCACAGTCTGGATCCATGCCGACATCTATGAGTACGAATTCCCCTGGATACAAGTAGGCCAGGAGGTTGCGATAGAGATTTCCTACTTCCCCGGTGAACGGTTTACCGGCAAGGTGCTCTACGAATATCCGTATCTCAGCGAAAAGACACGCACCATGAAGATTTGCATCGAGGCAGCCAATCCTGGCCACCGCCTGCGCCCGGGTATGTATGCCAACGCCCGGATAAGAACCTCCCCCTTGGAAAACGTGCTTCAAGTGCCCGAAGAGGCCGTCATTCATTCAGGAGAACGCAACGTGGTGATTGTGGATAAAGGCGGCGGCCGCTTTGAACCCCGCACCGTCATCCTTGGCGTCCATGGTGACGGCGTTTTCCAGGTTAAAAGCGGCCTTCATGACGGCGAGCGCATCGTTACTTCTGCCCAGTTCCTCATTGATTCCGAGAGCAATCTGCGCGAGGCAATTAACAAGATGATCGCATCACGGCTGGCTGCCAAACAGGCCCCAGCACCCGAGGCCATACCTCCATCCAAAACCCCTGTTATGACCGAAACACCCGTTCCCCTTACTCCTGCGCTGGATGAGGCTCTCAGCCACCTGCTCGAAAATGAATACATCCCCCTCTGGCATACCCTGGCTGCTGATTCAACTGAAGGCATCTCCGCACACACTCAGGCCATTGCCTCGAACCTTCAGCATCTCCTCCACACTGAATCTGATGACAACCTCAAATACCTTCTCACCCCTGTGATTCAAAGTGCCAGTCGCATGACGCAGCCCTCGCTGGCTGACCTCCGTACAGAATTCAAAATCCTGAGCCAGACGTTCATCACCGCCCTCGAGCAGCTACGCCCCACCACGCTCGCACAGAAGTCCTACGCCGTCTTCTATTGCTCAATGGCTGATGCTTTCTGGATTCAAGACAGCCCAAAGGTACGCAATCCTTACTTCGGATCCGAGATGCTCGAGTGCGGCGAAAAACAGCGTGATCTCTCCCCCAAGGAGCATCCGCATGATTGAACGCATCATCGCCTTCTCCATCAATAACCGATTCTTTGTCATTATGGTCACGCTCATTGTCATCGTCATTGGTGGCTACTGCCTGCTGAACATCCCGCTTGATGCAATTCCCGATCTCAGCGACGTTCAGGTCATCGTCATGACTGACTACCCGGGCCAGGCGCCTCAGGTCGTCGAGGATCAGGTGACCTACCCGCTGACAACTGCAATGCTCTCGGTTCCCTATGCCAGTGTGGTTCGCGGCTACTCGTTTTTTGGCCTCTCGTTCGTCTACATCATCTTCGAGGACGGCACGGATCTCTACTGGGCGCGCAGCCGCGTACTCGAATACCTCAACTTCGTGCAAGGCCGTCTTCCGCCCGGCGTCACGCCTTCTCTCGGACCGGATGCCACGGGTGTCGGATGGATTTACGAATATGCTCTTACCTCAAAGTCTCACTCCCTCCAGGAACTGCGCTCGATCCAGGATTGGTACCTCAAGTATGAACTCACCAGTGTGCAAGGCGTTGCAGAGGTGGCAAGTATCGGTGGTTTTGTCAAGCAGTACCAGGTCACTGTAGATCCCGTTAAACTGCTAGCCTATAATCTCCCGCTCAGCAAAGTGCGTATGGCCATCCAGCGCAGTAATCGCGACGTTGGTGGACGCGTTATCGAAATGGCGGAAACCGAATTCATGATCCGCGGCCTCGGCTATATTAAATCCGTTGACGACGTGAAGAACATCGCGGTGGGCGTTGGCCAGAGCGGCACCCCTATCCTGATCAAAGACATTGCCACGGTCTCACTCGGCCCGGAACTACGCCGCGGCCTGGCAGAGATTGACGGCGAAGGCGAGGTAGTAGGTGGAATCATTGTAATGCGGCTGGGCGAAAACGCCCTCGAGACTATCAAACGCGTCAAGCACAAACTCGAAGAGCTCAAACAGGGCTTGCCTGAGGGCGTTGAGATCGTCACGGTCTACGATCGCTCTGCCCTGATCCTCCGTGCCATCTCCACGCTCAAGCGCAAATTGACCGAAGAGATGATAGTCGTCGCACTTGTCTGCGTCCTTTTCCTCCTCCATTTGCGCAGCGCCTTCGTGGCTATATTCACCCTGCCGGTTGGAATCCTTATTTCCTTCATCATAATGTATCGCATGGGAATCAACGCGAACATCATGTCGCTCGGGGGAATCGCTATTGCCATCGGCGTGATGGTTGATGCGTCTGTGGTCATGGTGGAAAACGCCCACAAGCATCTCGAACACGCCAAGGCGCAAGGCACAAATCCGCTAAATCACGGTGAAATAATTCTGCAGGCATGCCGCGAAGTTGGCCCCGCGCTTTTCTTCTCGCTGGTTATCGTCACCCTCTCCTTTCTTCCCGTCTTCGCGCTCCAGGCCCAGGAAGGCCGCCTCTTCAAACCTCTGGCCTACACGAAAACCTTTGCCATGGCCGCCTCCTCCATTCTGGCCATAACACTTATTCCTGTGCTAATGTACTATTTCGTGCGCGGCCGCATTATCTCAGAAAAAAAGCATCCTCTCAGTCGTCTCCTCATCGCCATCTACATGCCACTCATCAGGCTCGTGCTCCGTTTCCCCAAGACAATCATCCTGCTCGCTATCATTGCTACCCTGCTCACCTGGCTCCCATACCGCCAGATCGGCTCTGAATTTATGCCCCCTCTCTATGAAGGCGACTTCCTTTACATGCCAACTACCCTGCCCGGCATTTCGATCACCAAGGCGCGCGAACTCCTCCAACAGACCGATAAAATCATTAAACAGTTTCCGGAAGTTGAACGAGTGTTTGGCAAAATCGGCCGCGCGGAAACCTCCACTGATCCTGCCCCGCTCAGCATGATCGAAACCACCATCATGCTCAAACCCATCGAGGAGTGGCGACCAGGTATGACTCCTGATAAACTCGCCAACGAAATGGACCAGGCCATACAGTTCCCCGGGCTCACCAATGCCTGGACCATGCCAATTAAAACCCGCATTGACATGCTCAGTACCGGCATCAAAACCCCGGTGGGTATCAAGATTGCCGGCCCTGATCTCAACGTCCTCCAGAGCCTGGGCGAAGAGATCGAAGCCGTGGTTCGTACTATTCCCGGCACCCTGAGCGTCTACGCCGAACGCGTGATGAGCGGTAATTACCTGGACTTTCAGATTGACCGCAAGGCAATTGCCCGCTACGGACTGACTGTGGACGACGTGCAGGAGGTCATCATGTCCGCCATCGGTGGCATGAACATCACTCAGACCGTGGAAGGCCTGGAGCGCTATTCCGTGAATCTACGCTATGGCCGAGAGCTGCGCAGCAGCCCCGAAGCGCTGCGCCGCGTGCTCGTGCCTACACCGCGGGGCGAGCAAATCCCTCTCGGCCAGCTCGCCACACTCTCGATCAAGAAAGGCCCGGCTGCCATTAAGAGCGAAAACTCTCGCCTCAACGCATGGATCTATGTGGACGTAAAAGGGGTTGACATTGGCACCTACATTAAACGCGCAAAAAAGACCCTTAACGAAAAAATCAATATCCCGGTCGGATACAACCTCAAGTGGAGCGGACAGTATGAATATATGGAGCGCGCTCAAAAACGGCTCAGGCTCGTTGTACCCTTAACCCTTGCCATTATCTTCTTCCTGCTCTATGTACATTTTCGCAACATCACGGAAAGCTTGATCGTTCTCTTCTCGCTCCCCTTCGCCCTCGTAGGCGGCATCTGGCTGATGTGGGTGCTGGGATTTAACATGAGCGTAGCCGTAGCGGTTGGCTTCATCGCTCTGGCTGGACTTGCCGCAGAAACCGGTATCGTGATGCTCGTCTATCTTGACGAAACGTATAAACAGCGGCTCCGCGAAGGTCTCCTCAGCTCGAAGAAAGACCTTGATGGGTGTATCATTGAAGGCGCGGTGATGCGCGTCCGACCGAAAATCATGACGGTGACCACCACTATCATCGCCCTGATTCCCATCATGATCGGCACTGTCGGAGAAACCGGCTCCGAAGTTATGAAACGCATTGCATCGCCAATGGTCGGCGGCCTGATAAGCTCTACCTTCCTCACGCTTCTTATTATCCCCGCTATCTATCGCCTCTGGAAAGGGTGGGAGCTCAGACGCATGCTACGCAGTACCGCAGCAGACGGACCACCGCCCGCCCTTGCAGATGAAACGAACCAAGGGGGAGAGTAATGCCTGTTCAATTACCCCGAGACCTTACACGCAAGATCTTCTTTATCCTCTTTCTCCTGTTCGCTATAACCATGCTGCATTACTTCACCCCTATGCGCTACTTCTCCTACCACGAAATTTATCGTCGCTGTTACTACATCCCAATTATTCTTGCGAGCTTCTGGTTTGGCCTGCATGGCGGCCTCGGCACCAGCTTGCTGATTAGCCTCATTTACTTTCCTCACGTCCTGCGCGATTGGGGCGGCCATCTCCTCACCGAAAACCTCAGCCGCACCATGGAAATCGTTCTTTATAACGTCGTGGGACTGATCACCGGTTACCTCGCCCAGCACCTGGCAGCTGAGCGGACCCGCTATCGCACCACCGCTTATGAGTTACAAGAAACCAATAAAGCATTGCGGCAGAAAACCGAGGCCCTTGAGCAGGCCTACCACTCGCTCTCACAGAAATCCGCTGAGCTGGAAAAGACATATCAGGATCTGCGCACCCGCACCCAGGAAGTTTTCGCAATCGAAAAACAACTGCAGCGTGTTGACCGCCTCGCTGCCCTCGGCAATCTCTCCGCTACTCTCGCCCACGAAATACGCAATCCACTTGCCTCTATCAAAGGCACTGCTGAAATCCTGAAAGACAAGTTCGATCCCACAGCTCAAGAATACGAATTTGCCCAGATTCTCATCGCCGAAACAGAGCGCCTTAACCTGGCACTTACGAATTTCCTCACTTTTGCCCGCACACAGAAGCCTGACCAGGCCGTCAGCAATGTCGCAACAGTGCTGCACCACGTTATTGCCCTGCTCAAGCCCCAGCTGACTCAGAGCGCAGTTCAGGCGGACATCGCCGAGGAGGGAAAGCTGTTCTATGCCCGGATTAACTCCGAGCAGCTCAAACAGGTCTTCCTTAACCTGATCCTCAACGCCATCCAGGCCATGACGTCATCCGGCCAGATCACCATCCAGCTCACTGAG
>CAZVVA010000180.1:0-6500 GCA_964630455.1 uncultured Candidatus Sumerlaeota bacterium
GTATCTTCTCCAGATCATCCGTAGTCTGGATATTCAGCGGATCTGACAAAGCTACATGAATAGACTCATCGTCATAGCGAACCGGGAAAACCTGGTATTTCTTGGCGGTTTTCGCGTCAATCTGTTGTACTAGCTCCGGCGTAATCCGCAAATCCTGGAAGCTGATTTTCTCCATCCCCATCTCTTGCGCCAGGGCATCAAGAATATCAGCTTCTCGGACAAGCCCCTGGGAGATCAGACTCCGCTTCAAGCTCTGTGCACTCTCATCGCTATTGCTCAGCACGTCGTTGATCATTTCTTCATTGATAAGGCCTGCCTCTTCAAGAATAAGCCCTAGGGTGGGAGTACTACTCTTGTACTTCTTGGCGAGTGTCCGCTTGTCGAAAAATTCTTTCTCTTCTTTCGTCGGTTTGCGGACCGCCTTCTTTGCTCGTTCCTGCTCGCCAATTTTAGGATTGTTCTTCTTATCTGTTCCGGCCATGTCGCTCACACTTCCTTGTCACTATAATTTTTTCTGTTTGGTGACCTGGATTTACGACACGATGCTAGCGTTACTGCGATCATCACACAAATTTTAGAATCGTCCCTGGTTGCCATCAATTAACACTGGTAACACAAGCAAACCGTGCGACGAGTTCAAAACATTTTTGTATCTTTTTCTCTTATTATAAACTAGGAATAAAATATAACCTTGTGTGTATCCATGTCAACTATAAACTGTGGGTAACATATGCTACAAATCCGGTATGGTCTATTGAATCTGCAGGACTTATTTTGTGTACTTTTCTGTGCTTTTCTCCTGGTCACTGGGAATCTGAAGGGACTGCTGCATGCTCCACCATTTTTTCTGTTTACGAAGGGGAGCCGACCTTTGATATCTGGCGATACGAGACCTGTTCTCGCCAGGCAAAGAATAACCCGATGAGGATAATGGGCACCATCTGGAGCGTGTGGATAACAAGCGAAAAGCCAATCGCCGTAGACTGGTTTTCTTCAATATTTAGCACTCGCAGCGCAAACACACACCCAAACTCATACAGACCCCAATAGCCCGGTGCAGCTGGAATGAGAATTGCCACACAGATAATGATCGTTATGGCCATTGCTTGGGGAAGCGTCATAGTCAGTCCTTCGAATCCGTACGACATAATAACCATGGAATACCCGACTGTGCCCCAGACTACGAGCGAATAGAGGATAATAAACACAAGGGCACGTATGTTGCGTAGCGAAGTTAGCCCGGTAGTGAAGGACTCAAAAATCTCCACCGTTTTTTCTTTCATCCCCGCAGTAACCAGCGGCAATCGAAGGATAGCCGCCTGAATGAGCTGGCGAATCGGATTAACCAGCAAGAGCACAAGCAGGATAAACCCAATAAGCATGATCTTAGCGAAATTTTGGCTCAGGGCCTGCAAGGTCTCGCCATTGATAGTGTATACCTTGCCGAACGTATAGATTTTTTCGCTGCTCACTAGCGCTCCGCACCAGAGTGCAATTACTAATGCCAGGATGATTAGGCTTAGCGCTCCTAGGATGGCCGCCGGAACCATTGGGCGCTGCACCCGGCCACAAGATTCCAGCATCCGCAGCAGCCTCCCTCTTAACCCTGGCCGGGATGTTGGATTTCGCCTCGTAAGCATTGATTCCAACCGCTTGCGAATGCCGGAAAACAAGCATCCTTCTGCCAGGATCAGAGTCAGAAACAGTATTCCCAGCGCTACAGTGAACCCTAGCCGCAGGGTTGAGCCCGATAGCATGCGCCGCGCATCCCACGATGCGATGTCACTATTGGAGCCGAATTCCGGAAGAATCATCAAGGTGATGGCGAAAAGGAAGAGCATAGTCAGGCCGTCAAAAATTCGTTCCACTACGACCGTGGCAAATGCCGCGCTGAATTTCATCTTCTCTTTCTTGCCGAGCACGTACGCTCTGGCAAATTCGCCTGCCCGTGCCGGAAAGATGCCGTTAAAGGCAAAACCGATCATTAGAGGGGAAAAGAGACGCCGAGTAGGAATCTTATAGGAAGGCAAGAGCAAATAGTGCCACCGTATGCTTCTAACATACATGCTGAACAGCGTCACTACCACGAACGGTATGGTCCACCAGTAGTTGATAGATCCAAGTGTGACCCACAGAGTTTGGAAATCAACTTTGCGAAATGCCAGCCAGAGAAAAAACGCGCTTATCAGGCAGCCGATAAAAAGATGAAGCCATTGTTTTTTCATGATGCTTTCTTTCGCTGTTTCTTCTTTCGAAAATACGTGAGCTCAATCTGCTTCACTGCGTTGCTATAGATAGTGAGGAGGGGCATCCCCGTGGAGCGTGCCAAGGCTTCGCAGCTGCGATACTCCGGTGTGACGCGGATGAGCTCGTCACCCCAGTATCCTTCTTTGACTGCCACTTTGCCATAGTCGGTTTGAATCGAGGCCTGTTTCCTTCGGAGGCAATATCTGTCCACTTTCCTCACCTTCACGCCGAATGTTGTCGTTTCGCGGATAATACAATCAATCAAAGCGTGAAGGCGCTCGGCGCTGCAAAGCACTTCCAGCGTGACACCTGGCCGATTCTTCTTCATATGAATGGGCGTGAGATGCGCATCCAGACAACCCTGGGCAAAGAGCAGATTAAACAGGTACGTGAAGATTTCGGGATTACAATCGTCAATTTCCGTCGAGAGAACGCAGAGCCGCTCCTTCTGATACGCATGATCCACTGGAGCGCCTTCTTCCTCTCCGAGCATAATGCGCAGGAAATTCGTCTTGTCCGGGAATTCCAGTGTGCCAGCCCCGTAGCCGATCTGAGTGCAGCGAAACTCAGGAAACGTACCGAATTGCTCCGCAAGGGTTGTGATGATCGCTGCGCCGGTTGGCGTCACCAGCTCGGCTTGGGTGTCGCAGGGAACCACGGGAATCCCTTTCAACAATTCCATGGTCGCTGGCGCAGGCACCGGGTATTCGCCATGATGCGATCTAACCGTTCCTCCCCCAATCGGGAGGGCCGAGGCGTAAACGCGCTGAATCCCCAACATCTCTAGGCCAAGCATGGTGCCTGTGATGTCTACAATGGCATCCGTGCAACCCACTTCGTGAAAGGTGATCTTTTCAATGGACGACTGATGAACTGTTGCCTCGGCACGGGCAAGTTTCCGAAAGGCTTCCACAGCGCGTTGTTTTGTTAACCGCGGGAGAGAGCTGCGCTGGATCAGCGTGCTAATGTCGCGAAATTTTCGCCTCGGCTCACGCGCCTGTCGCACGACTACGTCCACTTTAGTTGCAGTAACTCCGCAGCGTGTGATCCGCCGCGTCCGCAGGGTATATCCAGTAAGCGGGAGAGCCGCCAGAGCTTTCCTCAGTGCTGCGGGCTTTAGGCCCAGATCAACCAGAGCACCCAGCGTCATATCACCGCTTATCCCACTATAGCAGTCGAAATATGCAATCGTCATGAGCTTTTTATCCTCCGGGCAATCTGGTTTCCGGACGAAAATACGTTGCGACAAACGTGTGCACCCTAGGGTTATCTCCTCACAAAATCAACGAAATTATTCCAGCGATTCAGAGCGCAAAAGGACATCTGGCTTCTCAAGCGCTTATTTGACCTTATGAGGCGCGTAGTCCGAGTTTTCCGCTCAGCTCTTAGCTAAGAAAAATGCTTGAATGTTTTATCACGAAGACGCCGCACTTTCCCTGATGCATCGAGAAAAACTACGCCTTGACCTCCAATCTTGCCGATCTGGCTGACCGGTGTTCTGATGCGATGGCGGCGAAAAGCCCGGGTGATTTCCTCCGGTGACGCACGTGTGGTGAACAGGAGCTCGTAATCTTCACCACCAAACAGCACGTAGTTGAGGGCATCCTTGTTCACCGCATTGCAGAAGCGTCTCAGCGCAGCAGAACAAGGCAACCTCTCTAGCTCTATTTGAATCCCTTTGCGACTCGCAGTGGCGAGCATATTGAGATCACTGTACACGCCGTCGCTTACGTCAATCATAGCAAGGTCACGAAAGTATTGCGACAGAATCTTTCCTTCTCGAACACGGGGTGTTGGAGTGACGTGTCGCGCAATCAGCCGTGTAGCCGTTCGGCCAAGCCGTTTCTTAAGACGCCACGTTCCTCGTAGCACCTCGAGCCCGGCTCCGGACTCCCCAGGGTATCCAGTAACATACACATGTTGCCCCTGACGTGCCTTTGATCTGTAGGCTGGAGCCTGGCCAACTTTTAGCATTCCAACCACAGTAACGTCCAGAATCAGACACTTCGCTCTTACGGTGTCGCCGCCAATAATACGGCAGCCGATTTTTTTCGCCTCCGCACGCAGGCCTCGGTATATGGTCATAATGGTTTCTGTCCGGAAGCCCGAGGGAAGCCCCACTGATACCAGCATGATCCGTGGTGTACCCCCCATTGCAGCGATATCGCTAAAGTTGATTGCTGCCGCTTTTCGCCCTAAGGCAAACGGCGAGATGAAGGAAAGGGAGAAGTGAGTCTCTTCCACCATCATATCCGCCGTAATGAGAATCCGGCGCGAAGATGTTCCTGGCAGCTTCACTACAGCCGCATCGTCGCCAATGCCGCATTCAACAGCTGCAGTGGTCCCGGGAAGCATTTGGCGAATCTTCTGTATGAGTCCAAATTCGCCTAGAGAAGCCATTGTTTTAGATTTAGATGAGTGCCTGCCGCGCGGGCTAACCATCCGTTGCTCTCCTTATAAGCTACGTGTGAACGACTGTAGGGGTAAATGTATACACCAATGGGCTGAATGTAAATTCTTTTTCACCGGCAGCTCGGCACTGCCCAGCGACAATAGAGAATGCTCTGGGTAGTGGGCCAAGTATTGGTAGTGAGGAAGACGCCTCGCACTTGGGAGGAATAGTTTCTTGAGCAAAATCATTGAGGCTAGTCGAGGAATTTTACCCCTGGCGATGCGGTTTTCATCGAACAGAGATCCCCACACATGGTACACACATCGCTGCTCTTGGGCAGACTTTCCGTGCGATACTGTTTCGGTCGCTTGGGATCCAGGGCGAGCGTAAACATCTTCTCCCAGTCGCGTTGTTCTCTCGCGCGCGACATGGCGTCGTCCCATTCGCTTGCACCAGGCACATTCTTTTCAATATCGCCGATGTGGGCCGCAATCTTGCTGGTGATCACGCCCAGCCGAACGTCCTCAACCGTGGGCAGGCGTAAATGTTCTGAAGGGGTCACAAAACAGAGGAAATCTGCACCCTCAGCCGCTGCTATCGCCCCGCCAATTGCCGACACAATATGATCATAGCCAGGCGATACGTCGGTCACCAGCGGCCCCAGTACGTAGAATGGTGCACCTTTGCAAACCTTCTTCTCGATCTGAACGTTGGTTTTGATCTCACCAAGTGGAATGTGGCCTGGCCCTTCAATCATTACCTGCACACCAGCATCAATGGCGCGATCGCGCAGCTCTCCCATAACGAGCAGCTCGTCAAGCTGAATATTGTCCGTGGCATCGTGGATACAACCCGGCCGCAGTCCGTCACCCAGGCTGAAGCTCACATCATACTCTTTAGCAATCTCTATAATCTTGTCATAGGCAGTAAAAAGAGGATTTTCCTTTCTGTGTGTCTGCATCCAGCGTACCAGGAACGAGCCGCCACGGCTCACGACGTTCATGATGCGATCTTTGCGCTTCATTTTGCGCAGCGCATTTAAGGTAAGTCCGCTATGAATGGTTATGAAATCAATCCCGTCCGCCGCGTGTTTCTCGATGGTATCGAGAATTATCTGTTCGGTCAGATCCTCAATGTTCTTTCCTGCGCGCAGAAGCTCCACCACCATCTGGTAAATCGGGACACTCCCCACCGGTACTGTTGAATGCTCAAGGATGATTTTCCGGATAGTGTTAATTTCACCGCCCGTACTGAGGTCCATCACCGTGTCGGCGCCGGCTTCAATCGCCACGCGCAGCTTTTCCAATTCCTCATTCAAGTTGCACCGATCCTGCGACGTCCCGATATTCGCATTCACTTTAGTTCGGAGTGATGTGCCAATCCCAACGCAGCTGGATTTTTCATGGTTGCGATTTCTCGGAATGATGACCTTTCCTTCTGCAATGAGATGGCGAAGCCGCTCGGAGTCAATCCCTTCTGCCTGGCTCACGGCGCGCATCTCTTCCGTAATCTGGCCGCTTCGTGCCTGGTCGTACTGTGTCATGTCTATCCCTTCTTTACGCTTTCCATTTCTTCAATCAATTCGCGAGTTGCCAGGGTCAAGTCCTCAGCACCCATTATAGCCGAAGCTATAGCCACGCACTCTGCACCCGCCCTGATCACTTCGCCAATATTATGTTTATCAATTCCCCCGATTGTCACGAATGGCAACCGCGTCTGCGCCTCTGCCCAGCTAATAATTTCGGTTCCCAGGGGCTTATACGGAGACTTCTTTGTCTGCGTTGGGAAAATGGGCCCCAGTCCGATGTAGTCAACCTCCATGAGCTGGGCACTCAAGACCTGCATCTTGTTGTGCGTGGAG